>CALUIV010000061.1 GCA_944320775.1 uncultured Paraprevotella sp. | reverse complement strand
TGCACTTCGTAGTTCCAGTCTTTCAGGGCATAACCCCAGTGCTGATTGACGAGCTGCACGGTGCGTGGCTTATATTCGTATTTGTTCTTCTTATAGCCTTTCTTCTTGCCTACATAGGCTTCGATGGCCGGATGGGCTTCTTCCCATCCCGGAATCTGAAGCTGTTCGTAGATCTTACGTGTAGTCTCCAGAGCATCGGCCTCGAATTCCTCAAACTTCACCTCATAAAGGTTTCCTTCGGGGATGAACTGCTTTTGCTTTTCGTAGGCCTGATAAAGCTTGGTGTAGGATTCCAGAATGTTGACCTCCATCTCCTCCTCGCTGAAGTGCTGCAGTTCGAGCGGCTTAATGGTATTGTTGTAGAAACTGCGCGTACTTTCGAACACGGTGTAAGGATTACGCATCAAGTAGATGAACTTCGCATTCGGGAACATCTCGACCAAAGCCTGAACACGGCCGGTGTGCGGCGGATTCTTGGACAGATACTGGGTGCCGCCGGTGTTCCAGAGCGAAATCTTGACCAGTTTCAGGAACGTTTCCTTGAACACACGGAGTTCTTCGGGCGTAATCTTCTCGAACGTCAGATACTTGTCGCAATATTCCTGCATGCGTTTCGGGAAGAACCAGAAGTCGTAGTAGGAATAAGGCATCATGTTCGACAGGGCAAACTCTTCTTCCTGTGGCAGATCGGGAGCCAGCTCCATGTTGTCGGTCGGACGCTTGTCGGGCATCAGCCAGCCCATGGTCTTCTTGAACATCGGCTGTCCGAACATCATCAGATGCGGAAACACGGTCTGATAGGTCGTGGTATAGCCGAAATGTTTGTCTTGGGCGAAAATGTTGTGCACGAACGTCGTGCCGCTGCGCCAGTGTCCTAAAATGAACACGGGGTCGTTCTGCAAAGGCTTTGCCTCAAGATGCTTGCGGTAAAGTCGGTCCTGAAGCGGAACGAGCAGACTCAGCAGACGGCATACGCCTTTGGTGAGATAGTATTTATTTTTGTAGGGGCCGTCGATCTGCTGGCCGCGCGTCATTTCCTGAAAGGTCTTCCAGTCGGCGCCTACCAGTGTGTTGACCGGCAATTTACTGAATTCCAATAGTCCCATAGTGATAACGGTTTATTTGATGATGTTGATGGCAATGCCCTGACGGCTCAAGTCTTTCACGGCCTTCTCGATGGCTTCGTAGTGTTCCGGACCGATACCGAGTTTCGGCAGATTCAGTTCGGGCAGATCCTCGGTCTGCACTTCGTCTGCAGCCGTCGGACCGATAATCATACCTACGGCGCTGGTGTTGTTCGTAATCGGATCGATCAGGATAAACGAACCGGTTGCCTTGTTGGTCTTGTAGGCGTCGAAGAAAAGCGGTTTGGCCGTCGTGATGTGCACACGACCGATTTCGTTGAGCTTGAAGCCGTCGGCCGGATGCTGTTCCATGGTGTTCACATCAACCTGATAGCAGATATCATCGACCGTAGCACGTGTCGTATTGGTGTTATGTTTCAGGTAGAACTGCTTCTTGCGGTCCATCGGCTCCTCGTCCATCCAGACGAGCATGGTTTCGAAATGACGGCCGATCTCGGGCAGGTTATCCGGACGTACGAGCATCTCGCCACGGGAAATATCGATCTCGTCCTCGAGCGTAATGGTGACACACTGCGGACAGAAAGCTTCGTCGAGTTCGCCGTCATAGGTCACGATGCTCTTGACGCGCGAAGTCTTCTTGGAAGGCAAAGCCATGATTTCATCTCCTTTGCGAATCACACCGGAAGCAATCTTGCCGCTGAAACCACGGAAATCAAGGTTCGGGCGCAACACGTACTGCACCGGATAGCGGAAATCAGTCATGTTGTGGTCTGTATGTACGGGTACCGTTTCGAGGAAGTCGAGCAAGGCCGGACCGTCGTACCAGGGGGTGCGATCGGATTTCTCCACCACATTGTCGCCGTCGAGCGCTGAAAGCGGGAAACAGGTGACGTCCTCAATCTGCAAGGCGTCGGTCAGTTTCCGGTATTCCGCCACAATCCGGTCGAACACCTGCTTGTCGAAATCAACCAGGTCCATCTTGTTCACCGCGAGCACGATGTGCTTGATGCCAAGCAATGAAACCAGGAAGGTATGACGGCGCGTCTGCGTGATGACTCCGGTACGGGCATCAACAAGAATAATGGCCAGATTAGCTGTCGAACCGCCGGTAATCATATTGCGGGTATACTGCTCGTGTCCCGGAGTGTCGGCAATGATGAACTTACGCTGGTTTGTCGAGAAATAGCGGTAAGCCACATCAATGGTGATTCCTTCCTCACGTTCGGCCTTCAGTCCGTCGAGCAAAAGGGCATAGTCGATATGCTCGCCGGCATTACCCACACGCTTGCTGTCGCGCTCCAATGCCTGAAGCTGGTCTTCATACAGTTTCTTACTGTCGAAAAGCAGACGTCCGATCAAAGTGGACTTACCATCGTCGACCGAACCGGCTGTGAGCAGACGCAATAGGTCTTTCTTTTCGTCCTGGTCTAAAAATTCTTTGATATTCTGTGTAGCCATAAATGTCCTCCTTCCAATTAGAAATAACCTTCACGTTTCTTCTGTTCCATGGATGCCTCCTGATCGAAGTCGATCACACGGGTGGTACGCTCGCTCTTGGTTGTGGTCATCATTTCTTCCACAATCTTCTCAATCGTGTCGGCCTCGCTCTCGATGGCACCGGTCAGCGGCCAGCAGCCCAGCGTGCGGAAACGGATTTTCTTCATCTCGATCTGATCACGGTATTTTTCCGGCAGACGGTCGTCGTCGGGCATAATCAACTGTCCGTCGATGTTCACCACCGGACGCTCCTTGGCAAAATATAGCGGCACAATCGGTATGTTCTCCAGACGGATATACTGCCAAATGTCGAGCTCGGTCCAGTTACTCAACGGGAACACACGGATACTCTCCCCCTTATGAACGCGGCTGTTGTAAATGTCCCAAAGCTCCGGACGCTGATTTTTCGGGTCCCACTGCTGGAACTGGTCGCGGAAAGAGAAAATACGCTCCTTTGCACGGCTCTTCTCTTCGTCGCGACGGGCACCGCCGAATGCGGCATCAAACTTATATTTGTTGAGCGCGTCGAGCAACGCCTTGGTCTTCATCAGGTCAGTGTGTACCTTACTGCCGTGGGTAAACGGACCGACGCCGGCATTAAAGGCTTCCATATTGGATTCGACGATCAGATCCCAGCCATACTTCTTGGCGTAACTGTCGCGGAATTCAATCATCTCCTTGAATTTCCACTTGGAATCAATATGCATCAACGGAAAAGGTACCTTTCCGGGAGCAAATGCCTTCTCGGCCAGACGGACCATAACGGATGAATCCTTTCCGATGGAATAGAGCATTACAGGATTTTCAAACTCGGCAGCCACCTCACGGATGATGTGGATCGACTCAGCCTCGAGTTCCTGCAGATGACTTAATTTGTATTCTGCCATAATATATCTTTCTTATTTGTTGTTCTGCAATATGAGTGTTAAAACCTGATTTACGGATTCCTCCAGCGAAAGTTTTGACGTATCGAGCGACAAGGCCGGACTCTCGGGTACTTCGAAAGGGGCACTGACGCCTGTAAAATTTTTGATTTCGCCACGGCGCGCACGGGCATAAAGCCCTTTGACGTCGCGGGCCTCACAAACCTCGATTGGCGTACTGATATAGACTTCCTTGAAATCGTCGGCCCCGATGATGTCGCAGGCCATCCGGCGTGATTCATTGGTCGGACTGATGAATGCGGCTAAAGTGACGATACCCGTATCGACAAACAGTTTGCCGACCTCGGCAATGCGGCGGATGTTCTCCTTGCGGTCCTCAGCCGAAAAACCTAAGTTTTTGTTAATACCGCTACGGATATTGTCGCCGTCGAGAATACGGCAAAGAATGCCCCGACGGTGCAGCTCACGCTCCACGCCAAGCGCTACCGTACTTTTTCCGGAGCCGGAAAGCCCCGTAAACCAGATCATCACGCCACGCTGTTTCAGAAGTGCCTCCTTGTCGGCACGTGAAAGCATCCGGTCGTAAATCGGATAAATATTGGTTGCTTCAGACATGTTTCTTCTCTTTTATAATTTAGAATTCCCAGAACATGGGAATCAATATGATCGACAAAATAAATACAATTATATTTAATGGCAAACCGATTTTGACAAAATCTGTAAATTTATAGCCTCCGACACCCTGAACAATCAGATTTGTCTGATACCCGATCGGCGTGGAGAACGAAGCGGATGCCGCTATACAGACCACCACGAAGAACGGTGTCGGGTCGACACCTAGCTTGTTGGCAACAGCTAATGCGATTGGAAAACTCAAGGCAGCAGCTGCATTGTTCGTAATCAGTTCGGTACACAGATTCGTTATCAAAAAAATCAGAGCCAACAGAGCATGCGGCCCGAAAGAATCAGTCAGACCGATACAATACTCGGCTATCAGATCGGCAAAACCGGAGTTTATCATAGCCTTGCTGATGGCAAAGGCGCAGGCTATCGTAATCAGTACGTCCCAGGAAATAAATTTAGTGTATTTCTTGGGCGAAAACATGTTGGTCCAGGCCATAATCACCGTCGTGACACAGACAAAAAAGAACATATCCAGTTTCACATTCGGGAATAACCGCTCCATAAAAGGCAATTCGCCGATTGTTGCGCCAATAATCATAAAGGCCAGAAGAATCACCGCAAAATGACGTTTCTTCTTCGCCATTTCCGGTTCGGCATCCATGACGGAAAGCATCAGGAAGACACGGCTGTCGCCCCAGGTCGGGATAAACGACTGATCCGTCTCGAGTACCAGCGTATCATTGGCGCTCAAAGGGACATCCATCCAGTTGCCCTGCAACCGTACACCGTTCCGATGCAGGCTACGCACAGTAGCTCCATAATGCCGGTTAAAATTGAACTGACGCAAGGATTTTCCGTTTCCGGGAAAACGGGCACCCAAAACAGCTTCGACACGAATCACATCGCCAGATTCGCTGGATTCTTCAATATCATCATCTTTCGAACTGACCGACGGTAATAAACGGGCTGAAAAAAACACCAGATAAAGCACGCCGACAACAGCAATGATCACACCGACCTTACCCAACTCGAATATGGTAAAACCTTTGTAACCGGCATCCTGAACCATACCATCGACCACCAGATTAGTCGACGTACCGATCAGCGTACACATTCCACCAAGAATTGTCGCATACGAAAGTGGAATCAAAAATTTGGTTGGTGGCAGTTTCAGCCGGCGTGCCCAGTTTTTGATGATCGGTGCAAAGATAACAACGACCGGTGTATTGTTCAGAAAAGCAGAGATAAAGACAATAATCGGCAGCATGCAGGCATTTCCCTTGGCCACACTACACCGCCGGGAAGGAAGCAACCGGCAGATAAACTGCTCCAGAATGCCACTTCGCCGAATACCTTCGCTCACTAAAAACAACAAGGCCACCGTAATCATTCCCTTATTGGAAAAACCTTCCAGGCATTCCTTCGGCGAAATGATTCCGGCACACAAAAAAAGCACTACTACCGAAAAAAGCACCATGCCTGGCCGCATGCGGTCGCTAACTAATGTAGCGACCATTGCAACCAGACAAAGCGACACGAAAATGATGTCAAAGCTCATGATTACATATTCAATTATTTATATTCAGACCAGCTCTTGATTACGATATCGTCCATCTTGATCTTACAGAATGCATGAATAAACGCACTCGCCAAACGAGCGTTCGTAATCAGAGGAATATTCAAGTCGATGGCAGCACGACGTATCTTGTAACCATTACTCAATTCACCTGCTGTCAGGTTTTTCGGAATGTTCACCACCATGTCGATTTGCTTCTTATGCAACATATCGAGCGCCTGAGGCTGTCCTTCCTCACTGGGCCAATATACCAAAGTATTCTCAACACCGTTTTCCGTCAGATAGCGGCTGGAACCTCCCGTAGCATAGATATTGTAGCCATGTTCCTTAAGGGTACGCGCAGCATCAAGCATGGCAGCCTTCTGCTTGGCACCACCCGTTGACAGGAGAATATTCTTGGCCGGAATGCGTTGGCCTACAGAAAGCATAGCCTGCATCAGGGCATTGCTCGTATCGTCGCCCAGACAACCGACCTCACCGGTAGAAGCCATGTCAACTCCCAATACCGGGTCGGCCTTTTGCAAACGGTTGAATGAGAACTGGCTGGCTTTGATGCCGACATAGTCGAAATCGAAAAGACTCTTGTTCGGTTTCTCTACCGGCAAGCCGAGCATAACGCGTGTAGCAAGTTCGATAAAGTTGATCTTGAGCACCTTGCTGACAAACGGAAAACTTCTGGACGCACGCAAATTACACTCAATCACTTTGATATCGTTGTCCTTAGCCAGGAACTGGATATTGAACGGACCGCTGATCTTCAGTTCGCGGGCAATCTCTCCGGATATTTTCTTAATCCGGCGCACGGTCTCAACGTATAATTTCTGAGCCGGGAACTGGATGGTTGCATCACCGGAATGCACACCGGCATATTCGATGTGTTCGCTGATGGCATAGGCCAGAATCTCTCCGTTTCGCGCTACGGCATCCAGTTCTACCTCCTTGGCATCAAGCAGGAATTTGCTGATCACAACCGGGTGTTTCTGAGACACATTCGCTGCTAACTTCAAGAAACGCTCTAACTCATCCTGATTAGAACATACATTCATCGCCGCACCGGAAAGCACATAAGACGGACGGACCAAAACCGGGAAACCAACCTTTGCAATAAACTCGTTGACATCCTCCATGCTGGTCAGTGCACTCCACTCCGGCTGGTCTACATGAATGCGGTTCAACATCGCCGAGAACTTCTCACGGTCTTCGGCATTGTCGATACTTTTGGCCGTTGTTCCCAATATTGGAATATGCTGTTCATCCAGACGGACAGCCAGGTTGTTCGGAATCTGACCACCGGTAGAGACAATCACGCCATGCGGGCATTCCATATCAAGAATATCCATCACACGCTCGAAAGTCAACTCATCGAAATAAAGGCGGTCGCACATATCGTAGTCCGTAGAAACGGTCTCAGGGTTATAATTAATCATCACCGAACGGAAACCTTCCTTACGGATGGTATTCAAGGCCTGCACGCCACACCAGTCAAACTCAACGGAAGAACCGATACGGTAAGCTCCGGAACCCAGCACCACGATGCTGCGCTTGTCCTGTTCGTATTTGATGTCGTTGCCCACGCCGCTGTAAGTCAGATACAGATAATTGGTCTGTGCCGGATATTCGGCTGCCAGGGTATCGATCTGCTTTACGACAGGAACAATACCGGCCACCTTACGACGGTTGCGGATTACTAATGTGGCATCTTCCATATCCATCTCTTCTTCCATACCCAGCGCACGCGCAATCTGGAAGTCCGTGAATCCCTGAATCTTGGCTTTACGCAAAAGTTCGTTACTCATCACGTTGATATTCTTGCAGGCATGCAATTCGCGGGAGGTCTGCTTGATATTCTCCAGCTTTTGCAGGAACCATTTGTCGATTTTAGTCAGCTCATGGATCTGGTCCACGGTATAGCCTTTCGACATGGCCTTAGAGATGATGAAGATACGTTTGTCGGTCGGCTCACGCAAAGCGGCATCGATATTTTCGATCTGGAGTTCTTTGTTCTCCACAAAACCGTGCATACCCTGCCCGATCATACGCAAGCCTTTCTGAATAGCTTCTTCGAAAGTACGGCCAATCGCCATAACTTCACCCACAGACTTCATGGAAGAACCCAACTCGCGGTCTACTCCACGGAACTTACCCAAGTCCCAACGCGGAATCTTACATACGACATAATCCAGGGCGGGTTCGAAGAAAGCCGAGGTCGTCTTCGTAACCGAGTTTTTCAGCTCAAACAAGCCATAGCCCATACCCAGCTTGGAAGCAACGAAAGCCAAAGGATAGCCTGTAGCCTTGGAAGCCAGGGCAGATGAGCGGCTCAGACGGGCATTCACTTCAATCACGCGGTAATCTTCAGATTCCGGATCGAAGGCATACTGCACGTTACACTCACCGACAATACCGATATGGCGCACAATCTTGATACTCAGAGCACGCAACTTATGATATTCCGAGTTGGTCAGTGTCTGCGACGGAGCAATCACGATACTCTCACCGGTATGGATACCCAGCGGATCGAAATTCTCCATGTTACATACCGTGATACAGTTGTCATATTTATCACGGACCACCTCATATTCAATTTCTTTCCAGCCTTTCAGACTCTTCTCGACCAATACCTGGGGAGAGAAAGAGAAAGCTTTTTCCGCCAGTTTGTTCAGCTCTTCCTCGTTATCGCAAAAACCGGAACCCAGACCACCCAGCGCATAAGCAGCACGAATAATCACCGGATACCCCAAATCCAGTGCAGCCTTGCGTGCCTCTTCGATATTCTCGCAAGCCTGACTCTTGATGGTTTTCACATCGATTTCATCAAGTTTCTTGACGAAAAGTTCACGGTCCTCAGTGTCGATAATTGCCTGCACCGGAGTACCTAACACACGGACATTATATTTCTCCAGCACACCGGACTGATACAGGGCTACACCACAGTTCAGCGCAGTCTGGCCTCCAAATGCGAGCAAGATACCCTGAGGTTGCTCCTTGGCAATGACTTTCTCAACAAAAAACGGAGTAACCGGCAAGAAATAAATCTGATCGGCCACACCTTCGCTGGTTTGAACCGTAGCAATGTTCGGATTGATCAAAACCGTCTCAATACCTTCTTCCTTCAGCGCTTTTAATGCCTGAGAACCTGAGTAGTCAAACTCACCTGCCTCACCGATCTTCAATGCGCCTGAACCCAGAAGCAGGACTTTCTTTATATCTTTATCTACCATGGATGCTAATCTAATTAAAGTAATTTTATGAAATCATCAAACAAGAACTCTGTATCAACCGGACCGCTGCACGCTTCGGGATGGAACTGTGCACTGAACCAAGGATTGCTCTTATGCCGTACTCCTTCGTTTGAACCGTCGTTCATATTCACGAACAAAGGTTCCCAGTCTTGTCCAAGTGTATCACTGTCGACAGCATAGCCATGATTCTGGCTTGTAATGAAACATTTGTTTGTACCCACCATGCGCACCGGCTGATTGTGACTGCGATGACCATACTTCAATTTGTAAATACGGGCACCGGCTGCCTTGCTCAACAACTGATTACCCATACAAATACCCATACACGGACGTACAGTCGGATTAGCCAGAAACTTACGGATATTGACTACCGCCTCTTCGCATGTATCCGGGTCACCGGGACCGTTGGAAAGGAACAGTCCGTCGAATTCCAATTGATTGAAATCATAATTCCAGGGCACACGGATCACTTCCACACCACGATTTATCAGACAACGGATAATGTTGTGCTTCACACCGCAATCCAACAATACGACTTTCTTACCTGCACCTTCATTGTAACGAATCACCTCTTTGCAAGAAACCTGGTCGACAAAATTCACGCCACTATAATCGGCATGCGGTATCTGGTCTGGAGCATCGTCAAAAACGATCTTACCCATCATGACTCCATGTTCGCGCAATATTTTCGTCAATTCACGCGTATCAATACCCGTTATACCAGGAACCTGCTCACGTTTCAGCCAGTCGGCAAGACTTTCCTTGGCATTCCAATGCGAATACTCTGTGCTGTAATCACTGACAATAATGGCAGAAGCATAAATCCGGTCGCTTTCCATGAATGTAGCCAGACCGTTATCTTCAAAAGTAAACGCCGGGACACCGTAATTTCCAACCAAAGGATAAGTGAGCGTCATCAACTGACCGGCATAAGAAGGATCTGTCAGACTCTCAGGATAACCCATCATGGCCGTGTTGAATACGACCTCACCTGCTACTGGCTTTTCGTAGCCGAACGACTTTCCACTGAATCGGGTCCCGTCGTCAAGGATTAGCGTTACATTTCTCATTGCAGATAGTTCTGTGTTCTTTGTGTTATCTATAATTACAAAAAAGACCACTCATCCCGGCAAATAAATACCGAGGGTGGTCTATTTGATGCTTAAAAAATTCAACTTGACTTTTTGAGAAATCAAAAAAGGAAAAATGGAACATAGACATCAAAACCAAGCCGGGAGAACTTCCCTGCCGCATCGAAAACAATGCTAATTGGCCATTTTGCAGCACCTGATGTCTTTTCATATATTTTCTTATCCACTTTTTCAGTTTGCAAAGTTAATAAAAAAAACAATATATGCCCCATTCAGAATAACTTTATCTGATAATATTCACCTCGATTAACATTCCATCCACATCCGAAAAAGACTTAATCTGCCTGATACAAATAATAGTACCAATAAGTACGGCCATATTTTCTGCGTGCATAATTTCGACGTTCCGTTTCATGCACATAAGGCGTCAAATATGCATTGAATGCTGCAAATTGCTCCTCTTCTTCGGCATCCGAATATTCACAATCCTCCGGTCGAAGATTTTTATAGAGCACCATAGCCTCACGATAATGAAGCGGCAAAGAATCATTTACGCAATAAAAAGAAGGTAGTTCCAGAACAAATTTATCCAAATTACGTTCAAGCAACAGCGCACATAAATAATAATCGCGCAACGACAAAGTGTCACAATCCGGCCGTTTCAACAATTTTTCGAAAAACAAAGGAGCATCCGACTGAATCTTTCCAACCGGAACCGCTTGCCAGTACCGGTGAAAATAAACTTGTAGTGTATCATAGTCAAGCAAATCGGCATCAGCAACAAGCAATCCGCTGCTGCCATAATCCTGCGGAAAAGTAAAAAGAGCATCGCCCATTTCCTGTTCATGTGCCAATGCCAAAGCACGCATGGCAGTAAGCTGTTTGGATACCTGAAGACTCTTCCGGTCAACATCCAGAACCTTCCGATAATCAGCCTCACTCAAAAAACGTTCTGCACGCAAACGGGCGTGTAATTGTTCGTCCATATTACCCAACAGATTTATAGACAAAGACAATACGCACAATATCAGACAATTTGGCCAGAATGCTGAAATAAAAGGAATATATTGGGATTTGATATCCGGAAACTGCTTGATGACAAAAACAAGCGCCCCCCAAACAGCCAGCATGATCAGGAACACCCAATAATTGGACAGTCCCAGACTCAAACCGTTCTCCGTCATAACGGGCGTTATATCGGTCAACCACCCCAACAGTCCCATAGACGGGAAAAATGCCAAAGCAATAAAACGGACAGGCAACTTTAACAATTTTTGAATACCAGCTGACAACAGTAAAGCAACACATGTAAGCACAGCCGCCCCCATGAACGGAGCATACGTCGTCGTTCCTCCCGAAAGGATGTGTTGCGCCCTTCCGATCAGCTCAGCCTGTAAAAAATATAAATAAGAAAAAGAAAAGATGGTGAAAAGAGAACCGCAAAGCAGGTTCATCCACCTTGCGACTCTCTTTTGATTGGGATTCTCTTGCATGTCGTTACACTAAGATTACGTGAATCATTCTTTTATTTTCTTCAGAACCATTGCAGAACGGGCCGGCAGATAAAGCTTCAGCCAACCTTTACCGTCTTTGGCCAGCAAAGGATCAAAAATAGTCAGATGACGAATCGAATCATCATTCAAACCGTGACCGCCGAAAGCAGGATTATCCGTATTCAGAACGACCTCATACGCTCCTTGTGGTGTCATAAATCCATAATCCGTAAACGAACGGTTATAACTGAAATTAAAGACAAACACCAAATCATTCCGACTAAAAGCAAGCACCTGATCTCCATCATTATGCCAGATCTCTACAACAGGTGATTTTTGGAAATTCTTACTGCTCTTGATCAATTTGATCATTTCTTCATCAAAATCGCCCAAATAGTGGAAACACAGCTCTTTATTATCGACTAAATTCCATTGACGACGTGCATATTTGTAACTCCAGCCATTACCTTCACGCGGGAAATCAATCCATTCCGGATGTCCGAATTCATTACCCATAAAGTTCAGATATCCTCCATTAATGGTCGAAGCGGTCAGCAAACGAATCATCTTATGCAAAGCGATACCGCGCTCCACAGTGAAGTTTTCGTCGCCCTTCTTGAAATGCCAATACATGTCTGCATCAATCAACCGGAAGATGATTGTCTTATCACCGACGAGTGCCTGATCGTGGCTTTCACAGTAAGAAATTGTTTTCTCATCAGCACGACGGTTCGTCACTTCCCAGAACATACTGCTTGGTTTCCAGTCTTCGTCTTTCTTCTCCTTAATGATCTTGATCCAATAATCCGGTATATTCATAGCCATACGGTAATCAAAACCATAACCACCACTCTTGAATGGTGCTGCCAGACCTGGCATACCAGACACTTCCTCGGCTATAGTGATGGCACGCGGATTTACTTCATGGATTAACTGGTTGGCCAAAGTCAAATAACAAATGGCATTATCATCCTGATGTCCGTTGAAATAATCAGCATAGTTACAGAAAGCTTCGCCCAAGCCATGACTGTAATACAGCATGGAAGTCACACCGTCGAAACGGAATCCGTCGAACTTATACTCTTCCATCCAGAATTTACAGTTCGACAACAGGAAATGAATCACTTCGTCACGTCCGTAGTCAAAACACAGGCTGTCCCATGCCGGATGCTCCCGGCGTCCGCCCGGATAGAAATACTGGCAGGGATCTCCGGCAAAGTTACCCAAGCCTTCAATCTCATTCTTCACGGCGTGGGAATGTACAATATCCATAATCACACCGATTCCCATACTGTGCGCCTCGTCTATCAGCTGTTTTAATTCTTCCGGTGTTCCAAAACGGCTGGAAGCGGCAAAGAAGCTTGACACGTGATAACCGAAACTTCCATAATAAGGATGTTCCTGAATGGCCATAATCTGAATACAATTGTATCCGTCCTTAGCTATACGCGGTAAAACGTTTTCACGGAACTCATTGTATGAACCGACTTTCTCAGCATCCTGTGCCATACCGATGTGGCATTCATAAATGAGCAGAGGTTCCGATGCACTCATCTTGAACGCCTTCTTCTTGAACACATAAGGTTTCTCCGGATCCCATACCTGCGCACTGAAAATCTTGGTCTGTTCGTCCTGAACGACTCTTCTGGCCCATGCCGGAATCCGTTCTCCGCAACCGCCTTCCCAATAAACTTTCAGTTTGAAAAGCTGGCCGTGTTTCAGCGCAGTCGGGCGCAACTTGATTTCCCAATTACCGCTATCTTTAATCCGTTTCAGCTGATATTTGGGGCTTTCCTGCCAATTATTAAAATCACCGATCAAATATATTTGTGTTGCATTAGGCGCCCACTCCCGGAACACCCATCCTTTGTCTGTTTTATGAAGTCCGAAATATAAATATCCGGATGCAAAATCCGACAACGTCGATTTCCCGTTGTTGGTCAACTGATTTATTTTATCCAGCGCATGCTGATGACGACCGGCAATAGCCGGCTCATAATCTTTCAACCAAGGATCGTCCTTAATCAGTTTCAAGGTTGTGCTTTTCGCACTTTTAGTTGTCTTAGCCATAAGAATAAGATTTTATAAAGTGATTGCAGATTAGATTCAAATCACATAAATTTTTCACAAATATATAAAAATAAGAACAAACCAAAGCACAAAGCGTCAGAAATCTTTGCCCTTGATTTGTTCTTAAACTAAAATATTTCTGTATTTGACGTTTTATTTACGGACGCCATGTTCATAACGCCCCTTACTGATTACATTTCCATTCTTGTCTTTCAAAACGTATGGCCCGTGACGTTCATCATCCTTAAATTCTCCTTCAAAGCGGTTTCCGTCCTTGTCAACCAGAACTCCGGGACCATTTTTCATACCATTCTTAAACTGGCCACGGAACTTGCTGCCGTCGGCAAGCCTCAGAATGCCTTCACCATCCATTTCCCCTCTTTTCCACTGACCTTCATAGACATCGCCGTTACTCCAGGTATATTTTCCCTGGCCTTCCCGACGGTTAGCGACCCAATCTCCGGTATACGAAGCTCCCGTACTCCAGGTGTATGTACCCTTTCCATCCTGCTCACCGGCTTTAAAGGCACCAGTATACTTATTTCCATTGGCAAAAGTAAACACCCCTTCACCTGTCCGTTCACCACTCACATAATCGCCTTCATAAACATCGCCGTTATGAAATTTATAAATACCTTTACCATGCTGTATATCATCCTTCCATTCACCGGTATAGATGTCGCCGTCGGAATAATAGAATGTCCCCTTTCCGTTACGCATATTGTCACGCCACATCCCGTCATAAACTGAACCGTCATTCCAATCGAATACCCCGCGCCCGTTTTTCTGGTCATTGGCCCACTCACCTTTGTAATAGGCTCCCCCGGCAAAAGTATAGGTGCCCTGTCCCTCACGCATATCGCCACGCCAGTTGCCGACATAAACATCACCATTATAATAATACATGGTACCTTCGCCCTGCTGATAATCCTTGAACCAGAAACCTTCATAGCGGTTATTATTCATAAAATAATAAGCACCCTTACCATGCTGCTGGTCCATAAACCACTGTCCTTCATACTTCTCACCGTCAGGAAAGGTATATACGCCAAATCCCTGACGTTTGCCTTTTACATATTCTCCATCGTAAATATCACCGTTTTTATAGACTGTCCGCCCCCTTCCATTCGGTTTTCCCTTAACCAGTTCACCCAGATATTCTCCACCGTCTTTAAACCGGTAATTTCCGATTTTGATTTTCTGGGCCCATACAGCCGAAGCTAACGAAAAAAACACACCGACTGCAACTATATACCTTAATCTCATTATTCTTCTATATTATTGTTATAATCAGTCAAAATTAGCGATAATCCGTCGGGACTACAAATCTTTATGTTTCTTTAACCTGAATCAGCAAAGCCTCAACACTAGAAAAGTAACGGAAAAAAACTGTTTTCCATTGCAGAATAACCGAAAACACACTACCTTTGTTTATTCAGGTTCAATCAGCACAAAACAGAAATACGGAAATCATGAGAAACGAATACCACCACGACATTCTGGAAATACTCTCCAATGCCGGCCCCAACGGTTTGCAGGTGCGTCTCATCGCCCTTCAAATCTACAACCGGCGTACCGGATTATTCTGTAATGCCATTGATTTCAACAAGCTATATGCTTCCATTCGTTTCTATCTCTGGTCGCAAACCCAACGCCCGGCATCTCCTTTTATGCGCGGCCCATCCAAAGGTTCCTATATGCTGAAACCCTGGGTACACCACCAGATGCACCTGAGCTTCCATGAGGAAGAAATAATAAAGGAAGAAACGGCAGAACAATCCGGCACGTTTCTTCCCAGTCTTTTTGATGAATTCGACCATTAATACCACTCAATGTTCGAACTGTAACTACTTTGTTTCTTATAGCGCAGAACATCAGCCAAGGTAGCTGCTGTCGCCGCAAAATTAAAGTTATACGAACGATACGGGCTCAACACGACACTGGCCGACATCGTAAAACAATGCAAATCCCGGCTTAAGGAAGCCGTTGTCATGGACAAACGCTTATAATTGAAATCCCATCCTGATGAAAAACTGATGTTCCATCCTTCCGAAATCCGAAGATTACCCGAGAAGTTCAATGTATGGGTTAACTTGTAAGGATAGCGCATTCGTAATTCATTGATCTTTGCAGCCGTATTCTCACGCATACTGACTCCATAAGAAACCGTAAACGACCAGGGCAAAGAGAATTTCAAATAACCGTCTTCGTCCAGATCTCCCGAATTGGAACTTTTCTCCGCTCCTTTGCGTGCAGCCTGCATCTCGGGATCCAAATTAGTATCGGTATCCAGTTCCTCCGTTTCTTCTGAATTATTCTGCGCCGTATTATTTTTATCGCGCTTCAATCCGAACAGTTTCTTAAAGGTTTCATTATTAAAAGTATAAGAAAGACTTTGCGACATACCTTGGAATCGGCCAAAACGTCCATACGACCACTCCGTACGATCGCCTACACGGACGTTACCGTTTTCGTCAAATTCATATGCATACGTAGCGAATACCGCATTCAGACTGAATGTATAATTCCAGGGAAGCTTGATTCGGATATTCGTATTCAAGTCACTCCAAGGTTTGGTTTTGGCAGCCATATTATAACTCAGACTGGCTCCGAGTTCATCAATCAGACTGATTTTACGATATCCGGTAGAGTCTTTGTCCGTACGCACTTTCATCTCCACATTATTCGAAACGCTCATCGAGATATTACCCGTTTTACCTTGCGTAGGCACACTATACATTCCGTGACTAAAAGGTGAATAAGTCACTTGCGATACATTGCCGTTTTCATCCGTCTTCACATACGTATCCCAGAACCCGAACCGCTCTGCTCCGAAATCAGGTTTATAACTCATCTGAACCGTTGGTGTGAAGACGTGACGGATCGTCTGGATTTTCTTTCCAAAAATCTTAGGCAGCGGCGTATAAAAGCCATAGAGTTTCGTACTGGCCGAAATACTCATATTGTAGTCGTAGACATTATAGAATCCCCACGTCGTATCGGCTACTTCACGCCTTGTTTCCGGATCCCAATGCCGGTTAATCTTGTTGGTATACATTCGGTCAGTAAAAGTAAACTGAGGTGTGATATTGATGTAATCAGCAACAGTAAACGAAGCACTGACCGGAATATAATGCTTCATACCATTCTTCCAGTCACGTAAAAGGCTAGATTTCAGCAACAAGTTTTCTTTCGTATTGATACTGTTGCTCAGTTCACCGGTATAGCTGATAGCAATCTTCTCATACCAGCGTTCCTTGCCGACCATCTTCTTTCTCTTGAACGGATTGAAACGTGCCAAAGAAATATTCAAACTCGGAAGCGTCATGGAGATCGACGAATCGCGCATACTCTGCGACAGATTGAAGTTTCCGGAAATTGTCAGACCGATATCCGAAAATGTTCGCGAATAGCTGACACTCGAAGTACGTGTACTCTGCGTATAACTGCTCGGATCGTACATACTGGTCAAGTTGTTCCTCTCGTAGTTCTGTGTGGCAAAATTCACACTGGCCGAAAAACTTTGAGCCGGATTAGCCTTGGCGTCCTGGCGATGTGTCCACTGCACCTTGAAACTGGTCGAACGGGAATAGTCCGGCATATTCTTTTCACCCTCGACCGTATTCTGATAGCTGGCAAAAAAACTTCCAGAGAATTTATACCTTTTCTTGTAATTCGACTGGGCACTCAACCCCCAAGATCCCTTGGTATAGATCTCTCCCTTCAATTGCAGGTCAATCAAATCATTGATGGCAAAATAATAACCACCATCACGAAGATAAAAGCCACGATTCAGTTCATCACCGTAGGTCGGCATGATAAAACCTGAAGAATAACTCTTATTGAACGGAAAGAAACCATAAGGAATAGCCAAAGGCAAAGGGACATCCTCAACCACCAGGTAAGCCGGTCCGAACACAACATCCTTACCGGGACGCACCTTGGCCCGCGTCAAAGCAAGATAAAAATGAGGATGAGGGGCATCGCATGTCGTATACTTTCCGTGTGCCACATACATCACACCCTCCTTGTCACGTTTCGAATCCTGACTGATCAAGAATCCTTCACCCTGCTTCGTATAAACGTTATTGATAAAGGCTTTCTGCGACTTGAAATTATAACTGATTTTTTCCGGTTCATACTCATCCGAACCTTGTTTGAAGAGCGGCTCACCGGTCACTTTACCTGTGGAATCCTTGCGCCCCATGGCATGAACAATACTACTGTCCAGATTCATCGTAATCAAATCTGCCTGCAACTCCAGATTCATATAATTCACCTTGCCGCTACCATACAGGTTCGCTCGGGAAATTCCCGCTTCATAAGTCATGGAATCGGTAGCCGAATAAGATACCGGCTGATCCAGGGCCGATTTGCTTTTTTTCACAGAATCAGCAGGAACAGAATCTGTTTGCAAGGTATCAGACAATAATGTATCCGATAATAAAGAATCAGCTATAGCCAACGTATCTGATCCGGCAATCCGTTTGCGCAGACTATCAATATGCGCCAATCCGCTATCGCGAACTGATGCAGCCAAAACACTGTCGCCTTCCGTCACCGGAATCTTTGAAGACCGCCCCTGCATCCGCCCATTAGCCAATGTGCAGAACGATCCGACCGCCCAAAGTATTATAAAAACTTTTGTTTTCAAAAGAATATTTTCTAGAAAATTCAAATTAAACAGCCGCAAAATTACATAAAATATGCTTATCAACAGACTTTTTCCTGTTTATAATCTCTAATTAAGCAAACATTTTATGCCAACGGGCAAATTTCTCGACTCCAGCCTCACCAAACTTCTGTAAACTCTGAACCGATCTTTCATAACTGCGCTCCCGGTCGGGATGCGTCTTGGAATAAAATTTATCGGCATAGCAAACCACCTGTTCTTCAAGTGTCTCCGGTACAAAATCCTGATGTGGTAAAGGTAAATTCTGCTCCAGAATATTCTGAAGTGTCAACCCCGTACCAGTATGCCGTTCACAGACCCGGGCATGCTTCGGAAAGCCTTCCCGACGCATCAGTTCGGCTCCCAGATAACCGTGACAAATGTAAGGATGTGTCCCAAAACAGGATATACCCGGTGCATTCGTCAGAAATATACCAATGTCGTGCAACATCGCTGCTTCTTCGAGAAATGCCGTATCCAGATTCAATTCCGGATGAGCCTGAGCAATGCGCAGGCAGCGGTCGGCCACCATGCGGCTATGCGTCAGCAGAATTTCTTTCAAAGGTTCATTATCAGCATAATACTTATCAATTAGAGCTAAATAATCCATTGTCTTATCATTTTATATCCACATTATTTATTTTCGTTCAATCCCGATATATTTTCTCTGTTCGGCCGTTCCGAAAACGAACCAGATAGAATCCCTTTGGCAAAAGATGATCCCCAACCTTTTCTGAAGCTTCGGAACGATATATCAGGCGGCCATCAAAAGTATAAACAGCCTCAACCGGATTCGTTTCGTCAGAAACCGGAAGTTCTATGTCCGATACCGGAAGCGTTACCACCCGAAGCTCAGCCTGCACATCTGCCGACGTAGGGTAACTCACCCGGAACAAATATTCCGTATCGGCAGGCAAAGCCCGGAAAATCACGGTATCCTGTATCTCGGAGCCACCGGAAATCTCCAAGAAACGCGGATGAGACATTTCGCGCCAGGTCCCGGAACGCGACAGCGAATAGACCACCCAGTCCCCGAAACATCCCGAAACTTGATCATTATGAATGGTGGTCACCAAAACCAGCGAATCGGCTGCTGCCGACAGCAGACGCACGTCGGAAAAACGCAGCTGAGCCGGCAGGACAGCTTCTACATGAACCGGCATCTGATAGGTGACATGAACATCATCACTCGACGTGCCGAACAGGAAGTCGCCTACCCGGCCGAACCGGCAATAAGCACGCACCGGCACAGACTCTCCCGGGGGCAGAACCGCCCCCGAAACACCCAGATATTCGGCCTGTTCGAACACGGCCGTATCCTGAGGCAGGAAGGTAAACATTTCGAACGTGTAATGCACCGTGTCGGGATGTAGGTTCCGGAAGCGGATGTCAACCGGGACATACCCCGACACGTCGGGCTGACGGGCAAAACGCACCTCCTCCACCCGAACCAGCGAATCGGCATAAGCAACCGTATCCGAAAGCAACCCGTTGACGACTGGCTCGGGATGCATCAGGACGGCTCCCTGGTTGCAGAAATAGCCTAAATTGCGTCCCTGCTCCGTTTCGTCAGCCGGCCATTCACCCCAATTCAGCACATCGAGGTTGAAATAACCGTCCCAGATTCCGCCGGACCCCCAATTGATGTGATAAAATCCCTGCACATCCACTCCGTCGAGCAGAAAGGCATGCCCCTCCATGCGCACATTAAATCCAGAATACACCACAGGGCGCCCCGCCCGAAGTTCTTGTTGCAACAGGGCATGCCACCGTTGCGGCGTATAGAGATAGCGGTCCACGAACCGCACATACTGGTAGCCGAACACCCGGCGCATGTTGTCCACGGCCCATTGAATACTCGAACCGGATTCAACCAATCCGTAATTCATCCGGCTGGCCATGCCGCAATACAGATTCAGGCGTTGCATCGGCTCAGCCTCTGCATCGGTATAAGGCTCCACGTAATCCGGACGCATCAGCTCCCAAGACAGCGGTGTTCCGGGCTGTACATCGTCCAGGACATAATGCGGTGTGGACCATCCGTGAAGCGTGTCACACAAAGCTTCCGGATAGCGGTAATGATAGAGCAGCTGCGCATAGGCCGTTGCCACACAGCCCACGACGCAACGCGTCGAGCTCACCTGGCCCTGATCGTCCGTATAATACGGACACAGGCCGTTATAGGGGTCCGTCTGAAACCAGCGCACATCAAGTATCGGCTGCACCACGGCCGACTCCGAAAGCGGTTCGGGCGAAACCAGTCCCTCCGATCTGCCTTCCATCCAAAGCGTAAAAGCTTCGGGAAGGGCGGCCTCCGGTGCCGGCGCCTCGCGGCTATAGGCCATCAGGACGGGCTGTTGCTCGGTTCCGCCATACAGAACAAAGCCCCGCGCCCCCGGTCCTTGAAACAGGAAGCGTCCCGAAGCAACCGACGACCGTACCAGGCGGACCGAATCGGCAGTACGACTTCCGACTCCGCTCCGCATCGACGACTGTCTGAAAAATTCGCGTGCCATGCGACGGGCTGCATCCTGCGACAGTGGTTGTGCCCGGCATACGGACAGCGACAACAGGCAGAAAAAAAGCACCCAAACACGTATCCCTTTCTCTTTCATAAGCCCGAATCTTAAAAAACTTTGTATCTTTAACGCCAAATCATGAATAAAATTATGCTGACATTGATTTCCTGCGCCAAAACCATGGCTGCCAAAACCAACATCGAAGTGCCGGCCACATACGAACCGGCCTATGCACAAACCGCCCTGGAACATGCCCTACAGTTGGGACAATACTCCGTGGAGGAAATGGAAGACCTGCTTCGGGTGAACCGGAAAATTGCGGCCCAGAACGTACTCCGCTATCAGAATTTCCTTTCTGAAGACAACCCCGCCCTGCCAGCCCTGCTGGCCTATACCGGCATGGTATTCAAGCGGATTGCCCCGGGCGACTTCACGGCAGAAGATTTCCGCTTTGCTCAGGATCATCTGCGCATCACGTCTTTCCTTTATGGGTTGCTTCGTCCGCTCGACGTCATCCGCAACTATCGTCTCGAAGGTAGTGTCCGCCCTGGATTCTTGGGTGGAAACAGTTTTTTCGATTACTGGAAAGAACGGCTTACAGCTCCTTTCATCTCCGACATCCGGAACCGGGGCGGCGTCCTGCTCAATCTGGCCAGCGGCGAAATGAAGCAACTTTTCGACTGGAAAGAAGTTTGCCATGCTACGGAAGTTGTCGATATCGATTTTTATGTCCGTCAGGGCGGCCGGCTGAAAAACGTCACGGTCTATGCCAAGATGTGTCGCGGCGAAATGACCCGCTACGTACTCAAAAACCGGATAGACCATCCCGACGGCATCAAAAACTTCTCCTGGGAAGGTTTCCAGCTGGACGAAACGGTCAGCACACCGCGGCATCTGGTCTTTGTATCACAAGACATTTAACCATTGTTCTTTTTCCGTTCGAGTTCCTGAAGGTTCTCCAGTTTTTTGGTTTCGAGAAACTCATAGATGCCACACAGATGCTCACGCACCCGGCCGTGGCCGAACTCGTAGACCTTCGTCACCAGTCCGTCGAGAAAATCCCGATCGTGACTGACCACAATCAAAGTGCCGTCGAAGGCAATCAGCGCCTGTTTCAGGATGTCTTTCGTCTTCAGGTCCAGATGGTTGGTCGGCTCGTCAAGAATCAGCAGGTTCACCGGATTGAGCAAAAGCTTCAACAAAGCCAGTCGGGTACGCTCTCCTCCGGAAAGTACCTTCACCTTCTTGGTACTTTCTTCGCCACCGAACATAAAGGCGCCCAGCAAATCGCGGATCTTATTACGGATTTCTCCCTGGGCCACATCGTCAATCGTCTGGAACACCGTGAGATTTTCGTCAAGAAGCGAAGCCTGATTTTGGGCGAAATAGCCGATTTGCACATTATGTCCCAAAGTCAACGTGCCTTCATGGGCAATCTCGCCCATGATACATTTCACGAGCGTAGACTTTCCCTCACCGTTACGCCCCACAAAAGCGATTTTGTTACCGCGTTCCACCGTCAGACTGACCCCGCCGAACACCCGATGGTCGCCATAGCTCTTGCCTACTCCGTCCATCGTCACGGGATAAGTGCCGCTGCGTGGCGAAGGCGGAAACTTCAGTCGCAAAGCGGACGTATCTTCCTCGTCGACCTCCACCAGTTCGAGTTTTTCGAGCATCTTCACCCGGCTCTGCACCTGGAGCGTCTTGCTGTAGGTTCCCTTGAAACGTTCGATATAATCTTTAGTCTCCTGAATCATTTTCTGCTGGTCCTCATACTGCTTCAGCTGCTGTTCGCGGCGTTCGCGGCGCAATTCCAGATATTTGCTGTAATTGACCTTATAATCGTAAATGCGCCCCATGGTAACCTCGATGGTGCGGGTCGTAATATTGTCCACGAACTTACGGTCATGACTGATCACTACGACCGCCTTCCCGCTTTCCGTCAGGAACTGTTCGAGCCATTGAATACTCTCGATATCCAGATGATTGGTCGGCTCGTCGAGCAACAACACGTCCGGACTCTGCAACAGCAGTTTGGCCAGTTCGATGCGCATACGCCATCCACCGCTGAAGTCGCTGGTCTGCCGATCGAAGTCCGAACGTTCGAAACCCAGTCCCAACAGCGTTTTCTCCACATCTTCCTCGAAGTGAGTCAGGTCTATCGCATAGAATTTCTCGCTGACCAGGGCCACTTTCTCTATCAGTGCCATATAATCGTCGCTTTCATAATCCGTGCGCTCGGCCAGTTCCCGGTTCATAGCCTCAATCTCAGCCTCCATTTCCTTCAGATGGGCAAAGGCCATCGAAGCTTCCTCAAATACCGTCCGCCCGTCTTCCGTCATCAGATGCTGGGGCAAATAGGCCACGACACAATCTTTGGGAGCCGTCACCTTTCCCCGTGTAGGCTGGCGCACGCCGGCCAAAATCTTCAACAACGTACTTTTCCCCGCTCCGTTCTTACCCATCAGGGCGATACGGTCCTTTTCGTTGATCTGAAAAGAAATGTCACGAAACAAAGTGGTTCCTCCAAACTCAACGGTCAATCCTTCTACTGCAATCATTTATTTCTAATTTCAAAATTATTGAACTGTGCTCTTTTCATTAAAAATTACGGCAAAATTAACCAATTATCATCTAAATTCAAAACCTGCAGAAGGCCAAACTGAGATGCCCATCTCATGAAACTGTCGTGGCCAACTCGTCGATATGAGTTGGGCA
>CALUIV010000060.1 GCA_944320775.1 uncultured Paraprevotella sp. | reverse complement strand
AAGCGATCAAAAGGATAGGAGGGAAATAAAGGATTTTGGGTTGCATCATTGCTTTTAAATCTTTTCTATATTTACTTGATATAACATTGACTCTTTTTCACTACAACCATACAAAATATCTGAAAATTGGTCGTAGTAAATATTATTCAAGTTCTTGTCTGTTTTGATAATTTCTATGAGATGACCATTCCAGTCCAGGATAATCAAAATATTGAATCCATCGATAATGTTTTTATCAAATACGTTTTTTCCATTCCAAAGAGCGTAGATATACTTATCACTACTTGTTATGCGTGCGAAACATTTTTTTGCAATCTTCATATCCGTTTCAAATATTGAATAATCCAAACATTCGTCAAAAAGAAATCCATCTACTTCCAATGTTTCTAAATCAACAACAGATATTACAGGTAAATAATAATATGCTGTTATAATCTTTTTAGTATCTATATTTACTCTAGTAGATCCACTAAAGAATCTTTCAGGTAATATCCTGCTATGATCATTTTCAATAGGATTGTCGAATGGTTGTATCGTTTTGACATTATATCCATTAAGATAGTTAATTATATGAATACTTGGACAAGAAAGAAGATTCCCGTTGTCATCCCTCACACTTGCAGTCGTACCAACCATCAAACTATCAGAAAATTTAGCAAGTATTCTAGGAGGGCAAGAGTAAAACTCGCGCCATCTTTGTACTGACGATTTTTCAATACTGTCATTTCCTCTCTTTATTGACTCTGTTATATTCCATATAAAATATCGATTTTCTTGTGGCGCGTTTGTTAATGACTTTAGTTCTCCATTCTCTTTATACAATAATGAGAATGGAGCAATTGTCACAAATTCATTTCTGCCACGTCCTCTTCGTATGTGTTCTCCAATTTTTTCTTTTGTATTCATGTTATATACATCTACAAAATGTTCTCCGGAAACATAATTAAAAAAGAAAGCCAAACTATCACAGACAAGAAAACCTTCAGTATCATTTTGGGTTTGCATAACAGGGGAAAGATGGACGGTAGGAAAATTTTTCCCTTCTAGAATATTCTGTATGTCAATATCGACATGGTGGATATCTCCAGTAAAATGCTCATCATGTGATTTACATCCTACAAGGGATAGCAACGCAAATAATAATATGTTCGTCTTCATGATTAGGTAACTTTTATTTGTATTCTGTTAAAATGGCACGTGCAAAGATATTATTAAGTAATTCTGGACCAAGGCTCATATAGATCTTTAACATCATTGAATTTAGTCCTGTCGGACGAGATCATACAAGTGAATATTATCCGTTAATGAGATGTAGAGGAACTAAAAGAATTTCTTGATTGGTTAAATCATGTTTTCATAAGCCAAAGGTAAGAAATACTACCGAAAATAACAATGCGAACCAAAAATATCCGCTGATCCTTTTTTCTTCTTCTTCTTAAATGATTAAACGAGTTATTTGGTTCAGAGTGGTCATCGTTTCATTATGATTTTTTTAGCGCGAATGGTGTATATAGTTTCTTAGTATAAAATCGAAAGGTTTGAAAAATATATTTGTTATTCTCCTGCTTGATTTTGAAGGTCCGCTGAATTGATAAATGATTTAGATTTCAAATGTGTATATATGTTATAACGGTTAACTACTATTAATATTAGTAGATTTACTAAATATGTTAGTAGTCTGTATCATATTTTTTATATCTTTGCGTCATACTCATAATAAATCATCTATTTATGAAGAAATTGACGGTAAAAGAAGAAGAGATAATGAATATCCTGTGGGCTGAAGGCCCTTTGTTTATCCGTGAGATGCTGGCATTCTATCCGGAACCGAAACCTCATTACAATACGGTAGCAACCTTAGTGAAATTATTAGTAGAAAAAGGTTTTGTCAGCTATCGTACTTTTGGAAATACCTATCGCTACGAGGCAAAAATGACTGAAAAGGAATATAAGGGATCAGCTATTGGAGAAATTGTTTCCCAGTATTTCGATAATTCTTATACCAAGGTCGTTTCCCAGTTTATTGAGGATGAGAAGATGGATCTGGAAGAATTAAAGCAACTGATAGCTCAGATAGAGCAAGGAGATACTGACCGTAAACCTTGAACTTATGGTTACTTTTTTAGTTTATATATTGAAAAGTTCGTTTTGTCTGGTACTGCTCTACGGATTTTATAGGTTGCTTTTGGCTTCGACCACTCGTTTTTCTTTGAACCGATGGGTGTTAATAGGTGGAATGTTGGCCTGTCTGTTGTTGCCTTTCGTTTCTCTGGAGTTGGAGCGGGAGCCTATATTTCAGGCTCCTTTAAGACTTGTGGAAGAATGGGAACAGCCTGTTTTGGGAATAACAGAAGTTGGAGTAGCGAAGATTTCTCAGGAGAAAACTGAGTATTCGTGGTTTGGTACTTTGGTTGTGCTGGTTTACCTGTCAGGAGCTGCTGTTGTCCTTTTTCGATGGGTTGTTGGCTATATCAGTCTGTTCCACTGGATAAGCCGACATGAGTATAAGGAGTTTAATGGATTACGATGGGTCTTGTATGATTTACCTGTCCGACCTTTCAGTTGGGGAAGATATATTGTTATGAATCGTTTGGAGTATGAGAAACATTCCCCGGTCTGTCTGCATGAGGAGATGCATTGCCGGTACGGGCATTGTTATGACAACCTGCTGATGCAGATGGTCTTAATCTTTCATTGGTGGAATCCGTTAGTGTGGAAGCTGAAGCATGAGCTTAGTGACGTTCATGAATATCAGGCCGATGAAGGTGTGTTGAATCAAGGCATCGATGCAAAAACATATCAATTGTTATTAGTGAGGAAGGCTGTAGGCTCAAGGCTCTACTCTATGGCTTGCGGCTTTACTCACAGTTCACTTAAAAAACGTATATCTATGATGTCGAAAAAAAGAAACAGTAAATGGGTCCGGCTGCGTATTTTGTTGGCTGTACCTTTGGCTGCGGGGGTAGTGTATATCTTTGCAAGGCCGGAAGTGAAAGGAACGGTTGCAGATTATAGTGCAACTTTTAAAGAAAAGACTCAAGGGAGGGCGAATTTCGGGTTAACGAAGGCAGATGTAGAGCAACGGAGGGATACGGACAATCTGATGGCAAATTATATTTCATCGGAAAAGGCATGTATTCTGGAATTGTGTTGCAATCAGCATAACCAGTTCCTTTGGGGACCTGAAAATCGTGCAAAAGAAAAAGTTTTTGTTGATTGGGAGACGATGACGGATGAGGTCAAAAAGAAACTAACAGATTCATTTATCAAGCAGTATTTGGAGCAGAAGCAGAAAATGGTTCCTGTTGTTATTCGTATTGTAGCAGACCGTAATGCAAAGACCGAAGCGATTGCTGTCGCTAAGCAAAAATTAGTCGAAGCGTATGAAATGGCCCGGCAGGAGCTTGCGGAAACTTATCCTCGTGAGCTGGTGGATAAATGTCTGATGCCTCATTTCTATTATGCTTCTCCGAAAGCATTTGCCGATGTACCAGTGGGAGTGGCTGATAGGAGTCTTTCGTTGTCAGGATATGATATCCGGTTTTTTATCGATAATTTGGAGGTAGGTGAATTGAATGATTTTTCTCTGGATGAACTTTCATCGAAGATTAAGCAGTTGTGTGTGGAACATAAATCTGAGCATTTATCTGCTTTGTTAGAAGTGCCTTCGGATGCTTCCGAAGGGGTTGTGTATGATATCAAGCAGGTATTGCGTGAAGGGTATGTACTTCGGTTGAATCTTGTGCAAGATTCACAAGACTGATTGGCATTGGATTACTCAAGTTTCTACCTTTTACAGGAGAAACTTGAGTAATTATTGTGAATAATAAAAG
>CALUIV010000059.1 GCA_944320775.1 uncultured Paraprevotella sp. | reverse complement strand
TTAAGTATAATCAAAATAATAAAGAATGGAAAAAAAAATAATATCTCTCATAATCCCCTTCTTACTCAGTGCATGTGCTTTTGAAAATTTCGACAAACGGAGCGAACGCGAAGCCCGTGAATTTACAGAAAAACAATGTCCACGAAAAGTTGACAAATTTACGACGCTGGACAGTATGATCTATGACATTGAATCAAAAACATTGGCATATCACTATACGCTATCAGGTGATTTAGACAACGATACGATCTTTACTCCAGGTATTTGGAATGATTTTAAAACCATATTACAGGAGGAATTAACCAACTCCGTCGAATTAAAACGATACAAGGAACACAATGTCAGTTTCAGTTACCGTTACTATTCTGAAGCGACCCACAAACTTAAATACGAAGTGACTTTCACTGCTGACGACTACCAAACTGCGACACCAACGAAATAACCATTTCATAGAATAGAGGTTCAAAAATCAGAAGGACAGACGATGTGAATCATCCGATTTGTTATCGGATGTCTGAATGTTAATGACTCTGCATGTAAATACATACGATCAGCCGCTTGCCCATATAGTACATCACCAACAATAGGCGCATTCAAACCTAATATATGAGCTGCATGAATTCTTAATTGATGTGTCCGGCCCGTCTGGGGATAAAATGCAACACGCGTGCGCCCAAAAGAACTGGACAAGACTTCATAGCGTGTTACCGCAGGTTTTCCATAATCAAAACTAACCATCTGGCGAGGACGATCATTAAAGTCAGGACACAAAGGAAGTTTTATAAAACCAGTCTCACTCCGCACAAGCCCCTCCAACAACGCTATATATCTTTTTTTAATAGCACGTGTTTCAAATAACATCTGTAAAGATTGATGAACTTCTTTAGTTTTGGCTATTAACAGAATTCCAGAAGTATCCATATCCAAGCGGTGCACCAATAATGGCCCATCAGCAGAAGGAATATTTTGTTGGGCCCATTGTAATACAGACAATGCCTGTTCATCTTTTCCAGGAACAGATAACATACCGGCAGGCTTACTTACAGCTAAAAGCCACTGATCTTCGTAAAGGACTTTCACCAACGACGCATAATCCTTCCGCACATTTTGTAACAAAGGATTTGGTTCTACATGAAGTCCACGTAACATAAAATTGAGTATAGGTTCACATTTGCTTTTACAAGACGGATAAAAATGCCCATGGCGACGAAGTTCCTGTACCAACGTATCTCCATACCAAAATTCAGCCATAGCCAAAGGACGATATCCCCAATTATAAGCATATTGCAATAATTTAGGAGCGGCACACTCCCCTGTTCCTGCAGGAGGGACCCCTCTACCACAATCTAAAAAGATTTGATATATCGTGCGCTGTTCCCCAAAAGCATTTGAAACAACGAACTGTTTGAACAACCATTGTTGTAACTCAGCAGAACGTTTTTTACGTTCCTGACATAATTTCTCTACCCGTTCTTCATAACGAAAAACAGCCTCGGAAACTTCATGAATTGCCAAGCTCCAATTTCGTTCTTTTCTTTTCCATTCAGCCTTCTGATACTGACTCTCACGAACCAACAGATCCAATATTTCAGGATCAACAGACTGTTGTCTGATCAAATGACGTTTCTCCTTCTCTGAAACGAGAAACTGACGCATCGATGACCGTTCGGCCTCTACCCGCAACTGTACATCTTGCAATTTCAACTTGAGTAACTCATAATCAGAGCTCGTTCTCAAGGCCCCAATCTTATGATTAATTACAGAAATAGCATATTCTTCTTGTTTAAAATAACTGGCAAATTGTAAAAAGTCATAAACAGGCGGCACAAAATATGGGATATTGTTTTTCCCATCCAATATACCTGAAAATGCGGCCAAGAAACCAACTGCTCCTGTCGGAGACTGAACCAACAACACACCAAACATTTTCCCTCTTCCAACTTCCGTTGCCCATTCCTGATGCGAAGCTATATAGGCTTTAACTTCCTCGGCAGCCTTTATACACAATGGATGCGGACGATAATGAAACGGATAGGTAAAAAGCTCAGGGAGTTTCTCACCAACAGATAAAGAAAGTGAATGAAAACAAGAATCAGACATATTCACCAGTCATAAAAACAATATTCCAAAGAAAAGGGGCTTATGAAAGCCCCTCTATTTCTCCATTAACAATATCTATACGTTCTGCCTGAGGCGATTTTGGCAAACCCGGCATACGAAGAATCTCTCCTGCGATCAATACAATCATTTCTGATCCGCAATTGACAACAACATCCCGGATATTTATATCAAAATTCGTTGGAACTCCATAAGCTTTGGCATCTGCTGAGAATGAATACTGGGTCTTGGCAATACAAATTGGATAATCCGTAATACCCAACTCTTCAATTTTGGCCAACATTTTCTTAGCTGCAGGAGAAAAAACCACTTTGTTTGCTCCATAAACCTTTTGAACAACCTTCTTAGCTTTCTCCTCAATAGAATCCTGATCATCATAAGTGAATTTCAATGGTGCAGACGGACACTCAGCAATAGTTTTCACAACTAGCTCAGCCAATTCTACAGCACCTTGACCTCCTTCTACAAATGCATTATTTACCGCAAAACCAACCCCGAGTTCTGCACAATGTTCACGGCAATAATTGATTTCTTCGTCGGTATCTGTTGCAAAACGGTTAAAACATACAACTACAGTCTGACCAAAACGCTGTAAGTTCTCGATATGACGATCCAAATTCTTCAAACCTTCTTTTAAGCCCTCTGCATTTGGTTCCTTAATGGCATCAACACTAACTCCTCCATGCATTTTCAGCCCCTGGGTTGTTGCAACCAACACTGTCAGTTTGGGCTGAAGGCCAGATTTACGACATTTGATATTGTAGAATTTTTCAGCACCCAAATCTGCTCCGAAACCGCCTTCAGTAACTACATAATCTCCATAAGTCATAGCCAATTTAGTTGCCAAAACCGAATTACAACCATGAGCAATGTTCGCAAAAGGACCGCCATGTACAAACGCAGGTGTATTCTCTGTTGTCTGTACCAAATTCGGATGCAAGGCATCCTTAAGCAATACACATATTGCTCCGGCAACCCCCAAATCCTTAACACGGAACGGCTTTCCCTCTACAGTTGTACCCAAGAGAATATTTTCAATACGACGACGCAAATCTGCTTCATTCTGAGCCAGACACAAAATAGCCATAATTTCAGAAGCTGGTGTTATATCAAACCCGCTTTCCATCGTAACACCATTTGTTTTGGCACCAAGTCCGGTCACAATATAACGCAAATTTCTGTCATTCACGTCCAAAACACGCTTCCATAAAATCTCTTTCATGGCAAATCCTTCATCACGATGTTGATAAATATAATTGTCAAGCAAAGCTGCAATCATATTATGCGCCGACGTTATTGCATGAAAATCACCCGTAAAATGCAAATTAATCTTATCCATTGGCAATACTTGGGCATAACCGCCTCCAGCAGCACCACCCTTCATACCAAAACATGGCCCCAATGACGGTTCACGCAAAGCTACAACAGCTTTTTTTCCAATCTTATTTAATCCCAAAGCTAATCCAATAGAAACTGTCGTTTTTCCAATTCCAGCCTTAGTCGGAGTGATTGCCGTTACCAAAATCAGATTCGAATTCTGAACCTTCTTTTCATCAATCAATCGTTCTGGCACTTTGGCTACATATTTGCCATACAATTCCAATTCATCTTGAGGAATATCTAACTTCGCCGCAATCTTTTCAATCGGCTCCAATTTACATTCGCGTGCAATTTCAATGTCACTCTTCATTCCCATAATTTTATGTGATTAATCTTAAATACAAAATTACCATTTTTTCTTTGAACAAGAAAACGATAAATTAAAAACAAATTCATAAATTTGTGGAGAAATAAAAGAATAACCTAAATTAACGGAAGAATTATGAAAACATTATCTAACGGTATTTTGGAAATTGAGGTTTCTGAACTTGGAGCCGAATTACAAAGCATCTACAAAATAACTTCAAACAAAGAATATCTATGGCAAGGTGATCCAAAAATCTGGAATAAACGTTCTCCTTTGTTATTTCCCATTGTAGGTAACGTTCACAACCAATCCATTCAACTAAATCAAACGGTATACCCAATTATGAAACATGGATTTGCAACTGATCTCGTGTTTCAAAGCAGAGTTGAAGACAGGCTATTACATCTGACAACGACCGATACACAAGAAACTTTAAGTCATTATCCGTTTCATTTTATTCTGGAAGTCATATACAAACTAAGCAGAAATACACTGACCATCACATATCGTGTCACCAACAAAGATGAAAAAATAATGCCATTCCAAATCGGCGGTCATCCTGGATTTATTTTACCGCATTATGACGCCAAGGATAAAATCCATGGTTACCTCTCTTTCAACGTAGATAATGAATTGGTTTCCGACATTATAGAAGGAAGTTTCCGTTCCAACGAAAAGAAAAAATATCCTTTTGAAAACGGCCTACTTCCAATAACAAATGATCTCTTTGAATACGACACCATCGTAGAGAGCAGAGGATGCGTAGAACGTACTACACTCTACGACAAATACAAAAATCCTTTACTTACAGTAAAAGCCAAGGCTCCAGTAACAGCGTACTGGTCACCTGTGGAAAAGGATGCACCGTTTATTTGTATCGAACCATGGCAAGGATGCTGCGAAGATGTTGATTTTAGTGGCGAAATGTATGACCGTAAATTCATGAATATACTACAGCC
>CALUIV010000058.1 GCA_944320775.1 uncultured Paraprevotella sp. | reverse complement strand
TTCTTTTCTGATGCGGCTCATGGCATCGGTGGCCATTTGATGGGTTGTGATGAGCAGGGGGCTTTTATGATAGGGTACAATCTTGACTTCGACCTGATCGTGGCGCTTTTTTTCTTCGATGCATTGGCGTATCAGATCGGGATTGGCCGACTTGGCCGTGGGGGCTTATCGAAGTTCAGGATATAGGCGGCATTGGTCAGGAAGAGGAGGCTGGAACGGGCGGGCAGTCGTTTCATCGTCCGGATCATGAGCTGGAGCATCATGCGGAACTCGGTGGTGCGCAGATCACTGATGACATCAGAATCAATGGTGCTGCCATCGCGTTCGATCACGACGGCAGCACCACCGGCACGCTCTTTGTGACCGTAGTCACAGGAGCCTCCCAGCCAAATCTGATATGGGGCCGGATCCTGATTCATCTTACTCAGCCGGAGCCCATTTGCAACGAACGGGAGAGACGATGGCGCCTTCTTCTTTCAGCTGCTTCATGGCTTTGTCCACTTCCTTGCGGTCCAGTCCGCTCAGTTCTGCGATTTTACCTGCATTCAGAGGCGTTCCTGCCTCTTTCATTGTTGCTAAAACTTTGTCTTTTGTTTCCATAAATGTTTGTTTTTGTGGTTATCGTTTTCGGATTTCAAAAGTGACATCCATATATGATTTTTTGCCGTCAATATAATCTGCATAGAGCAGTTCTTCGTTACGCCCTTTGAGTATATGGCATTTGCCACAGAGCTCGCAGTTGTGCAGGCATTTCCATTCGTCCTGTACAAAAGCAAGGCGTTCTTCGCGGGTGGATTTTTCAATATCGGGAGCGGGCATAATGCTGCAATTGTTAGAACTTGAAGTGAACGGGTTGGGCAAAGTCGGCCTTATTTTCCAGCCCTTTCACATTTCCCAAATTGGTCAGCCAGCCGTCGATGTTCTTCAGATAGAAAACTTTGAAGATGGGATTGTCGCGCATATCCTTGTAGAGTGCATTGACGATGGCGCTCTTGTCGATAATGGCATCACGGATGTCCTGCCGCTCTTCGAAAACGGCTTCGGCGGAGAAACGGATCCATGCTGTCTGGATTTCGTCCTGTTCCAGTTTGCATCCACAGAGCTCCAGGCAGGGATTAGCCTGCAGTTCGGCATAGATTTCTTTCCGGGAATTGGTGCAGAACCACAGTTTTCCGTCTTCCATAACCATATATTGCATGGGACGTACTTTGGGTTTGCCATCCAATCCGATTGTGGCCATGAACTGAACACCTGTGTGGTCCAGGTAGTCGGCTATGTCGCGTAGGGTCATTTCTTCTTTCATCGTTACGATTTTATCATGGTGGCAAAGATAAATGTATTTTTATGGATTTCAAAAAATTCTTTTTTATGAATTTCTGAAAACTTCTCCTGATGACTCAAACAGCTTACAAGTTGTATTTATTTCGACATGTATGAAATTAATGTTCTTCTTGAACCTTTATCCGTATATTTGCAAAAAGGATTTCTACCTTGATAAGATTTGCTGGAATAACCAGTTTTAAAATATTGAAAAACAATAAGATTATAATGACGAAAGAAGATATTTGCATCAGAACCGGTATTTCAATGGACGAATTGGAAAGCGGGATGTCAATGGTAAGGCTTTCAGGGCAAATGGTGGATGAGTTACCTGAAGGATTGGGATTTCATATTCTGGAACTGAATGATTGTCCTAATCTGAGCCGATTGCCGGACAATCTGACCTGCACCGTGCTGACTGTCAGGGACTGCGTGAATTTTGAGAAACTGCCGGATAATTTGCAAGCTGAAGTGCTGGTGATAGAGCATTGTCCTAATGTGACAAGTTTACCTGCCATTGAAGGACTGACTGAACTTGAGATGAAACATTGCCCAAATCTGGTACGTTTGCCGGAAAAGTTGCATCTGAGTGTGTTGTATATTGAAGATTCCAAGATAGAGGTGTTGCCCGAGGATTGTTTGTGTTTGCGGGATTTATCTTTGAGAGATTGTCCTTGTCTGACCAAACTTCCAGACTCTTGCAGAGCTTTTTCGAGAGATCTGATTCTATATCATTGTCCGTCCATTTCTTTTCTTCCTGATATAAGGGTGGTTTTCGGGAACCTGAATATAGAGGGGACTTCCATTTCTGCTCTGCCGGAAAACATTAAAATTGGGGGATGCCTGACAGCTTGTGGCAGTAGGTTGAAAACACTTCCTGAAGGAATCCGTGTTGGTGAGTATATAGATTTGACAAACTGTAAGGAACTGGAGTCTTTGCCAGACGGACTGATTGTGAATGGTACCTTAGGATTGGCCGGAACTTCAATCAAACAGTTGCCGAACCGTCTGATTGTCGGGGGAAATCTGAATGTTTTATCAACGGGTATAGAAAGTTTTCCGCCTGATTTAAAGGTACAAGGGAATATCAGTGGAAGTAAAAGACTGTTGGATGTCTGTGAAGGATGCAGGGAGGTTCCGGGTGATTTGCCTTATTATATCTGGAAGGACAGTTCTTACGTATACTATGATTGTAAACTTTATCGGGTCATGTCGCATGATGAATTTAGCTGGGTAGTGCTTGATGCAGAAGCTGCTGTCTGTGTCATGCTGGATATGGACTGTTCTTTTTATGAACTGGACCATGGTGGGTTGTCTTACTTGGTCATGGATGTGAATCATAATTATGGCGATGGGCCTACATTCGAGGAAGCTTACAGAAAAATGGAAAGCAGGATACGCTATAAAATGGGAAGCAACCGGAATTTTGTTTTTTAATAGTCAGGCAAAATTCCGGGATGCAGAGTTTCTGATCATCTGCAGCATATAATAGGGGCATGTCAGGGGATTTTTGTTTCTTGAGTCTGCTGCAGTATGATTTTTCCGTTTTGCTGTACATTTAGGGTGACTGTGTTGTCCATGGTAATGATATAACGGTAGCTTCCTTTTGAGAATAGGAAAGTGTTGTCTTCTTCTATAAAACTTCCGGTCAGTATCATTTCGGGAGCATCAGACATCTGTTGTGTGCTTTTCCAGGAAGCATATCGCATGGTTTTTCCATCCAGATTGTCAATACGGACTATATAGTCCTTTGTCCTGAAAAACAGTTCCAGGCGTTGGTAGTTCCGCAGTTCGGGGTGCAGCCAGAAAGGAGCGTCGGTTTTTTGATAGACAAACTCTGTTCCATTAAAGTGGTAGATGTCGTATCGGTCGGTGATGTTGTCCATATTGTCGGTTGTAGCTACATAAAGGTTTTGTGTCTTTTTGTCGTACTGAAAGAGCCACTTCCAACCTTCGCCCATATTGGCGAGGAAGTACCAGTCGGCCACGGTATGTTCAAGACCGACTGTATCCATGCGTTTTCCGTGGCGTACAAAACAAGGGGCACTAATGAGTTTTCCGTCTTTTATCCTCATGGCTACCAACGAGTTTTCGGAGTAGTTTCCGGACATTCTGAAATAATTGTCGACCAGATAAAGTTTGCTTCCGTCGGAACAAGGATAAGTATAGATGGTGTCGATATAGCTGCCGTAGTCTATTTCATCATGTTCGCCATTGGGATGTAGTAGCATGTCAAGCGACTGGTGGATAGTTTTTATTTCTTTTCCGCTTCTGTACTGGATGAGGTTACCCCACTGAATCATGGTTCCGCCTTGACCTGTATCCCAGGAGTAAATGCGCAGGCATTTATCGTCGGAGTTGGCTATGGTGACATTTTTATTTTCTATGCTTTGGACTAGAGAATCGGAAAAGGTTTCCATGGATTCTTCTACTACTTCTTCTGCTGCTTGATTATCCTCATTTAGAGGGGTTTGCTGAGTTATTTCCGTTTCTTTCTTTTCCGTCTGGGGGGTATGTGAGGGCTTGCAAGCACAGAATGTCACTATGGAAAACAAGGACAGATATAGTAAGGATTTCGTTTTCATGATTTTATGGATTTGTATATTTGGGGGTAAAGATACGAAATAGAATAATATGTTATAAATTGAGTAGTTTGATAAATTCAGATATAGATTGCGGACGTTCGTTCGGATTCAGGTGCATGGCTTGGCGGATGGCATTCCATGTCGTATCTGATATATCATCAGGGCATGCCTCATTTTGTAGGTCATTAGTTGCAGAAGGCGTATCTCCTACCAGTGTATAATACAAGGTGGCTCCTAAGGAATAGATATCGACTGTAGGGGAAAAATTCCTTAAACCTTGTATTTCAGGAGGGGTAAAACCTTTGCTGCGTACCAATAGTAAGCTCGTCTCATTCGTTTTATCTTCACGGAATAAATGTGCTGAACCGAAATCAATTAACACGGCGCGGTTATCATTATCTTCGTCAATCATGATATTCGAAGGTTTAACATCCAGATGGTTCATATGATTCTGGTGCATTATATCTAGTGCTGAAGCAACCTGTAAAATAATTTTTAATGCTTCTGCTTCTTCCAAGGTACAAGTCTCTGTCTGTTCTACATATTCTTCCAGGGTGCATCCTTCAATATACTCCATTACATAATAGCATGTCTTATGCTCATCGAAGGCATCGTATACATTGATAATATGCGGTGAGTCTGTGAATTCCTTTATCCGGTTGGCTTCACCCATGAATTTACGAAGCGACCTGCTTATTTCTTCTGTATGATCCAGGGGGGTGATAACATCTAAAGTCTTTTCATTGCGTTTTTGGATATTGCTTAAAAAGAATTCTTTTATAGCCACCTTTGTTTTAATCGTTTTTTCATTGTTCTGAAGATACCATATGGCTTTATAGGTTTTTCCAAAGCCTCCCGACGAAAGGCTTGATTTAATCTGATATGTATGTCCCTTGAGCCAACTTCCTTCTGGCAGAAAGGTTGCTCTGCTTTGAGCCAGCAAGTCGGGGTCGTAGCCGTAAGACAACATTTCATAAC
>CALUIV010000057.1 GCA_944320775.1 uncultured Paraprevotella sp. | reverse complement strand
GACAGGCTCTTGTACTACGTTTATCTGTTTATGTAAATCTTTCAAAGAACTCTTTCTTTTTTTCGCTTCCGAGATCACCGCTTGCCTCGATGTGAGGGGCGTTTGTTTCTCGTTTGCGGTTGCAAAGGTAGACACTTTTTCTGATTCCACCAAATATTCCACAAACTTTTTTCGGCGAATAACCTCACAAAGGTATAACAAATCCCACAATTATACAAGCAATATGCTGTAAAACATGTTTTTAAGAACATATAAACCAGCTATTATTTTTTTGAAGAAAAATCATATTTTCCTGCAGAACTTTTCGGAAAGACCACATTTTCAGTTTCAAAAAGCCCTGCACAGGACCTACCATCAGAACCAGAATACAAAAATCACAAGAGACAAAACAGAGGGTTAGCAGCACCGTAGCGCAACAAAATCCGTTATATACAACTAATAGTTATAAAAAATTTGCCTTTTGAACAAAATAGCCTTATTTTTGCGATAGTAAATATAATAATAATGAAAGACTTCATCAAATATTGTCTGGCCAGCATTACAGGATTCCTTATCGTTGCTTTCCTTTTTCTATTTGTAGGGATAGCAATCCTTTCAGGTATCATGATTGCCGGAAGCACCCAGCCCCCCATTACCAAGAATTCTATTCTTAAAATAGATCTGGAAGGAGTTTTAGAAGAACGTTACACAGACGACCCACTATCTTTATTATTCGGCGAGTCATATCGCTCCATCGGTTTGGAACAAGTGCGCACGGCTATAAAAAACGCCAAACACAATCCAAACATCAAAGGCATTTATTTAAAAAGCGGACAGTTACTGGCCGGCAGTCCTGCCATGGCAGAAGAAATACGCCATGCACTTTTAGATTTCAAACAAAGCGGCAAGTTTATTGTTGCTTATGGCGATACATACACACAGACCGGATATTATATCTGTTCGGTTGCTGATCAGCTTATTCTAAACCATAGCGGTCAGATTGCCTGGCAGGGATTGGCTTCAGAACCTATTTTCTATAAGGATTTACTCCAAAAACTGGGAATAAAAATGCAAGTTTTCAAAGTTGGCAACTACAAATCAGCGGTCGAACCTTTCACCAATACACAAATGAGTGCTGCCAATAAAGAACAAATCCAAAGTTATCTGGGTTGTATCTGGGAACAAATACTTACCGACATTTCGGTATCGCGCGGCATATCCAAAGACACATTAAACCAATATGCCAACGATTTCCTCAGCTTTGCACCAGCCGAACAGTACGTCGCATGCGGCATGGCCGATACACTAATGTATATTGATGAAGTCAAACAATATCTGGCTCAGAAAACAAACACATCTAATCCGGAAAAGCTCCAGATAGCATCCATCACAGACCTACAGGAGCAGCCACTCACCACAACCCCGGAACACATCGCCGTATATTATGCCTTTGGTGATATTGTCACCCAACAAGAAGACTGGCAACAACAAGTCATCAGTTCGGAAACCGTATGCAAGGACCTCAATGCCCTACGCATTGACCCCAATGTGAAAGCGGTCGTCATCCGAATCAATTCAGGTGGAGGAAGTGCCTACGCTTCAGAACAAATCTGGCACGCAATCCGGGAACTTCAGCAAGAAAAGCCCGTTGTCATCTCTATGGGAGGCATGGCCGCATCAGGCGGATATTATATGGCTTGTGCTGCCGGTCACATCCTGAGCGAACCAACCACACTAACCGGCAGTATCGGTATTTTTGGTATCATACCCGATGCCAGCAACCTGTTGCAAGACAAACTCGGATTGAATTTCGACGTGGTCAAAACCAACGACCATGCTGATTTTGGAAGCCTATCGCGCCCATTCAATCCGGCAGAGCAGCAAATCATGCAGAATTATGTGGAACAAGGATACAAACTTTTCATCAAACGCGTAGCAGAAGGACGCAAGATGAGCGAGGAGAAAGTGAAAAACTTGGCCGAAGGCCGTGTATGGACCGGCCGTCAGGCTATTACCAACGGACTGGCAGACGGCATAGGCGACTTGGACGATGCCGTATTACTGGCCGCCCAGCTCTCCAATGCACAGGGATGCCCCACACAAAGCTACCCGACGCCCAAGCCCTGGTATGAGCTGTTGCTCGAAACCAGAAAATCGGACTACATCCACACCTGTTTGTCCGAACAGTTGGGCATTTATTATCACAGCCTCCTTTTCCTGAAATCCATCAACCGTCAAAATTACCTGCAAGCCCGAATCCCTTACGAACCTAATATCCAAAATTAAATCATGGAAGGCGATCTGATAAAAATAAACAAATGGTTGCTCCCCCTCTCCTGGCTGTACGGATTAGGGGTTAAACTGCGTAATACCCTTTTCGATACCGGCATTCTCAAATCCAAAAGCTACAACATACCGATTATATCCGTCGGTAACATCACTGTAGGCGGTACCGGAAAAACGCCTCATACCGAATACCTCATCGAACTGCTCCGCAAGCAATATCAGGTAGCCGTGCTCAGCCGGGGATACAAACGGCACACGTTAGGCTTTCTTCTGGCCAAGCCCGACACCCCGATGAAAGATATTGGAGACGAGCCCTATCAGATGAAAAATAAATTTCCGGACGTGCAGATTGCCGTTGACAAAAACCGCCGCCATGGCATCGAAACCCTTTGCTCGCCATCGGAAACGACCGTTACACCAGATGTGATTCTTTTGGACGATGCCTATCAGCACCGCTACGTAAAGCCCGGAATCAACATTCTTTTGGTCGATTACCATCGGATGATCAACGAAGATGCGCTTCTGCCGGCAGGCCGTTTGCGCGAACCTTTAAAGGGAAAAGACCGGGCCAACATTGTCATTGTCACCAAATGCCCCTACGACATCAAGCCCATGGGCTATCGGGTGATCTGCAAGATGCTCAAACTCTACCCTTTCCAGGAACTCTTCTTCACAACCCTGCATTACGACCAGCTTCATTGCCCGTATACCGGCGTAAAGCGCAGCCTGCGCAGCATCGCCCCCGACGAGCAGATATTGCTGCTGACCGGAATCGCTTCACCCGAACAGATGCGTATTGACCTGGCACGTTATACCCAAAACATCACTCCGCTCACTTTTGGTGATCACCATTATTATACTACGGAAGACATCCGCACTATAGCCCGGGCATTCAAGAAACTGCCAGAGAAGAAAATCATCATCACAACAGAAAAAGATTACAGCCGCCTGTCGGCAGCCAAAGGTCTGGACGATGAGATCAAGAAGAATCTGTTCGTGCTTCCGATCCGGATTGAGTTTATGCAAAATCAAGGAGTACAATTTAATGAAAGAATCATCAGCTATGTACACAAGCATCATCGAAACCGCAAACTGGTTAAGAAATAAAATGCCCAACCAGCCCCAAACAGCCATAATTTTAGGGTCCGGCCTGGGGAAATTAGCCGAAGAAATCAAGAATCCCTATCGGATTCCATATCAGGAAATTCCCAATTTCCCCATCTCGACCGTAGAAGGACACAGCGGACAACTCATCTTCGGCCAGTTGGGCGAAACAGACATCATGGCCATGGAAGGTCGCTTTCATTACTATGAAGGCTATTCACTCAAGGAAGTCACTTTCCCGATACGCGTCATGAACGAATTAGGCATCAAAACCCTGTTCGTGAGCAATGCCGCCGGTGGTATGAATCCCGATTTTGAAATCGGCGATCTGATGATTATCACCGACCACATCAACGCCCTGCCCGACAACCCGCTTCGCGGACAGAACTTTCCCAATGGCCCCCGCTTTCTAGATATGCACGAAGCCTACAGCCATGCACTGATTGAAAAGGCCCTGAAAATCGCTTCCGAGAAGCATATAAGCGTCAAACAAGGAGTTTATCTGGCCACTCAAGGCCCCACTTATGAAACACCGGCAGAATATCGCATGTTCCGCACCTGGGGAGCAGACGCCGTCGGCATGTCGACCGTCCCGGAAGTCATCGTAGCCCGCCATTGCGGCATGCAATGTTTTGGCATCAGCATCATCACCGATTTAGGCATAGCCGGAAAAATCTGTGCCGTCAGCCACGAAGAAGTACAACGTGCAGCCGAAGCCGTCCAGCCGATTATGGCCGACCTCATGCGCGAAATGATTAACAGAGCATAAAAAAGGAATATAACATGCAAGAGACCAACAGAACCGAAATCGCCACTTTGGGCGAGTTCGGCTTAATCAAACACCTCACTCAAAACATCGAACTGAAAAACGAATCAAGCAAATATGGCATTGGCGATGATTGCGCCGTACTGCAATATCCCTCAGAGAAACAGGTTCTGGTGACCAGCGACCTGCTCATGGAAGGCATCCATTTCGACCTTACTTATGTGCCAATGAAGCATTTGGGCTATAAGGCTGCCATGGTCAACCTGTCCGACATCTATGCCATGAACGGCATGCCCCGACAGCTCATCGTATCCATAGCCCTGAGCAAACGTTTCTGCATTGAGGACATGGAAGATTTCTACGAAGGATTGCGCACAGCCTGCGATGCTCATCATGTAGACCTTGTCGGTGGCGACACCACCTCATCACTTACCGGACTTGCCATCAGCATCACTTGTATTGGCGAAGCCGATCCGGAAAAAGTGACCTACCGCAACGGGGCCAAGGACACGGACCTAATCTGTGTATCGGGCGATCTCGGTGCGGCCTATATGGGTTTGCAACTGCTCGAACGCGAAAAAGCCGTATTCAACCAACAATTAAAAGAGGCCCGCGACAGCAACAACAAAAAGCTGGAGGAAGAACTGCTCCGCGCCCAACCCGACTTCAGCGGCAAGGAATATCTACTCGAACGCCAACTGAAACCCGAAGCACGGCGCGACATCATCGAAGCGCTTGCAGCTGCCCATATCAAACCGACAGCGATGATGGACATCTCCGACGGGCTGAGTTCCGAACTGATGCATATCTGTACACAAAGCCAGGTAGGATGCCGCATCTATGAAGAGCATATTCCACTCGACTACCAGACAGCCGTCATGGCCGAAGAATTGAACATGAACGTAACGACCTGTGCCCTGAACGGCGGCGAAGATTACGAACTGCTCTTTACGGTTCCTATCTCCGATCACGAAAAAATCAGCAAAATCAAAGATGTCAAACTGATAGGTCACATCACCAAAGCCGAACTTGGCTGCGCACTAATCTGCCGCGACGGTAACGAATTTGAGCTAAAAGCACAAGGCTGGAACCCGCTAAAATAATTTTTTCGACAAAATGTTTGCGAGTTCAAAAAATAATCTCTATCTTTGCACTCGCAAACAAGCAAGGTGCCATAGCTCAGTTGGTAGAGCAAAGGACTGAAAATCCTTGTGTCCCCGGTTCGATTCCTGGTGGCACCAC
>CALUIV010000056.1 GCA_944320775.1 uncultured Paraprevotella sp. | reverse complement strand
AGACTGATTGGCATTGGATTACTCAAGTTTCTACCTTTTACAGGAGAAACTTGAGTAATTATTGTGAATAATAAAAGAATGATACAAGCTTAGCTTGTATCATTCTACCAATCAATTTAATAAAAGCCGCTGCTTTTGTGTCGACCATGAAAACGAATTTAATTCTTGTGTTGTAGTCGTATTAACGGATAAAGAGTAATTCTCTATATTTCGGAAGCGTCCACATCTGATCATCAACAATCAGTTCCAGTTTATCAATGTGATAACGTATCTTTTCAAGTGCAGGAACAATATAATCATGGTAGGCTATGGCTTTTTCACGTTCTGTATCAATCTTGTTAGCCACTTTTCTGGCTTCTACCATTTGATCAACATGCTCTTTGATAAAAGCTGTATGTTCGGCTATTGCTTCAATCAGTTCGATATTTTTGCTTGATAGCGTTTTGCCTTTTTCTTCTGGGAACAAACTTCTGATCTTATAGACATTATCAATTAGGCTTGTTTGATATTGAGTTGCTACGGGGATAATGTGGTTCATAGCCAGATCTCCTAAAACACGTGCCTCAATTTGTATCTTTTTTGTATAGGTTTCCCATTTTACTTCATTTCTGGCTTCGAGTTCTTTCTGTGTCATCACTCCTGTTTGTTCAAACATTTTGATTGACGATTCGGTCAGGTAGTTATCGAAAATCAGTGGAACACTTGTTTCACAGTCCAGTCCTCTTTTGCGTGCTTCTTCTTTCCATTCATCGCTGTATCCATTACCGTCAAAATGAATGGGCTTGCATGTTTTTATGTATGTTCTGACGACTTTGAGAATTGCAGCCATTTTTTCTTCTCCTGTTTCGATCAGGCGATCGACTTCATTTTTAAATTCGGTCAGTTGTTCTGCTACTGCTGTATTCAGAACAATCATGGCGCTGGCGCAGTTTGCTTCAGAACCGACTGCACGGAACTCAAAACGATTTCCAGTAAATGCAAATGGGGAGGTTCGGTTTCTATCTGTATTGTCGATTAACAATTCTGGAATTTGTGGAATATCCAATTTCATACCATGTTTGCCACTTAAGGAAAGCATGTCGTCGTCGGTGCTTTCTTCAATGTGCTGAAGAACGATAGAGAGTTGTTTGCCCAAGAAACTGGAGATGATGGCTGGGGGAGCTTCGTTTGCACCAAGACGATGGGCATTTGTTGCACTTGATATGCTGGCTTTGAGTAGACCATTATGTCGGTAGACAGCCATGAGCGTGTTTACGACAAAGGTTACAAAACGCAAGTTTTCCTGAGGTGTTTTACCCGGCCCCATCAGTAAGATTCCTGTATCGGTTCCCAACGACCAATTGTTATGTTTTCCGCTTCCGTTTACTCCTTTAAAAGGCTTTTCATGGAGTAATACACGGAATCCGTGATTACGTGCAATTTTACGCATGAGCGACATGATGAGCATATTGTGATCATTTGCCAGGTTGCATTCCTCAAAAATTGGTGCTAGCTCGAATTGGTTTGGAGCAACTTCGTTGTGGCGTGTTTTTACAGGAATACCTAGTTTTAAAGCTTCTATTTCCAATTCCTTCATGAATGCGGCTACTCGGGTTGGTATGGCACCGAAATAATGGTCCTCCAATTGTTGGTTTTTGGCAGAATCATGTCCCATAAGAGTACGGCCGGTAAGTAATAAGTCTGGCCGCGCTGCGTACAAACCTTCATCAACAAGAAAGTATTCCTGTTCCCAACCCAAGTAGGCATTGACTTTTTTGACCTCCGGGTTAAAATAATGACAGACTTCTGTAGCAGCTTTGTCAACAGCACGCAAAGCTTTCAGTAGAGGAGCTTTATAATCCAGTGATTCACCAGTATAAGCGATAAATACAGTTGGAATACAGAGCGTATCGTCGACAATAAAAGCAGGTGATGAGGGGTCCCATGCTGAATATCCACGAGCTTCAAATGTATTGCGTATTCCTCCATTAGGAAATGAAGATGCATCTGGTTCCTGCTGTACGAGAAGTTTTCCACTGAATTCTTCGATCATTCCCCCTTTGCCGTCATGTTCAACAAAAGCATCGTGCTTTTCAGCCGTTCCTTCAGTGAGTGGGGCGAACCAATGGGTATAGTGGGTTGCTCCCATTTCTAATGCCCATTGTTTCATGCCAGCGGCAACTTCATCGGCAATGCTTCTGTCTAAGGGAGTACCGTTATCAATAACGTCTGCTAGTTTCTCAAATACTTTCCCTGGCAGATATTTGAACATCTTTTCTCTGTTGAATACAAATTTTGCGAAATATTCAGAAGGACGTTCTGAGGGAAGTTCTACGTTTACGGGCCTTTTCTTAAAGGCTGTTTCTACGACTCTGAATCTTAATTTTGACATATACAATTTGTGTTTAGGTTGTTTTATAAATTTCTTTTAATTCGTTGCATGGCTTCCAGGCAATTTTCACGTGAACCGAAAGCAGAGAGTCTTAAATAACCCTCTCCATGCGGTCCGAATCCTGAACCAGGGGTACTTACTATATGTGTTTGGTTTAACAAAGTTTCGAAGAATTCCCATGAGGTCATTCGGTCAGGTGTCTTCAACCAGATATAGGGTGAATTAACACCACCATATACGCTTAGTCCTGTTTGAATCAAGCTTTCGCGCATAATTCTGGCATTTTCAAGATAAAAATCAATGTTTTGTCTGACTTGTTTTTTGCCAGCAGGAGTGTATATAGCTTCTGCTGCACGTTGCGTAATATAGCTTGTTCCATTGAATTTCGTACATTGTCGTCTGCTCCAAATCGGATTCAGGGCAATTGTTTGTCCTTCAATAGTCGTAGCATAGAGTTCTTTAGGAATCACGGTATATCCACAACGAACTCCCGTAAAACCCGCTGTTTTTGAGAAACTTCTGAACTCTATGGCACATTTCTTTGCTCCTTTTATTTCGTATATGGAGTGTGGAATGTCCTCTTCTCTGATGAAGGCCTCATAAGCAGCATCAAATAGAATCAGGGTATTGTTTTCTAACGCATAGTCGACCCACTTCTTTAATTCTTTTCTGTTTAGTACAGTTCCTGTAGGATTGTTAGGGCTGCATAAATAGACTATATCTATTTTGTGATTAGGAATTTGAGGAGTGAAATTATTCTCAGCTGTGCAAGGCAAATAGCAGATGTTGTTCCATTGACCATCGGCTTGTAATTTACCAGCTCTTCCTCCCATAACATTGCTGTCGATATATACGGGGTATATCGGATCTGTTACTCCGACAATATTATCTGTTCTTAATATGTCACCTATATTTCCGGTATCACTTTTGGCACCGTCGTTGATGAAAATCTCGGATGGGCTTAATTTTATTCCATAGGCTAGAAAATCGTTACGCAAGATGGCTTCAATAAGGAAGTTGTAACCTTGCTCTGGACCGTAACCATGAAACGTTTCACTGTTTGCCATTTCGTCTACGGCATGGTGCATCGCTTCGATACAAGCATTGGGAAGTGGCCGTGTTACATCTCCAATTCCAAGACGTATTAATTTTGCCTGAGGTTGTTCTTCCTGAAAATTCTTCACACGTTGGGCTATTTCTGAGAAAAGATAACTTCCCGGAAGTTTTAGAAAGTTTTCATTGATTAGTGCCATATGTCTTATTTATATGTTGCGTTAGAACGTTTCTTTATTATAATTCTAGTTCAATAGTGCCTTCAAATACTTTTGTTGCCGGACCTGTCATAAACAAATGATCCTGATCGGATTTCCATTCAATCTCTAATGTTCCTCCGTCCATAATAATATTTGCTTTACGTTCGATCCGTTTTGTATGGACTGCAGCAACAAAAGTGGCGCAAGCTCCTGTTCCACAAGCTTGTGTTATTCCAGATCCTCTTTCCCAAACACGCATACGTATGTTTTCATTGTCGTAAATCTGAGCAAATTCAACGTTCGTACGGTCAGGAAAGTAAGGATTATGTTCGAAAATCGGTCCTTCGTGTTCCAGATCAATCAGATTGATGTCGTCAACAAAGATGACTAGATGGGGGTTACCCATAGAAACAACTGTTCCAACGTAATTTTCGGAAAGTTTAATTTGTTCTATTTTCTGAGGATTTCCCATATCTACAGTTACCGATTCAACCAGATTTTCATTGTTTGTATGAAGAAACAGGTGTTTTATTCCAGAACGTGTTTCCAGCGTAATATCGTGCTTTTGGGTCAGTTTGTTTTCGAAAACGTATTTACCGATACATCTGCTTGCATTACCACACATTTGGGCTTCAGAACCGTCAGCATTGAATATGCGCATACTGAAGTCCGCCTGTTCAGAAGGACCGATAAGAACCAGACCATCACTTCCAATGCCAGTATGTGCCCGGCTCCATGCTATTGCACAAGCTTTTGGATTATGTAGTTGTTGATTACATGTATTTACATAAATGTAATCATTGCCTGTGCCATGCATTTTGGTAAATTTGATTTCTTTTTTCATGCTGTTATGTGTTTCTTCTATCTTTTTGCTTGTGTTTGATGCAAAGTTATGTGGTTTTGTTTTTGCTTGTCATGCCATAAGCTTGTTTTTTCAGATGAAAAATAATGGTGTGACAAACTTTTAAAAAAATAGCATATTTACTTTTAAATAGATTTTATTTGGCTTGTTTTTATTTTGAATGTTTATTTTATGGCTGTGATAAAATCTTTTGTTTATCCCGATTATTTTAGTATCATTTGAAATTTATCAATAAACAACAATGTTTGATAGGGGTTTTGAAAGAAATTTGCGTTATGAAAGTACAGTATATTAAATAGTAGTATTATGTATTTTAGATTAAAAGGAGTAAACAAAATAAATACCTTGCATCGGGAAATGTGCAAGGTATTCCAAATACGTTTACAGATACTGGAAGTATTTGTGCGTAGTCTTAAAATGTGCTTTTATCTGTTTCTTTTGGTTCTAGTTCTTGTTTTGTTCTTAATAAATCTTCGTAAGTCTTTGTTTTAGTTGAATCTGTAAATGATTCTTTAAAGGACAAAAGAATAACTAAAGGATTTATTCTGGTATGTTGATTTCCATTCCACAAAAATTGTAGAACAAGCGATTGCCAAGTTGTGCTTTAAGTATGGCATATTGGTCAACTCCTGTACAATGACAAATACCAATATGACAGTTTGGGTATTGGCTAAAGAAGTTTCCAATAAAATTTGTTTTTGATTCTGGTGCCTTGTGTATATGAAATCCACCAAGAACATAGTATAATGGAATATTGGGCCACAAATTGAGGATGGTTCTGATTATATTGGTGATTCCTCTGTGGGAGCAGGCGCTGAGCACAACGATACCTTGCCGGGTTGTAAGAACTAATGAAAGTTCATCCTCAAAGCAGTCAGGTATTCGTCGATTGTCTTTAATAATTTCAAAATGATCGAAGTGGGTATCTTCATTATTATATATGGTCAAATGTGGTATAACATAAGCACCTGGGAATATTTCTGTATTCTCGGTTATAGTTTGAAATCGGGAAGCATTAGTTGGATTTAGCAAAATATCTGTTTGGAATAGACCATTCTCCCGGTCACCTTTATATTTAGGAGTAAAGATCTCTTTTTTACAAACAATTCGGGCTTTTGAATTGAGTTTTATGAAAGGAAGTAGGCCACCTGTATGATCGTTATGTCCATGAGATAAAATGAGATAATCAATCTGTTTTAAGTCGATGCCCAATTGTTCTGCATTTCTGATAAATAAATCAGATGCTCCGGTATCAAAGAGAATTTTGTTTTGAGCCGTTTCAATATAAATGCTTAATCCATGTTCTCCTTGAAGATGTTTACCGTAGACACAGTTTTCAGCCAAAGTGACGATTCTGATATTTTTCATGGTTAAATGATTGTTTTTGTCAAAGGTAATAAACTACAATGAAATTGTCGGAATGTGAAGAGAAAAAGTGAATGAAAACTTTATTTGTTCTGCTTTTATATTATTTTTTGATCATCATTTATTATGCCTGAAACAGGTGGATTTTAGTCTTTTTTCTGTTTTAAAGAGAAAAAACGATGAAAAGTTTGCAGATTCAAAATAAAGTTGTACCTTTGCACTCGCAATCGGGAAACAACGAGAGCACATTTAAAAAGACTGGTGCGTTAGTTCAGTTGGTTAGAATACATGCCTGTCACGCATGGGGTCACGGGTTCGAGTCCCGTACGCACCGCCAGTTTACAAAGCAAAATTAGGAAAAGCTCTGATTCTCAACAGAATCAGGGCTTTTTTCGTTTCCGGGCGTAAGCAAAATATAGCGTTTCTACGAAGTTTGTCAGGTGCAAAAATGGTTGCTTTTTTCAGACCTCAAAAAAATGCAACTAAAATGTATTACATTTCGCTGATTTTCA
>CALUIV010000055.1 GCA_944320775.1 uncultured Paraprevotella sp. | reverse complement strand
TATAAAATGCAAAAGTTATTATGTCAAACTTTTGCATTTTATATTTTTTTGTATTATATTTGCCCAATAAAACTTATTGAAGTAGAACTAAAAGTTATTGCCTATCGAGAAAACATTACCTGAAATATAAAATTTAAACAGTAATGGAAAATCTGAGAAACCTGTCCGACAGTATGTTGGTCGAACTTTATGCGGCAGGCAATAACGAGGCATTTGATGTCCTGCTAGACAGACATCAGGGAAAATTATTTTCATATATCTTATTTGTCGTACATAATGAAGAATTAGCAAACGATATCTTTCAAGAGACGTTTGTTAAGGCAATTATGATGATTCAACAGAGACGTTATGTAGAAAGCGGGCGTTTTCTTTCTTGGTTGATGCGTATTGCTCACAATATGATTATAGATCTTTTCCGGCAGGAAAAGAATGAAAATACTGTATCGGATAACGACGTAGATTACGATTTGTTTAATGATATTCGGTTTTCTGAGCTGAATGTGGAAAGCCGTTTGGTTATGGATCAGACGCTTGATGATGTTCGTATGATGGTGGATCATTTACCCAAGAATCAGAAAGAAATCGTTTATATGCGTTATTATCAGGAGATGTCATTTCGGGAAATAGCAGAAGTGACAGGAGTTAGTATCAATACGGCTTTGGGACGTATGCGTTACGCTTTGCTGAATCTACGTAAAATGGCGGTTAAGAAGAGTCTTTATTCCGAAGCGCTATTTTGAAATGCATACGGGTGGACTACTATGAATTTGCTTTTTGTGGGGTAGGTGAAGTGGTATGTCCGATCCTTCGCAAGTATATGTGATGATTTCTTATAATAAAGTCGGGAAAGTACTTATGCTTAATTAGGCATGATTGCTTTCCCGACTTTATTATGAATTTCTGAAACTTTAATTTTTTCCTGTTTTCTTTTTTCCGAAGAATATCCATCGGAAGAATGATGCTGTTACGGAATGGCTGAAGGAATTCACCTCATCTGTCCGTTCGTCTATGTTTTCATAAAGCGGTTCTGCATCTTTTTCTGATAGAACACCATCACTGACCATTTGGTGTACAGTGCGCCGTTCATCGCTTAACAACATGCGGATTGCTTTTTGCGTCAGGGCATGTCGGTAGGCTTTGGGGAATTCTTTGGCCAGTTTGGCGATCATGCTATCCATTTTGTTAATGTTGTCCGTAATTTCATGATGTAGTATTTGCAGGTTGCTTTTCTGATCTTCATTGAGAAGATCGGAGGCTTTCAGTTCGTCAAGCAGTTTGAGATCTTCACGTTGCAGGATGATGAAACCGCGTCCTAAATCATAAATTACGGCAATTCTTTCACGGAAATAGAAGCTGATCCAGTCGCGCATGATTCCCATACTTTGTAGATTATGAAGCAGTGTGGCTTGTTCGCAGAATTCAAAGATGGAACGGCGGAAATTAAGTGTAAATTGTCCGTCATGGTCATACATTTCGTCGAGCGAGTTCATCAGGCGCATAAATGATGCCTTTGAAATGATTCCTTCGCTGTAAATTTGCTTGCAACTGGTTTTTTCTTTGTCGAGAACGCGAAGACGTATTTCTGCAAGCAGATCATTCGTATGTGGGATATGGTCGGGTTGTTCCATATGTTTCGGGAGATATTCTGCAACCCGTTGCCAGTTGGCTTCTGCCAGTTGGTCACGTTTGTTCAGACGTTCGAAATATTTATTTGTATTGTCACAGATGTGTTCCTGAATATTGTATTCCATCTGAGAACGTGCCGAGGTTGTATTGATCAGTCCTAATCGTTTCAGCAGCCAGCGCATGGTTGTGGCATTGACGGATAACGTCAGGGTAACAATTCCAGCGGTGAAGAACAGAATCTGTCTGCGGATATCCTCGGGAATTCCTGGAGCATACGATACCATAAGTGCTAAAGTCATACCGAGTGCACCGCGCAGACCACCCCATGTCAGTATGACTGATTCTCGTTTGCTCAATCCGTATCCCAGGTGTTTCATAACTGGATAGAGCATCATGATCATCAGGAAACGGATCAGATTCAGACCGATGTAGAGCAACAGCAATATACCGATATTTGTCCAGTTCATTTCTACTTTCTCGGCAATGACGATTCCAACAATAATAAAAATGAGCGTATTAGCAATATGTGCCAGAAGTTCCCAAAATTTTTCCATGAAGATGTTTACCTGTGGTTTTAATTTAGGACGCCCTTTATAAGAGATTGTCAGACCAAAAGCTACCAAGGCAATAACACCGGATACACCTAAATAAAATTGCGACAGGATAAACGTGAGGTAGGCAGCCAGAATGATGACACTGTTTTGGATCATTTCTTCAGAATTGACTTGTGTAATAAACCAGAGAGCCAGACGAGCCAGAATGAATCCGAGCAGAGCACCGCCGGCAACAACCTCAATGAATTCAATGAATGGTGATGTTGTGCTGGGGCCTGTTGCGGTATATGCACCGAAAAAAAGCATAAAACAGACAATGCCGGTTCCATCGTTGAGCAGTGATTCTCCGTCGACAAGAGTGGAAAAGCGTTTGCTGGTTTTTAATTCGTGAAGTAGGGCAACCACAGCCACAGGGTCGGTTGCACTGATTAATGCACCGAACATAAGCGCAAAAGGCCAAGTCCATGATTCATATCCCGGTGCGAAAAGGCTGAAGCCCATAACTAGGGCTGCTGTTAATAACATGCCGATAATGAGCCCCGGACCAGCTAGCAACGTTGCATTAGACAAGGTCTTTTTAAAAATATGCATATTCATTTCATAAGCAGCATCAAAAATCAAGATCGGTAGAAATACATAAAGAATAAAATCTGGATTCATATCGCCTACCGATTGAATGGCTTTACTGATGTTGGGAAAAACGGAAAAACAGTCAAACCGTTCCAGCAGGCCCATTCCTAATCCGAATGCAAACAGACCGACGGTGTAGGGGAGTTGTGTTTTTTTAAGTACTGATTTTAGAATTGCTCCAATCATGAGTCCTGCTACAGCTAGAAGCAATGGAGATAGTAAGTCAAATTCTTCCATATTGATAGGTTTTTCGATAGTGTTTATTCACGACATTTTGGACAAGACAAAAAAATCACATCCTTTTGCAAAGATAATTAAATCACTTGAAAAGGATGTGAAAAAGGAAAAATACTTCTATATATATTCAGATTTTCTCCGGACTGATTTAATGATTAGGAGTGTCCGTCCGTAGAAAGAATGTGTTTTAGTTTTTCAGCTACGATTTTATAACCGTTTTCTGACAGATGGATATAGTCTCCGATATATAATCCGTCTTTTATGTTTCCATTATTATCCGTGAACCAGTTTGTCGGATTAATATATTCTACATCTTTCCATTTCTTCTCAGCAAGTAGTTCATGAATCCGGTTACATTTTTTGCGGATATTGCTGTTGGCTTCTTTTCCTGATGGATAAAGGCCTAAAAGAATGATTCTTGATTCCGAAAATTCTTTTTGAGCTGCTCCCGTTACGGCCAGAATACCTTGTGCAGTTTCTTCCGGTGTATCTCCAGCAATCAGATTATTGATGCCGATAGCAATGATCAAGTTGTCCGGATGACAACGGTTGTAGTTTCCATGTTGTATTCGCCAAAGCAGATTTTGTGTTTTGTCTCCGGAAATTCCGGCATTTCCCCAAGTATCTTTACCGAAATATTGGTTCATTACTTGTTCTCCCGGACGATAAGTGATTTCTTTTCTGTTGCCACCCCAGCCTTGAGTGATGGAATTACCGAGAAACAGAAAGTCAAAATCCTTATTATCAAGGCTATTTTCGATATCTTGTGCGATGCTGTGCCATTCATTACCTGCTGCCCATCCAGCTCCGCTTCGGAATTCATTTCCGGGTACAGCATGTGTACAAACATCATCAGCAAAACCTGTGGCATTGAGAATGAAGCGTACGATCTGTTCCGGATTATTAAGTGAATGAGGATGATGACCGATTCCTGGTTTGTGGATAACTCGGATCGGGTGGTCGTACTGAATCATTCTTTGTTCAAAAATAGCTGTATTTTCAGCAACAGGCACTATTTTGTCAGCATCGCCTACAACGTGGAGTACTGGTATTTTTGCCTTGGCTATTTTTTTCGCATGATCGGTCGGATTCTTTTTCCAATCCAGTGCTTGTTCTTTATTCTTAAAGCCATAGGTTTTCAGCATTTGCTGGATATCCGTTTCAGAACCTTCATACTGCCCTTCACCCATTGGCCAGCTTTTCAGATCCATTACAGGAGCATCAGCATAGATGCAGGCCACTTTTTTAGGATTTTGTGCTGCCCAGTTATATACAATCAGCCCTCCTCTGCTCATTCCTTCCAAAACGACTTTCTTATTGAAACCGGATCGGATCATATATTGATAAAATCGGTCCCACCGTTTGATGGCTTTTTCAGAACCATATAAATCTGCTACGTCGCAGTAGGCAATATGAAAGCCGTGTTCGAGCAATGCGATATCTGTTTGTGGTTCATGATTCCAAAAGCGGGCACGAAGAACCCAGGGCTTTCCGGATGCTGTCACATAAGGTTTTACGATTTTACAAGGGATATGATCTATTTCCAGATCGTAACCTTGATAACCGTGAAAATTAAATGGCGAACCGGTAAGTGGTTCATTTTCTATCTGTTTCTGTTCGATTTCTTCCAGATAGTTTCCTATTTTCTTAGCCATTCTTCCTGCTCCAATCGCCGACGGATGTAGCTTGTCGGGCATTAATGAGGCATCCCATTGGTTTCCGAACAAATTAAACAAGTTGATAATATCCAACCGGTTTTTCCACGCTAATTGTTCGACAACAGGTCGAATTTCCTGTTCTATTATCTTGGGACTGATTCCTGCATTTTCCGGAAGAAAACAACGTACCGGAGTCAGTAGGATGACTCGGGGACTTGATGATAGGTTACGGTATGTATCAATTAGTTTTTGATAATCATTTTGGAAATCATGTTTATATTTCCAGTTTTGTGGCTTTGTGTCATTTGTCCCTAGTTTAATCAGAACGATATCGGGGAGATATGCTTGAGATTCTTTGAAAGCGCTGGTCTTGATGTATGGATGGTCGCCTTTAGATAGGGCAGTAGTTCCCGATACGCCGAAGTTTTTTATTTCATATTCGTCGCCAAGAAAATATTGCAGTTGCGCTGGATAACTATTAAGATCCCGATTGGCAATACCTGCTCCAAATGTAATACTGTTTCCTACGCAGGCAACTTTTAGTTTTCTGTCTGCAGCACTTATACGGATCGTATAAAAGGATAGAATTGATATGAATAGAATAATGAGTTGTTTCATTAATTAAAATTTATTGGTTTTGTTGATTTATTTTTCAGACGATATTCGTTCTTTTAGTTGCATGAGAATTTCGATATCCTTATCTCTCAATTTTCCGGATCGGTTTGGCGGACAGTTCAGGATCAGGATATTATTATTCTTTGTACACTGTCTGTAAAGTTTCTCCAGTTCGTCTACGGTTTTGTATGTTTGGTCTTTTGTGTTGTAAAACCAACGTTGGCTGATGCATATGGTTGATTCCCATGGCATGTAGTAGTTTTGTCCGCTGTAAGTGAATATTTTGGGATCTTGGTCTGTTGGTAAGTATGGGTCACCTAGGCGGAAGTCACTTGGAAAATATCGGATCGGAAAACCTTCTTTCTGCTGTTCGGGTAACACAGGGTGCTGGTCTGCATTTTCCGGACTTCCGATTGACCAGTTGATACCGACCTGACATTCCGGCTCTCTGTTTTTTATGGTCTGATATAATTGCATGATGGGCCATCGGTAGTTTTGTTTGGTCCATCCGCCGTCAAACCAGAATTCGACTACATGTGTGTATTTTTTGGTTATTTTGAAGAGTTCTTCAATCTGTTTGAGCATGTATTCATTGTATGCGGCATCAGCTTGTTGGTTTTGTGTGTCTGCATTTACTTTTCGATCCCATAGCGAATAGTACAATCCAAGTCCGATGTCGTATTTCTTGCAGGCTTTGGCTACTGCTTCCACTACATTTGTCGGGTTGGGTGAACTGGCTACATCGTAGTCAGTGTATTTGCTGTCCCACAGGCAAAAGCCGTCATGATGTTTTGTAATCAGGATTACGTATTTCATACCCGCTTCTTTTGCAGCTTTAATCCATTGGTCAGCATTAATTGTTTCAGGGTTGTATGAAGATGCCGGCTTACTGCCGTCTGTCCATTCTTCATCATGAAAGGTATTGATACCAAAATGGATAAACATACCGTATTTACGATCGATCTGTTTTTGTTGTGCTTTGCTCGGACTGTTTCCCGGTTGTGGTAGAATGATTTTTTGGGCGAACACAGTTTGCATGCCGAATGCAAGTAGAAACTGAAATAATAAAAATTTTTTCATGGTTTGTAAATTTTGAATTAA
>CALUIV010000054.1 GCA_944320775.1 uncultured Paraprevotella sp. | reverse complement strand
TATTTATTAATGAAATAATCTTTTCTATGGCTATTACAGAGTAGCTGTTAATATGTTTATCATTAAAGTATGAAGAATTGTTTTTTTTCGTATTTTTGCCCATACGATCTGAATAAATAAAGATTGAAAGTTCTTATTTTCTTAGAACCATAATTGCTATGATATTTTATTTTTCAGCAACAGGAAACTCTCAATGGGTGGCGCAATATCTTTCAAAAGCATTTAATGAGCCAACATGTTCGGTAACGGATTTGTTGCATGTTCAGGCGCCAGATGAAATCAGTTATTTGATCCAAAATCAATCGGAAATGCTTTTCTTTGTATTTCCGGTACATTCTTGGGGGCCTGCAATAGTCATGAGACGTTTTATCAGACAACTGCAATTATCCGGATGGCGGGAAAACCGTGTTTTTGCCGTTTGCACTTGTGGTGACGATTGCGGATACACGGATCGGATTGTTCGAAAAGACCTGGCTGACAAAGGAATTACATTGGAAGCCTTCTTTTCGGTCAAAATGCCCAATAACTATATCCTTATGCGTGGTTTCGGCATTGATTCCGAATCAGTGCAGGAAGAAAAACTGGCATTAGCGCCACACGTTATGGAGCAGATTGTGCATACGATACAAAAGCAAAGCAATTCAGATTCTTTTATTCTCCGGGCAGGAATGTCGTGGTTGAAAACTTATGTGGTCTATCCGGCTTTTCGATGTTTTGTCGTGGGCAAACAAGCGTTCAGGGCAACAGATACCTGTATTTCATGCGGCTTGTGCGCCCGGATATGTCCAACAGGAACAATTGTGATGGAGAAGGGTAAACCTCATTGGAAGGGAAAGGATTGTGTGCAATGCACGGCATGTATTCACCGTTGTCCGGTTCGTGCCATTGAATATGGTTGTGTATCGACAAACAAAGGAAGATATGTTCATCCTATACTGAATGATAAAAAGTCTTATCAAATCTAGAACTTAAATTTTAAATATAGATGTTAATGAAAAAATATGCAGCTTATCTTTTCGATTTTGACTATACATTGGCAGATTCTTCGGCGGGTATTGTCAAGTGTTTCCGGATAGTGCTCGAACGTCATGGTCATATGAACATAGATGACTATACAATTAAAAGGACGATAGGGAAAACGCTGGAACAGGCTTTTACGATTATGACCGGTATTGATGATCCGCAGATTCTTGCCGGCTATCGTAAGGAGTATGTCCGTGAGGCAGATCTGTATATGACAGCTTTTACCCATTTGTTTCCGGAAACTTTGGATGTATTGCAATCATTAAAGAAACAGGGGGCAAAGGTCGGTATCATTTCAACGAAATATCGTTATCGGATACAGGAACTGTTACAGCCCCTACTGCCATCGGATTTTCTGGATGTTTTGATCGGCGGAGAGGATGTGCATGCTGCTAAACCGGATCCGGAAGGTCTTCTTATGGCTCTTCAGCATATAGGCGTTCCGACGGATGAAGCATTGTATATTGGCGATAGTATTGTAGATGCCCAGACGGCTCAGGCTGCCGGCACTGATTTTGCAGGCGTACTTCACGGCATGACAACCAGAGATGAGTTGGAAGGATGGCCTAATGTGGCTGTAATGAATGATTTGAATGAACTGTTATCATATGATTAGCAGAACGAAAGGATATACTTAACTCTTTTAAACTAACTTTTATGAATCGATTTTTACTTTTATTGCTTTCTTTCTTATTTAATGTAGCATTTGCGTTTGGAAAGACTGAACGTTTTATTTCCTTGTCCGGAATCTGGAACTATCGTATCGATTCGTTGTCGGTAGGGGGAATCTGAGAACTGGGCTGGTACAGAATTTGAAGATCAGATTAAAATACCGGGAACGACTGACGATAAAGGCATAGGAGATACATTTCCGATTTTCAAATCTGTTTTGGGTTCCAGACCTTTTGCGGATTACCCGAAAAATGCAGATTTTGGTATGATGACCCGGAAACACAAGTATATTGGTAAAGTGTGGTATCAGCGTCGTTTTCGTGTCCATGCCGATCAGGTTGGCGTATTCCGTTTGTTTATGGAACGGGTTATGTGGCGTAGTAGGGTTTGGTTGAATGGGGTGGAAGTGGATAAGGCAAACGATAATTTGTCGTCACCGCATATACATCATTTAGGTTATCTTCAAGAAGGAGATTATTTACTGACCGTCATGGTTGACAACAGTGAAATTTATCCGATCGGAAATTTGGCTCATTCGTATTGTCCGCACATGCAGACCCAGTGGAATGGTATGTTGGGTTCTGTAGGGCTTTACGTAGCATCGGATATTGTTCTTGATCAGGTTAAAGTTGTGCCGTCGTTTAAGGAGGCAAGTGTAGAGATCGTCAGTGAATTTTTACCGTCAGAAAAAGATGACGTCGTAAAAATAAAGTATTGTATTTCTGATTTACAGACAAAGAAAGTCATAAAAAAATATCAGGATAAGATAATTGTGTCTGATGCGGATTACAGACATACGGTCAAACTGCCGGTAAAGAACCCTAAAGAGTGGAATGAGTTTACTCCTAATTTATACGAATTGGTCGTATCGATTAATGGAATTGAGACCAAAAAAATACAATTCGGTTTTCGAGATTTAGGTGTAGAGGATAAGCATTTTACCATCAATGGTAAGAAGATAATATACCGAAACAGTCATGAAGGTATGTTTTTTGGAAAAACCGGTTATCCGGAAATGTCTCTGTCATATTGGATGGACATCTTTTCTCTTTATAAAAAACATGGATTTAATGCTGTACGTTTTCATTCAAGCTGTCCGCCTGAGGCTGCCTTTGAGGCTGCGGACCGTTTGGGATTATACCTTCAGGTAGAATTCTTCTGGATGGACGGCTGGATGGGATATCCTGATCTTATTGGTGAGAATAATGATGCTTTGAATACTTATGTCGTTCGGGAAATGAGACATGCATTGCAATGTTATGGGAACCATCCTTCAATGATGCTGGTAGCGTTTGGCAATGAATTAGGAGGTGATTTTGACTGGATGGGAGAACGGATCAAAACATTCAAACAAGAATTTCCAAATCAGTATTTTGCTGCCGGCATTGCGCACAATGTAACGGTGCATGATGATTTTGTGGAATATGGCGGAAAACAGAAAATATGGAATTATGTGGGGACAGATTGGGACTATTCGGACAGTTATACTGTGGCCAATGCTCATCCATATGATCCAGAATTCCGTCGAAAGGATTTACCTGAATTTACACATGAGACCGGGCAATATATAGTTCATCCGCTCTGGTCTGAAATAGAGGAATATCAGGGATTGTTGTTGCCAGAAAATTTGCTGTATTATAAAAGACTGGCACAGAAAAACGGTATTGTGAAACGCGATTCTGCATTTCAGCGCGCTTCCGGACAAATCAATAAAATGTTGTATAAAGCTGAAATCGAAGCTACCCGAAGAACAGGAAACAGTGCGGGATATGCATTGTTGAGTATGGTTGATTATCCCGGACAGGGCGAAGCTTTGGTCGGTTGGGAGACACCTATGTATAAAAACAAAATTTTTATCACGCCGGAGGAGTTCGCTATGTATGGTTCTTGTGTCGTTCCTTTATTGAGATTTGACAAATATGTCTGGAGTACAGGGGAGACGTTTACCGGAAACGTTGAAATCAGTAATTTTGGTCCGGAAGATTATCATGATGCTACGGTTAATTATGAGATATGCATCTTTCAATCCTGTCTTTTGGTCGGCAACTTGGTTTGGCGGACAGGATACTGACGTTTCAGGAGCATGTATCTTAAACAATCATCCTGCATTTTCTTTGTTTGAAACAGATAATGTTATGGATTGGCAGTGGCGTAATATTTGTAAAAACGCAAAGGGTTTTATTCTGAATGAATTTTCCGAATCGTATATTCCGCTGGTACAACCCGTGAACGATTTTCATCATGGAAATAAATTGGGTTCTTTATTTGAATTGCGTACCCGCGACGGTGGAAAACTGTTGGTTTGTGGATATGATATTGCAAACGCATCAGATGTTGCCGCACGTCAATTAAATAAGTCTTTAATTCATTATGTCAATTCAGAGGATTTTAATCCGGATTATCTTATCGGATATGATTGGCTGGCATCTGTTTTAAAGGACAACAATATTGATTTTGAGGCAGAAAGCAGGAATATGGCCGCACTTCTATATATTACACCAAAGGAAAAAGGCAAACTGAATGTTCTGCGCCCATGGAAAAAGGAGGAAGACATTCAGATGAAGCAGGATGGATTTGATTATCATGTTACGTGTGAAAATGTTTGGGAAGATAACTACGGTGCATATTGGATCGGTCAGGAGGTCAGATTCAAAATAAAAATAGAGAACCCAAATCTGTATCAGTTAAAAGTTTGTTTGACTGATCATAACCAAAGTAACCGTAGTTGCCAGATAAAATGTGAGGATATTCCTACTGTTGATGTACGGGATATGGGAAAAGAAAAATGGGTTGTATTACCAATTACGCGGGAACATTGCTTGGATCAATTTGTTGAAGTTTCCATTAAGTGTACTGGAGGCCCCAATGTGATGATTGGCAGAATTGTATTATCAAAAAATTCATAAGGAACGGAATCCTGACAGATAGAAGCGTAAACATCATAGAAGTCTTATACATAATTTCTATGTCGTTTACGCTTCTATTTTTAATAATTCATAAAACATCAGGTATTAGTCAATAACATAAAAATATCTTCTTATTTTTGCGAATACAGAAATTTGTGTTTTAAACTTATAATTTATTACTAACTATGGTGGATACGGTGTATCAGACTGAATCCACAAGAAAGTCAATATCATGAAAAAAGTTTTTGTGTTGTTATCGGCCATTGTAACACTATTGGCCTGTAGTTCAAAAAAGTCAAATGAAATTGAACGGATTCATTTTACCGATGAAGAAGTAACGGAGTATTGGCAGAGTGGGAAAACATTACCGGCAGGTGTTGCGATACAGTATCCGCCGGAATTAATTCAGATGCCGCAAGATAAGTCTTATAATGTATTGATTGATGTTTCCCATCAGTGTTCATTTGCTTCTTTATGGGGGTTGGGTGGACGTTTGCACGATTTGGGATACCGTAGTGTGACAAATCAGGCAAGTATTCATACCGTGCTTGATCCGGAGGGCGTGAGCCGAATCAGAATACCTTATGATCCAGAAAACAAGATTTATCCGTTTGGATGGTATCCGAATTTCAAATATAATGTGATTATTACGGAGCAGACAGATTTGAATGCCCAACACTATACAGACAAGGAAATTAAGGCATTAGTAGATTTTGTGGAAGATGGAGGAGCTTTGATTATCGGAGCCATACCAGTGGATAACCAGGAGAAAATCAATAATTGGACCTTGAATAAACTCATTCGTGAATTCGGGGCTTCTTTAACTTCAGAAAAAGATGAATATCGTAATACGGCTTATGCTGTTTTGGATATTGATGACGACTGGAATTCTATGGCAAAAGGTGCAAACGGTAAATGTGTCATGGCACAACGGACATTCGGTAAAGGTAAAGTTGTTGTTTTAGGGCATGTAAATGCTATTCGGACAGAAGCTAACAATGAATCCTATAATCAGGAGACAAAGAAATTCCTGGATACAACGTTGGCTTGGTGTTGCGAAGGACAGGAAAAACAAATCGGAGAGGCTCGTTTGCCACAACCAATGGGTGGTGGAGGAGCAATCTATCCGGAACTGGAATTTGTATCTGGAGACATTGTTGTTTATTATACGGAAAATCAAAAAGAAGATCTAATTCATGTTGTACGGGATGAATATCCTAAAATAACAAAAATAGTTCAGTCATGGATTCCTTCAAAACCAACAAAAGAACCGATGTATCTGATTTTGTCTGCCGGTGATGGTGGAGGTTGGGCGGTCAATGCTTTTAAACCAAAGGAAAATGGCATTATAAGTCTGTCAGCACAAGGATTGATTTCTATTTATGCACATGAACTGGCTCATACAATGGGAGGACCACGCAACGTTAACGACCAGATAGCCGGACGTTCTCCATTGCATGAACAAGGTGAGGCACATGCCGGATGGTTCCAAGGTAAAATTGACGCTGTTTATGATAGTACATTGATTTCGAAAGGCGTAAAAAATTCTTTGGCATTTTACAATAGTCCGCGATTTGGTAAAGTAGATCTGGTGAAATATAACCAGGATCCTAAATATCGGGAACAGCTGGGTAAAGGCGCAGATTGGGCAATGACCTGGTATATTTGGCAGATGATGGATGAAACTTATGGCAGTACTTGGTATCCACGTTGGCGATGGATACAGTATAACAGATGGAAAGATGAACCTCAGAAGGAGCTGACATTTGAGGAAACGTTCGAAGATATGTCTATTGCAGTGGGTGAAGATTTATTTCCGTTTATTCGTTCTATAGGAGTATCTCTTAATAGAAATAAAATGGGTACAGTTTATTTTAATGGAGAAAAAATAAACCTTAAGCCTGCACGTATTCGAGCAAAAGCACCTTCAAAAATTATATTGGAACCGGCTGGAGATTATACTAAGGAGTTATAACAACAGCGCTTTTTGGAGTTTTCTCATATTTTTATTAGTTTTGTCCTATGTTCTTTTAATCCAGAACATAGGACATTATTAATTAACGTATTGAAAAAATCTATTGTATTATGAGAAATTATTTAGCATTAGCTGCATTGGGAAGTGTTTTGTTTTTGACTGCTTGTGACAAGGATTCCGCCGGTTCTGATTTACCAGAATTGACAGAAACAGGTGTCCACCAGTTTGAATTGACTGTTAAGTAACCATTCTATTTTCCGCTACGACAATTTTATCGGCTGTTTTTCAGCCGATAAAATAAAAATGTCCGTAAGAAA
>CALUIV010000053.1 GCA_944320775.1 uncultured Paraprevotella sp. | reverse complement strand
CGTTTAGCTCAGCTGGTTCAGAGCATCTGCCTTACAAGCAGAGGGTCGGCGGTTCGAATCCGTCAACGCCCACAAAATATAAGACAAGCCATTCGGGCGTTTAGCTCAGCTGGTTCAGAGCATCTGCCTTACAAGCAGAGGGTCGGCGGTTCGAATCCGTCAACGCCCACCGAACGAAGAGATACTTTCCCAAGTATCTCTTTTTTTATTTCCAAAATCCCATTTTTATTCTGAATATCATAGAAATCAAAGAAAAGAAAGAACTTTTAAGTTTGTAAATGCAAACATATCAACAAAATGAACTAACTTTGCAACCTATTAATACGTATTATCATTATGAATTTAGATTTGTTGACGGCCATATCTCCTATTGACGGCCGCTATAGAAGCAAAACCGAGGCTTTAGCCGCATATTTTTCAGAATATGCCCTGATTCGCTATCGTGTTCGCGTGGAAATCGAATATTTCATCACTCTTTGTGAACTACCCTTGCCTCAGTTGGCTACATTCGACAAGAATTTGTTTGAAACCCTGCGTGATATCTACCGGAACTTCTCTGAAGAAGATGCACAACGAGTAAAGGACATCGAAAAAGTGACCAATCACGATGTAAAGGCTGTAGAATATTTCATCAAAGAAGAATTTGATAAGATCGGTGGTTTGGATGCTTATAAAGAATTTATCCACTTCGGTCTTACTTCACAGGACATCAACAACACTTCCGTACCGCTTTCTATTAAGGATGCGCTTGAAGAATGCTATTATCCACAGATCGAGGAACTTATAGCACAACTGGAAGAATACGCTCAAGAATGGAAAGACATTCCGATGCTGGCAAAGACACACGGTCAACCAGCCTCTCCTACCCGTTTGGGAAAAGAAGTAATGGTATTTGTCTACCGTCTGAAACGTCAGTTGGATTTGATGAAAGCTTGTCCGATAACAGCCAAATTTGGAGGAGCAACAGGAAACTATAATGCACATCATGTGGCCTATCCTGCATACGACTGGAAAGCCTTCGGCAATAAATTCGTTGCTGAAAAATTAGGTCTCGAACGTGAAGAGTATACGACTCAGATATCGAACTACGATAACTTAGGTGCTCTTTTCGATGCTATGAAACGCATCAATACCATTATTATCGACCTGGACCGTGATTTCTGGCAGTACGTTTCCATGGAATATTTCAAACAGAAAATCAAAGCCGGTGAAGTCGGTTCAAGTGCCATGCCGCACAAAGTAAATCCGATTGACTTTGAAAACTCAGAAGGCAACTTGGGTGTAGCCAATGCGATACTGCAACATCTGAGCACCAAACTGCCGGTATCACGTTTGCAAAGAGACCTGACCGATTCTACCGTACTTCGTAACGTAGGTGTTCCTATGGGGCACATGGTTATCGCCATCCAAAGCACACTGAAAGGATTGCGCAAACTGTTGCTTAACGAAGCAGCCATCAATGCCGATCTGGATAATTGCTGGGCAGTTGTCGCTGAAGCCATTCAGACAATTCTACGCCGTGAGGCCTACCCGCATCCATACGAAGCATTAAAAGCACTGACGCGGACCAATCAGGCGATTACGGAAAAGTCTATCAAAGACTTCATCGAAGGATTGGATGTAAGCGAAGCAATCAAAGCAGAATTACGTACAATCACCCCACACACTTACACAGGAATTTAACTATAAATCAAATAAAAGAGCGAAAGCAGCCGAGAGGTTGCTTCCGTTTCTTATATAGTGTATCACTTTAATTGAAAAAACAAAATGAGTACAGAAGACGAAAAGTGGCGCGAAAATTTCGCACAGAACGAAGGGCAAGAATATAACCGGGAGGGTTATAAGCCTTACAATCGGGATAATAACAGAATGTATAACAACCGAAACAGCTACGGCGATCGCCAGCAACGTCCTTATTCCGGACGCAGCGGTTATAACAACCGGAACGGTTACAACAAGAACGGTTATCAGCAAAACGGCGGACCGCGTCCCTATCGCCCATATAATGCATCGGAAGATGGCGAACAGCGCGCCTATCGTCCACGTTTTAACAAGGAGGAAGGACAGGAAAGCGGACGTTCATCATATAACCGTCCGAACCGAGATTACCAGTCCAGATCAAACAATGGTTACCAACCACGCGAAAGAAACGGTTATCAGCAGCGTGAAGGAGGTTATCACCGTTCAGGTGGCTACCAGCAGCAAGGAGGAAATAGCCGTCCACGTTATCAACAAGGAGGCAGCCGTTTTGGCGGAACTCGCCCGGGACAGTCACGTCCACGCACTGCCGACTATGATCCTAACGCAAAATACAGCCGTAAGAAACAGATTGAATATAAGGAACTGAATCTGGATCCGGATGCTCCGATTCGTTTGAACAAATTCCTGGCCAATGCCGGAGTCTGCTCTCGTCGTGAAGCAGATGAGTTCATCACAGCCGGTGTGGTTAGCGTAAATGGTGAAGTGGTTACAGAATTGGGAACCAAGGTAAAACGTTCCGATGAAATCAAATTCCACGACCAACCGATCAATATTGAAAAGAAAGTCTATGTATTGCTGAATAAGCCAAAGGATTACGTAACGACAAGCGACGACCCGCAAAACCGCAAGACCGTTATGGATCTGGTAAGCGGCGCGTGTCGCGAACGCATTTATCCGGTTGGACGACTGGACCGCAATACGACCGGTGTTCTTCTTTTGACCAACGACGGTGATCTGGCTTCCAAGCTGACTCATCCAAAATTCCTGAAGAAGAAAATCTATCATGTTTATACCGACAAGAATGTAACAGCTGCCGATATGCGCCAGATTGCCGAAGGCATCACTTTGGAAGACGGTGAAATCCATGCTGACGCCATCGATTATGCTAGCCCGACTGACAAGAAGCAAGTTGGTATCGAAATCCATTCCGGAAAGAATCGTATCGTACGTCGTATTTTCGAATCTTTGGGTTATCGGGTTGTCAAGTTGGATCGCGTATTCTTTGCCGGATTGACCAAGAAAAACCTGCGCCGCGGCGACTGGCGCTTCCTGACTGAACAGGAAGTAAACATGCTTCGCATGGGTGCATTTGAATAATTTTTAAAAAGACGATAAAGAAAATGGAAACAATTCGTAGAACTAAAGTTATTGACGTGCTGAAACGCGAAGATTTCGGTACGACAGTCACTGTCAAAGGTTGGGTACGTACCCATCGCGGTAGCAAGGCGGTACATTTTATCGCATTGAACGACGGTTCGACCATCAATAATGTGCAGATTGTGGCCGATTCAGATAAATTCGACGACGAACTGTTCAAACAAATCACAACTGGTTCTTGTCTTAGTATTACCGGCGAACTGGTACAGAGCGTAGGTTCTGGCCAGAACGTTGAAATTCAGGCTAAAGAAATCATCGTATTGGGTACATGTGGTTCCGACTATCCGATGCAGAAAAAAGGCCAGACCATGGAATACATGCGTCAGCATGCCCACATGCGTCTGCGTACGAATACCTTCGGTGCCGTATTCCGTATCCGTCACAATATGGCTATGGCCATCCATGATTATTTCCACAAACATGGTTTCTTCTATTTCCACACTCCGATCATCACTGCCAGCGATTGCGAAGGCGCCGGACAGATGTTTCAGGTAACGACCAAAAATCTCTATGATCTGAAAAAAGATGAGGAAGGAAAAATAGACTATTCCGATGATTTCTTCGGAAAAACCACTTCCTTGACGGTTTCAGGCCAATTGGAAGGTGAACTCGGTGCTACGGCATTAGGAGCCATCTATACCTTCGGACCAACATTCCGTGCTGAAAATTCCAACACTCCACGCCACTTGGCTGAGTTTTGGATGATCGAACCGGAAGTAGCATTCAATGATATCAACGACAATATGGATCTGGCTGAAGATTTCATCAAATATTGTGTACGTTGGGCATTGGATAATTGCCAGGATGATCTGGCCTTCCTGAACAAGATGATCGACAAAACACTGATCGACCGTTTGAACTTTGTGGTCAACAACGATTTTGTCCGTCTGCCGTATACTAAAGGTATCGAAATTCTGGAAGAAGCTGTCAAAAACGGTCACAAATTCGAATTCCCGATTTATTGGGGAGCAGATCTTGCTAGCGAACACGAACGCTATCTGGTCGAAGAACACTTCAAGCGTCCGGTTATCCTGACCGACTATCCGAAAGAAATCAAGGCTTTCTATATGAAGATGAACGAAGACGGTAAGACCGTTCGTGCCATGGATGTCTTGTTCCCACAGATCGGTGAAATTATCGGTGGTTCAGAACGTGAAGAAAACTACGACAAACTTATGGGACGTATCAAAGAACTGAATATCCCGATGAAGGATATGTGGTGGTATCTGGATACGCGCCGTTTCGGAACTTGTCCTCACAGTGGTTTCGGTTTGGGATTCGAGCGTCTGATTCTGTTCGTAACGGGTATGCAGAACATACGTGATGTCATCCCATTCCCACGTACCCCGAAAAATGCAGAATTTTAAAATTTAAAATAGTAAGTTTCAACAACCGACGTATTTTAAATAATGATATTTTTATACAGTTCAGCAAGTTAAACTTGCTGAACTTTTTTATTCTACTTATTTCCTATTAATTGACTAAAATACAAACAATAGAAAACAAATCATCAGAAAATAAATATGGAAAGTAAAAAAGATGAATCGTAAACTCCTATTTAATAACAGGTTATAAAATAAAAGCTTATTATTCTAAAGAAATATTTTATATTTCATATTTTTTAACGCAATAATAAATTTATTCTTAAATATTATATATACATTTGAAAAATAAGACAAAATATTCACCCTTAACTAATATTTATTATGAAAAAGATGAATTTAATAAGCATACTTCATAAAAGTATGTATGTTATGTTAACAGCATGTATCACTTTTACTATGCCAAGCTGTACTACAGAAGAGGACGATAACGGTATTACAAACAAACCTAAGTTAGAAGTTCCTGCATATGATGCAATTGCAGCAAAATATGAAATAACGGATGCTTCCAGCCAATTTAAATCTATTGAGCTTACAGCAAGTGGAAATTTCATCATTCGATTGAATACCAGCATCAGTGATTCAACCGGTTCATACAGTGTTTCTCCAGTGGTTAAACCCCGAATGTTAGTAAGCAAGAACCACGCTTTTTCTATAGCAAAACCCACAGTCAATAGTAGAAGTTATACAGTTTGGTCTGATATCCTCTATGGAACATATACACAGATAGAAGAAAATAAATATGCACTTGACGGATATGGAATCCTGACTGTTGCTACAGAAACAGGAAATGCCTATAATTTGTATATCGAAAAAACAACAGGTGAGACCTATAACATAGAAGCAAACAAAGCCGGGAAACCACAAGAAGGCAATATGACTAATGCACTATGCCGTACATGGGATATAACTGGCTATCATTATTTTATGCGTGTCAATGGAAAGAATATTATGAGTATTAAAGCCTCATCATTATCTGAATTGGAGGAAAAACTGAAAGAATGGGCAATAGAGAATGATCCTGATTATTCTGACGGAGATTACGATTTAGGACTGCTTCCATCTATTGCTCCTCAACAAGTAGTATTCTGTAAATCTGGAACATATATGGTACTCTACAGCAATGAAATGTTGGCTGTTTCCACTTGGCGCTGGGAAAATCAAAGTACAGGGCTACTATTATACTCATGGAATCCTGATAGTTTTGACGACAGCAATATTAGCGGACAAGCAAAAATACAATTCAATAAAAACCAATTACAGATCACAGAAGGATTTAGCGAATCAGAAGATGGCTATTCATACGAAATGGGTCTAACAACAATACTTAACGAAGTGATTTTATCTCAAAATTAATTCCCAGTTTATCATGAGATAAAAACACAATGCTATACCTTAAAGTAGGTGAAAAAATATCCCCAAAGTTCACATTAAAACTTTGGGGATATTTCATTCCGCTACAGATATATTGATGAAACAGTATCAGCTAAAAGTGACGATATTATAAAAGTTATTTTAAATTCAAATAATGGCGTCCATAAGTATAATGATTATAATCAAACAATACCGTATCTTTCTTTATCCGTTCCAGAAAATCTGGAAAGTTCTTTTTCTCTGAAGGTGACCATGCAGCCTCCGCCACAGCAATCAGCCGCGGAAAAGCCATATATTCCAAATGCTCCGGTTTGGATATATATTCCGTCCACATGCAGGCCTGGATTCCCTTATAAAAGGACAGATCTTCAACAGGAACATTCGAAGCAGGATCGTAGTTATAAACAGTTTCCAGAGTTTCACGACCATTGCCAGGACCCGCAGGTTCATCTTTTCCAGCACTCTGCAAACGATTGATATAATAAGTCGGTTGAGGAGCCAGAATATTATCTAATCCTAAAGCAGCAGCCTTACGGGCAGCACGCGACTCAACTGTTCTGCGAAATTCTGAGCTTCTTAGCGTATCGAATCCGCAAGTCCTAAAACACAAACTTGAAAAGCATCCGGTAAAATAAGCCTCCCAGCAGTTACTTGAATTTCCTTAGGCAACGGAGTCAAATTAATCTGATTGTTGACAGAACTATTTGTGGTTCGAAAAAAATAAAAAATAAGAAAAGGGGAGAACCTTGCTTAGTTATTATAAATGAGTCGTTTACATCATATTATAATTTTGCTTGCAACATGTTTTTCTGAGATGACCATCTCAGGCGAATGAGATGACCATCTCGTTTTCATGAGATGAGCATCTAAAAAACACGTCATCGTAGCAGAAAATCATAAAATGGTTTATACAGCAAATTATTCGGTTCCAGATAAATATAACCACGTTGGAAATCCAAGGTCATATTGAATCGCTGAAGAAAATTATTTCCAAAAACTCCATCCATTTTATCGCTGGCCTGCACACCGGCTGTCACTGTCGAAAATGCACCGGGGATACGAGGTAATACCAAACCATCCAATTCCAGCTCGTCAAAAAAAACATTAAGCAATTCACCCGTATTCTCATCGGAGCTACTGATTCGGGAAATCGCAAAAGGCGTCTGACTACCCAACAAATTATGTGCACGCACAAAAGGGGTATTCAAATCTAAAATACGATCCGATCCCATATCTACCTCTACACGAATCGGATAGTCATGACCATTGATCCGCACACGCACCGGAACAACCGGAACTCCCATTTCATATTCCACTTTCAGCCGCAAAGCTCCTTCTGGCGCTTCAAAATCTTCCGAATCATATAAATAGATCATGCGGCGATGATAATCGATCCGCATCGGGCAACGTCCGATAAAACTCAAACCAATCACACCATCCCAAATATCAGCCGGATAAGGAATGGAAAGGAAACGCATATTTTCTACAGCCGTCTTTCCTACGATAAAACGATTGGAACTGCTGGAACGAATCTGGTTTACTCCCGTCGCTCCGCTATTAGTCACCTCGGAATCAAAATTCATCGTATAGTTCGAACGGGGCGCATTGGGGTTCATCACCATATCTGTGGCACCGGTATCCAAAAGAAACCGCAGAGTATCACTGTCGTTTACCCGACAACGCAGATAAATACGATTGTCGGCCCCAAGCTCAAAAGGAATTTTTTGAATATCTTTCATGTACAAAGATCGCATGAATCAGCAGAAAAACCATTTTTCATCAATATATTTCTATGC
>CALUIV010000052.1 GCA_944320775.1 uncultured Paraprevotella sp. | reverse complement strand
CAATATATTAACTATAAAAATGAGAAACCCATTGGTAGAGTTAAATATGCGCTAATTTAATTCCGCCAACGAGTATTCTTCGTAATTTTGCACCCGGTTTTAAACGCGTCAGTCATGAAGAATCAATATGAAGAACGTCTGGGGACGGACCGCATGCTGCCTTTAGTATTTCGAATGGCACTTCCGGCTGTTGCAGCACAGTTCGTCAACCTGCTCTACAACATTGTCGACCGAATTTACATCGGCCACATCCCACATATCGGTACGGATGCCCTGGCCGGAGTAGGCGTTACGACTTCGATCGTCATCCTGATTTCAGCATTCTCTTCGATTGTCGGTGCGGGTGGTGCCCCATTGGCAGCTATGGCCTTGGGACACGGCGACCGGAAGCGAGCAGGAAAAATACTTGGAAACGGTTTTGTTCTGCTGGTTCTTTTCACCATTTTGACATCGCTTACGGCCTACACCTTCATGAAACCCATCCTGCTTTTCACCGGTGCGTCCGAACACACCCTGCCCTATGCGATGGACTATCTATCGGTATACCTCACAGGAACACTCTTCGTCGAAATCACAACCGGCCTGAACACTTTCATCAACGCTCAGGGACGTCCCGGAGTGGCAATGCTCTCGGTCGTCATCGGAGCCATATTGAATATCCTGCTCGACCCCTTATTTATTTTCGTGCTCAACATGGGTGTCAAGGGAGCCGCAATCGCCACGGTCTTATCGCAAGCCTGCAGCGCCATCTGGGTACTGCGTTTTCTGACTTCCGACCAAGCCTCGCTTCGGCTTGAACGATCGTCGATGAAACTCTCCGGACGTATCGTCCTGATGATTGTCGGACTGGGTATTTCGCCATTCATTATGGCAAGCACGGAAAGTCTGGTTGGATTTGTACTAAACGGTAATTTAAAACAGTATGGCGACATTCATGTCAGTGCCCTGGCCATCTTACAGAGTGCAATGCAGTTTGCCAGCGTCCCACTGACAGGCTTCGCCCAGGGATTTGTGCCCATCGTCAGTTACAATTACGGCCATGGCGACAGCCAGCGTGTAAAATCCTGCTTCCGGATTGTCATGACCATCATGTTCTCATTCAATTTTCTGTTGATGGTCCTGATGATCCTCTTTCCTGCAACCGTTGCATCCATATTCACCAACGATGAAAAACTAATTTCAACCGTAGCAGATGTACTTCCGGTATTTCTGGCCGGGATGACTATATTCGGCCTACAACGAGCCTGCCAGAATATGTTCGTGGCATTAGGCCAGGCTAAAATATCCATATTCATCGCCTTGTTGCGTAAAGTCATCTTACTGGTCCCTTTGGCCTTTATCCTACCTCGATTCTGGGGGGTAATGGGCATTTATGCTTCGGAAGCCATATCGGATGCAACAGCCGCTGTCTGTTGCGTTCTGATATTTGCAGCATTCTTCCCTAAAATTTTACGGAAAATGAATGATGCTAAAGCTTAACATCCCATCGTTTCACGATAGAAATCAAGCATCTGGAAAATTTCCTCTTTCGAAGCGGTCTGATTGATACGGATATCCCCTACATCGGCAAGCAAAGTAAAGTTGACGGTTCCTGCCGTGTTCTTTTTGTCATGTGTCATGAGCTCATACAAACGCTCATATTTCTTACAGTCGAACACAAACGCACCATAGTTTTCACGGATAAACTGAACTGTCTGACGCATCCGATCTCTCGGAAAACCTACTTTTACGCAACTCAGATATAATTCACAAACCAATCCCCATGCAACAGCATAGCCATGCAATACTGTACGGTTTTCCTCCAATGCCAAACTCTCAAAAGCATGACCGACTGTATGACCGAGATTTAATGCTTTGCGAATACCTTGTTCAAACGGATCCTGCTCGACAACATGTTCTTTAATGGCAACACTGGTCGCCACCATCCGCTGTAATTGTTCGTAATCCACGGCTGAAAGATCAAAGCGAAGCAATTCAGCCCAGTTTTCGACCGTACTGATCAGACCATGTTTCAGCATCTCGGCATAACCGGAACGAAGATTCCGATCATCGAGTGATTTCAGGAATTCAGTATCCAGCAAAACGCTTTGTGCCGGATTAAACACACCGATTTCATTCTTTAATCCATTGAAATTTATGCCGGTTTTTCCTCCTACGGACGCATCGACCATTGCCAACAAAGTGGTCGGTACATTAATATAAGCTATACCCCGTTTAAATGTAGACGCGGCAAAACCACCCAAATCTGTGACCATACCACCTCCCAGATTGATTAACAGAGAATGACGTGTAGCACCAGCTGTCCCCAAAGCGGTCCAAACAGCAGCCAGAGTTTCCAAATTTTTATGTTCATCCGTTGCACCGATGCTAATCTCGCAACATCCTGACATACAAGAATAATCTTGGATAAGCGGCAAGCACAAATGATGCGTCATTTCGTCCGTTAGTATAAAAAGTTTGTCATGTACACAAGACGCAATTGCTTGCTCCAAACTTTGTTCCAGTTTTTCAGAAATAATGACTTGTTGTTTCATATCGTCGCATTTTATTTGTTTTCCATATGCAAACATACGGATTTTCGCCGAAACAAAAACAAAAAGAAGAAAGCAAACCCAATTCTTTTTCACAAAACCTGCTTAGGAAGATTTAAATAATTTCAGGATATCCTGCATTATTGTTTTTAATTGTTAAAGTAATCACAGAATATTAAACCTATTGAAACTGAAACAATCAAAAGCTACAAATAACAAATCAAAAAACAAGAAAAAGAAAGGAATATGAAAAAACTCTTTTCGTTTCTCCTCCTGACAATGATTGCTTTACAGATTTCCGCCCAAAAAATTACGGTTAGCGGAAAAGTGATGGATGGAGAACTGAATGAACCGATGGCCACAGCATCTGTGGTCTTACTCAAAACAGACAGTACCATGGTGACAGGTGCCAACTCGGACCTGAATGGAAATTTCAAACTTCCGGGAGTCAAATCAGGAAACTATATCCTGAAGGTTTCTTTTGTCGGTTATCTGACTGAGTACAAAAATTTGAAGTTGACAAAAAATCAACCGAATTATCCGGCCGGTACCATCACGCTGAAAACAGATGCCATTGTATTAAAAGGCGCAGAAGTCACAGCACGCGTTGCCAAAGTAGAAATGAAAGAAGATACATTTGTCTATAATACTTCAGCTTACCGTGTACCCGAAGGATCTGCATTGGAAGAACTTGTTAAAAAGTTACCTGGCGCAGAAGTCAGTGAAGACGGTACGATTAAAATCAATGGTAAGGAAGTAAAAAAGATTATGGTAGACGGAAAAGAGTTTTTCGACAACGATACCAAAATGGCCATGAAAAACCTTCCGACTAACATCATTGACAAGATTCAAGCTTACGACAAGCAAAGTGATTATAGTAAAATGACTGGTATTGACGATGGCGAAGAAGAAACTGTGCTGGATCTTTCCATCAAAAAAGGAATGAATCAGGGCTGGATTACCAATATTGATTTAGGCTATGGTACCGAACAACGCTATACGGGCAAAGCCATGGTAAACCGCTTTACGGACAATCTGCAATTATCGTTCATCGGATCACTTAACAACATAAACGACCGGGGATTCCCTGGAGGAGGCTTCGGTGGTTGGGGCCGAGGTAGTAACGGTCAAGTGACCAGTCGTATGGTCGGACTGAACTTTTCATGGGAAAACGGTAAAAAAGAGAAAGAAGCAGGACGCTTTGAAATTGGCGGAAATGTTCGTTTTAACTCTACAGAAACAGATGCACAGAGTAAAACCAACTCTGAAACGTTCCTTGCAGGAAATTCCGGAAGTTCGTTTTCCAACAGCCGCAGTTCTTCATTACCCGAAAACATGAATTTCAATGCGAACTTACGTTTGGAATGGAATCCGGACACCATGACCCGAATCATGTTCCGTCCGAACGTGTCTTTCAGCAAATCAAACAGCTATGCTAACAGCGAGTCGGTAACTTTCAATTCTGATCCGTATGCTTTTGTTTCGGATCCGTTAAACCAGTTTGAACAGCTGATCAAAGATTCAATCGTTGTTAATAGCACAACCAATGAATCATCTTCCAACAGTAACAGTTGGTCTACAAGCGGAATGTTAATGATCAACCGCCGTTTGAATTCTCTGGGACGTAACTTGACATTAAGACTCAACGGAGGCTACAGCGATACGGACAGTAAATCGTTCAGCAAGGCGAATACATATTATTATCTGCAAAAGCAACCGGACGGAAGCTATAATAAAAATTATACGCATCAGTACAACATCAATCCGTCGAAATCTTATAATTACAGTGCGGACCTGAGCTACAGCGAACCGATTTTCACCGGTGCAAACCTCCAGTTCAGCTATAAATATCAGTTCCGCTACTCGGATTCCGACCGTTCGATGTATTCCTTGGATTCTCTGATTGCCAAAGCTGCCGATGGCGACGAGTATTTCGAAAAGTTCCTGCAATATCAGAATGAAGGTTTCCCTTTGGAATTTATCCCGGGCATGGATTATCTGGAGCTTTGCAAGAACATCCGCAACAGTCAGTATGCCACTTATACGGAACACAATCAGGAAGCTAATGCCATGTTCCGTTATACCAACGGTAGTTTCCGTTTGAATGCCGGAGCATCGTTCCAGCCACAGACTACATATATGGACTACCAGAAGGATCAGATGGATACGAGCGTCGTACGCCGCGTCTACAATTGGGCTCCGCGTATCGACTTGCGCTACAAGATTTCCAAGACGAGCCAGTTGCGCCTGCGTTACAACGGACGTGCCGGACAACCTTCCATGACCAATTTGCTGGATGTAACCGATGATTCAAACCCACTTTACATTTCCAAAGGTAACCCTGGATTGAAACCATCCTGGACGAATAGGCTCTTCCTGTTCTACAACAACTATCTTCCAGAATTGCAACAGGGTTGGATGGTTCATTTAAGTTCACAAATGACCAACAACAGCATCAGTACGGCAGTCTTATATGACCAACAAACCGGTAAGCAAGTCAGTATGCCGATGAATATCAATGGTTATTGGAATGCAAACGGTTCGTTTATGTTCAACTCGGCTTTGGGAGAGAAGAAGTATTTCAACATATCTACATTCTCTACCGTAAATTATACAAACAATGTGGGTTATATCAGTGCAAATGCCGATTTGAGCGGTATCGGTTCTAATGTCACGGCTGCTGACATTATCGATCTGACTCAGAAAAGTACTACAAAGACATGGAACATCGGAGAACGTCTGAATCTGAATTTCCGAAACGACATGTTCGACTTTGGTATCAACGGAAACATTAATTACCAACATGCAAGAAATGCGTTCCAGCCCAATGCCAATCTGGACACCTATAACTTCTCTTACGGTGCCAATGCGATTATCAATATGCCGTGGAACATGAGCCTTTCCACTGATATAGCAGAAGAAAGCCGTCGGGGTTATACTGATGCTTCCATGAATACAAACGAACTGATCTGGAATGCTCAGTTGTCTCAAAGTTTCCTTAAGGGGAATGCAGCAACTGTCAGCGTACAATGGTATGACATTTTAAGACAGAGAAGTAATATCAGCCGCGTGCTTTCTGCAACACAACGTACAGATACATGGACCAATGCCATAAACAGTTACGTCATGGTACACTTCATCTATCGACTGAACCTGATGGGTGGAAAAGCCGGACGTGCAGGAATGCCTCCAGGCGGTGGTCCTGGTGGTCGTCCAATGCCAATGCACGGATTTGGTGGTCCCCGATAAATAACGATTCAATCAATACATACAATATTAATCCCGATACAAAAGGTTTTCGTAAGAGAATTCTTTGTATCGGGATTTATTTATTTAATCTGTATCGTTTTAAACTTTTTTTTTGTAAGTTTGCCAAAAGCAGACGAACAGCCATGAACTTCGAACATATTCTTTATTTATGTATTTCTGTCATTTATTTCTTAATCGTATGCAGTACGGTTGTCGTAATTGTGCTGGATAACCGCCAACCCGTAAAGACCATTGCTTGGGTTTTAGTTGTCAGTCTTTTACCGGTTATAGGACTGGTTATTTACTTATTTTTCGGGAAAAACCGACGCAAGGAACGTCTGATTAGCAGAACCTGTTCCATTCAACTGGCCCGCAGATCGGCGTATCGATATTTTCGGACTCGCATACCGGACTTTCCTAAAGAACACCTACAACTAATCAATTTATTCCGACACCAAAGTGCCGCCTTTCCTTATCCGGAAAACAGCATATATCTATTTACAGAAGGAATGAATATGCTTGAAAGTCTTTTGGCCGACATTCAACGTGCTGAACATCATATTCATATTGAATCCTATATTTGGGAAGACGATCGCATAGGAAATCAAATAGTTGATGCCCTGATCCTGAAAGTAAAAGAAGGAGTGCAAGTTCGGGTAGTTTATGATGATGTTGGTTGCTGGAAAGTTCCTACAGCATTTTTCGAAAGAATGAAACAAGGCGGTATTCAAGTCTTTGATTTTCTTCCAGTAAGATTCCCCAAACTAACCAGTAAAGTAAACTACCGTAACCATCGTAAAATTATTGTCATCGATGGACATGTAGGTTATGTCGGTGGTATGAACCTGGCAGACCGTTATTTCTATCCGATAAAGGATAAAGCTTGCTGGCATGATACTCATCTTCGTATAGAAGGAAGCGGAGTCGCAGGGCTGCAACGTGCCTTTTTAGCAGACTGGTATGTTGCCTCACAAGAAATTATTACCGATAGCTGTTACTATCCAACAGACTTTAAAAGCATGATCTTCTGCGGCAAGCCTACTGCTTGTCTTGGAAATAATGCTTTGGTACAAATCGTCACCTCCATACCAACCGGAAACTGGCAGGATATCATGCAAGGTATGGTGCTTTCGTTACTTAAGGCACAACGCTATTGCTATATCCAAAGCCCCTACTTCCTTCCTACAGATCGGATTCTCTATGCAATGCAAACAGCAGCTTTATCGGGTGTAGACGTACGACTGATGATCCCAGAAAAAGCGGATCACTGGTTACTCACTGTCGCCTCTCGATCTTATCTGGTAGATGTAATGCGAGCAGGAGTTCGTGTTTATCTCTACCAACCAGGGTTCATGCATTCCAAAACTTGGGTTAGCGACGATTCTATGGCTTCATGCGGTTCGACAAATATGGATTTCCGAAGTTTTGAACATAATTTTGAGGTCAATGCATTTATATATGACCATAAAGTAGCCAAAGCGATCAAACAGATGTTCCTGAAGGATCAAGAATCATGTCGTTTATTAAATTTGGGCAGTTGGGAAAGCCGTTCACGCTGGCAACGCCTAAAAGAATCTTTTATCCGACTGCTTGCTCCGCTTTTATAAAAAAGGTTCGAGTATAAACAGATTGTTTTTACGAAATAATCCGTACATTTGTAATTAAATAAAAGAAACAGGATGTCCCAACATAACGAATTAGGGAAGAAAGGTGAAGACTTGGCAGCCAGTTTTCTTTCGGAAAAGGGCTGGAATATTTTAGAACGCAATTGGCGATTCCGAAGAAATGAAATTGACATCATTGCGTTCGATGGTTCGACTTTAGTATTTACTGAAGTCAAAAGCAGAAAAAATAATTTGTTCGGAGAACCGGAAGAAGCTGTAACACTAGCGAAGATTAAGCGTCTGGTGTTAGCCGCAGACCATTATATCCGCCAAAAGAGACTGAGTTGCGAAGCACGTTTTGATGTTATCTCCGTTATCGGTGAACAACCTCCCTACCAAATCAAACACTTCGAAAATGCTTTCCTGCCTCCTGTTTTTTAAACGACAGGAATCTATCAATAATTAAACCGATATAAAATATGAACACATACTACTGTCTGGACGATTCGCCACGTTTTGAGATGATCGAACTGAATGAAATAGACTCCACCAATAATTTTTTAAAAAGTTATCGACCTTTACAACCTAAAGAAGTCACTCTGGTAACAGCGGAATTTCAAACAGCCGGCCGAGGACAGATCGGAAACAGCTGGGAATCAGAATCAGGCGAAAATCTATTATTCAGTCTGTTAATTCATCCTCAGAATATTAAGGCAAGCCAACAGTTTCTTATCTCACAAATTTCTGCCTTATCGGCAAAAGAGGCACTAGAAGCATTTACAGATGGACTAAGTGTGAAATGGCCAAACGATATTTACTGGCATGATAAAAAAATAGGTGGAATGCTTATCGAAAATGATTTAAGCGGACATACAATTACAAACTGTATCATCGGAATCGGACTAAATATCAATCAGGAAAAATTCCATAGTCCAGCACCCAATCCTATTTCTCTCTTCCAGATTATAGGTAAAAAAATAGAGAAACGCTTTGTTTTAGAACGTTTCATGAAAACATTCAACACACGTATATCGTCACTCAGAATAGATGGTGGCGAACAAGTAAAACAAGATTATATACAAGCACTCTATCGTAGAAACGGAATGCATCCCTATGCTGACGAAACAGGACGATTCGAAGCACGTATCGTTAAAATAGAACCAACCGGCCATATTGTATTGGAAAAAGCAGACGGTAGTAGACATACGTATGCCTTCAAAGAAGTGAAACACCTCATTCCATTAAATCAAGAAACCGACATAGCTTTATAGAAAATAAATCATATTATTAAAACTTTAGACGACTTATGGCAAAATTTAAAAGAATTCTCCTGAAATTGAGCGGAGAAAGCCTTATGGGAGAAAAAAAATACGGTATTGACGAAAAACGTCTGGCCGAATATGCAGAACAAATCAAGGAAGTACACGACATGGGGGTACAGATTGGCATTGTTATCGGCGGCGGCAATATTTTCCGTGGTCTGAGTGGAGCCGGAAAGGGTTTCGACCGGGTAAAAGGTGACCAGATGGGCATGTGTGCCACAGTTATCAACTCATTGGGATTGAGCAGTGCGCTCGGTGCCATCGGCGTGAAAAGCCGCGTACTGACCGCCATCCGCATGGAACCGATCGGCGAATTCTACAACAAATGGAAAGCCATCGAATGCATGGAACAGGGCGAGGTGGTCATCATGAGCGCCGGAACCGGAAATCCTTATTTCACGACCGATACAGGCTCTTCCCTGCGCGGCATTGAAATCGAAGCCGACGTGATGCTCAAGGGCACCCGCGTGGACGGTGTGTACACCGCCGATCCGGAGAAAGACCCTACAGCTACGAAATTCAACGAAATCACTTATGATGAAATCTACAACAAGGGCTTGAAAGTGATGGACCTGACCGCAACCACCATGTGCAAGGAAAACAATCTGCCGATTTATGTCTTCAATATGGACATTTATGGAAATCTGAAGAAAGTAATGGAAGGCGAAAATATCGGTACGCTAGTGCATAACTAAATTATT
>CALUIV010000051.1 GCA_944320775.1 uncultured Paraprevotella sp. | reverse complement strand
GCTTCACGCAGGAAATCTATGCTTCCATCTCCCTAATGCCCCTGATGGAACAGGCGCAGACCGGCGACACGGTACGTCTTCAAGTGAATACGTACGAGGGAGTAAAGACGTGGGCGTTTACGTTGTAACAGATTACATTATAATGTTATATTGGAAACGTTCATTTCAATCCTTATGGAATAAACATGATACTTTCATTGAATGCAGATCAGAAGAATCAAAGATTACCATGCTACAAATTTGAAAAATTATTCTCTTATGCTATTTGCAAATAAAACTTACATCAATGAATAAAATCACACTCGTCATTACCGCAATCTGTGCATCATGGTGCGTTTCATCATGTTCAAAAAAGCCGCAGATAATGATCCGTCTCAATGGATTTTCCAATGACACCATTGTCATAGCTCAAGTGCCCTTGGCTGAATACCCCGATATCCTGAACGACAGAGATCCGAGAATCAAATGGGATACTATTGCACCACAGAATTCGACCGTTAGCATTCAGCCTGCTGATACAACATCTTTATATTCCATCATCCCCTGCCAATCACCCGGTGAGTATCTCAAAATGATCATTACACCGCAAGACCGGATAAACATAGATATGGATTCCCAAAATAATGCAATAACCTACACGACTAAAGGTTCGCGGATAGCTGATGCCGTAAACGATTACAATCAGATAATGGGCGAGACCGCCGTACAAATCCGTCAGGCAAGAAACAAAGCAGACGTTTCGCAAGAAGTTCTTGACAGCCTCTATGATGTCCGCATGGAACTGACCACCTCTTGGATAAGAAAAAACATCAACAATCCTGCCATAGCGTTATATTTCAAGAGTATGGCTCCGGATACTGTCGTGAACTACTACAAGCTGCTCAGTCCACAAATGTTGGGGTCTGAAGTAGGACCTCTCCTGGAATCTGCATACAAACGCGCCGATAAGTTTATAAAAATCAGGAATGCAAAGGCTTATATTCGGGAGGGAGCAATGGCACCCGACTTTACGTTGCCAAACAATCAAAACCAGCAGATTACATTCTCTTCGCTGCGTGGAAAATGGGCTGTGCTTGATTTCTGGGGCACATGGTGCGGATGGTGCATTAAAGGAATTCCGGATATGAAAGAGGCTCAGACCAAACTTGCGGATAAATGCGAATTCATCAGCATTGCCTGTAACGACAAACAGGAGGATTGGCTCGCCGCTCTTGAAAAGTATGATATGCCGTGGATACAGCTCTACGTACCAACCAATCACCCAACAGACCTAAACCCGGCCGTACTTTATGCCATACAAGGTTATCCCACAAAAATCATTGTCAATCCAAATGGTGTCATAGCAAAGATATTCATAGGAGAGACTCCTGAATTCTATCAGGCACTCAACAAGCTGGTTAAATAATCCGCCTTTATACCATACACCACGCTCTTTAACAGACGAATTTTTCCTTTAAGGTTTAATAAACAAAAAGGGTCGTATCAAACTCCATCGAGTTCTGATACGACCCTTTCAAGTATTATGATTGCAATCTGATTTATTTCAGATTGTCCCTTTCCCTGCTTTTTATACCATCAATGCAGCCACCAAAGCCAAAATCGCATAGAACTCTGGCAAAGCGGCATAGATCATCGTATTGGTCTGTACGTCGTGACCCTGAGAGATACCGACGATACCGTTGGCACAAACCTGGCCCTGACGGATGGCTGAGAACAAGCATACGAGACCGACACCAAGACCGATACCCAACATCAACGGACCTTCTGTAGCAAAATCACGACCCATAGACATCAGGAAAGCTACGAAACCGTACAAACCCTGAGTTGCAGGAAGTGCAGAAAGAATCATGTAGCTGGCCGACTTAGTAGCGTCTTTCTTCAAAGCACCTTCAGCGGCATTACCTGCGATGGTCGTACCATAGCAACTTCCAATTCCGGACAGGCCAAGCATCAGGCCCAAACCAAGATAACCTAAAATCTCATTCATAACTTAAAATCGTTTTTATTGTTAATTACTAATTTCTTCTTTCTGGATTTTTCTTTCGTTGAACGCTTTGTTGCGTCTTATTTTTCTTCTGATTTATTGCTCCTCTTCAGGCAGACGGAACGGCTGATAGGCTTGTCCCTTGCCGTCGTAGCCGGAATTCTTGAAGTATTCCACGAAGGTCAGACGGAGCGGGTGGACAAAGGCACTCAGACAGGACATAGCGATATTAAGCGTATGGCCGAATACGAGAATCAGACCGCAGAACAGCGGACCGGCAATCGGACCGGCTGCATCGTCGACCATGAAGGCCAGCTGATTGAACACACCGCCCAGCATACCGCCGGCCAGACCGAGCGCATAAAGACGGATGTAGGACAGCACATCGCCCAAAAGGCCGGTAGCCATATTATAGGTGTCCCAAAGTCCGGAACCGATGTTCACAAACACATTGCGGTGCAAATCGTTGAGCAGATAGATGCCTATTGCCGCTACACTGCCTATCACGATAAACGCCCAACCGGTGATATCCTCGGAAATGACTTTCATAAACGACAGACCGCCCGTGCAGACAAAACCGACTACGAGCAACAGCCAGCCCCAATCGCTCAGGGCGTTCTTGAACCCGTAGCGTACCGTAGCGGAAACTGCCTTGACGGTCATGGCAATGCAGATGTGGACCACACCGATAATCAAAGCAAGCAGCATCTGTTTGTCGTAGCTGGTCTCGCCGATCTTACCGACAATCATGAATTCCTTGAGCCATTCGGGTACATCGACATCAAACAGACTGACGCCAAAGAAGGTGCCGAGCACCGTGCCGAACAGCGTGGTGGCAATACCAAGCGTAATGACCAGATTCATCATGCCGGCCAATGATTTGGAGAGCTTTTTCTTCAGCAGGAAGCCCAAAGCAATCAACACGAGGCCATAGCCGGCATCGCCCATACAGAACGCAAAGAACAGCGTAAAGAAGGGAGCGACAATGGGAGTCGGGTCGAATTCTTCATAATCGGGCATACCATACATCTTGGTGAGCACCTCATACATACGGGTAAACGCATTGTTGCGCAACTTGATGGGCACATTGTCGCCCTTACGGGCCAAACGCAGTTCGTAATAAACCCGCTGGGTTTCCAGAAAATCGACAAGCTGCTGCTCGCTGTCCTGGGGCACCCATCCTTCGAGCACCATCAACTTATCGGCCGCAGCACGCTGGGTGCCCAGCACGACACGGTCGAACTGGATGCTGGTGCGCAGCGTACGTTCCAAAGCGCGCATGCTGTTGAGTCCTTGTTTGGCCACACTGCACAACTGCTGATGCAAAGCCTCGGCCTTCTGTTCTTCGGCAGTAATACGATGACGCACTTCGCTGAGTGAAGTATCAGGCAGACGAATCGGCTCGGCATTGATTGCCGGCTGAATCCCTGATGCCGGAACGGAAGCGGGAATTTCCTGACCAGCCGCCTCGATATCGGCCTGAGAAGTGATGGTAATAAAATAAATCTTATCCCCTTCACGCCCGATCTGGAAAGCATGGAAAGCAGTCTCCCACGCGTCGTCATACTGACGTTGCGGACAAGCAAAAAAATGTACATAATAGCCTGCCTGAGCCAGTTTTCCAAGCATATCGGGATCGAAATCGCCCCAGGGTTTCAAGGCTGCTTCATCCTTACGGAGGGCTTGAAGCGTATGTTCTGTTTCGGCCAGCTGAGCATTGAGTTCCTGAGTCTGCCGTACTGCAGCACGCCCTTTTTCAGGGTCGGCCACCGGCTTGGCTTCTACGCCTGTTGCTTCCAGTTGCTGGATCAGCTGCTTCACGGTGTCGGCTTCGTGCATCTTGGCCTCTACGGCAGCACGGTCCTGCATCTGCTCGTCGGACACTTCGTCGGTCTCCGCCTCAGGGCGCTGTTCGATATGTACGACACCCAAAGTGCGCAACTGTTCAAGGAACTGTTCGTAGTCTTTATGATAAACCAGACAAGCCAGTTTTTTCATTTTCGTAATCATGCGGAAACCTCCTTTCTTTTTTCCTGAATGGTCTTCAGGATCTTCTGTGAGGATTTGGAGAGGTTCTCCTCATCTTCCATAAATCGTTTGATTTTGCGCAACGCGTCCTCGTATCCGGGAATCTGGACTTTCTCGAAGAGATTGACCTTCTGTGTGGTCTTCTTCCGGGCGTGTTCCAACAGGTCGAGCTTGGCTACGACAAACTCCCGCTCAATCGCCGTACGGGCCAGTTGCTGGAGTATGGAAATACCGTCGTAATACCATTTCGGACTGTTGAACAAGCTGAAAGGCTGCACGCCAAGCTCGATGTCCTCGAGCAACGGCACACGCACACCGGCTATCTTCTTCACGCCAAGCTTCACATCCTTCACGCGGACGATCGTCGGGTCGAATTCGGTCCAGAGCGCGAACGTACGTTCATAGCCGGCAATCTGCCGTTCCAGAGCGTCTTCGAGCCGGGCCGCCTCTCCCTTGCAGCGCTTCACCTCCATACGCAGCGCGCTCTCCTTGTTCTTGATAATCGGAAGCGTACGCTGACGGATCTTGAGCTGTTTCTCAAGCTGCTGCAACGATGTCTTGTTATATTGAAACTTTATGGCCATTGTTTTAATTTAATGTGATTTCTTCCGTTTTTATTTTCCCTGCCAGAATTCATCGACAAGCTCTTTCTTGATGTTCACCTCTTCGGGTTTGAAGTGCTCGGCAAAGAGCTTCCAGGTGACATCGAGCATCTGCTGCGTATCGAGATTGACATCGATGGCCAGCAATTGCTCGGAATAATCCTTGGCAAATGCCAGTGCACGCTCATCATAGTCGGTCAGGTCGAAACCGTTTTCCATCTTCGTACGGGCATTGGCGGCATCGGCATACAGACGGACTGCTGCATTCATCACCTGCGGATGGTCGCGGCGGGTCTTCTTTCCGGCAACCAACTGTTTCAGACGGGAAAGCGAACGGAACGGATCGACAATGACCTTACCGATATCGCTGTCGCGACGCAGGAAAAGCTGTCCCTCGGTGATATAACCGGTATTATCGGGCACGGCGTGTGTGATGTCACCACCACTCAGCGTAGTCACGGCAATAATCGTAATGGAACCGCCTTCGGGGAACTGCACGGCTTTCTCGTAAATCTTGGCCAAATCGGAATAGAGCGAACCCGGCATGGAGTCTTTTGACGGAATCTGGTCCATACGGTTAGACACAATTGCCAGAGAGTCGGCATACGAAGTCATATCCGTAAGCAGGACAAGCACCTTCTCATTCTTCTCCACTGCAAAATATTCGGCTGCAGTCAGCGCCATATCCGGAACGAGCAGACGCTCAACGGCCGGGTCTTCCGTAGTATTCACGAAGCTGACAATACGGTCGAGCGCACCGGCATTCGTAAACACGTTCTTGAAATACAGATAATCATCATTAGTCATACCCATCGCACCCAGGATAATCTTATCCGTCTTGGCACGCAAGGCTACCATGGCCATCACCTGATTGAAAGGCTGGTCGGGGTCGGCAAAGAACGGAATCTTCTGACCGGAAACCAGGGTGTTGTTCAAATCGATACCGGCAATACCGGTCGCAATCAGTTCTGACGGCTGCTTACGACGAACGGGATTCACGGACGGACCGCCAATCTCTACCTCGCGGCCCTGCAATTCCGGACCGCCATCAATCGGATGACCGTATGCATTGAAGAAACGGCCGGCCAAATCGTCACCGACACGGAGCGACGGAGCCTTACCCAGGAAAGTTACCTCGGCATTGGTCGGCAGTCCGCCTGTTCCTTCAAACACCTGTAACGTCACGTCCTCGCCGTCAATTTTAACGACCTGGGCCAGACGTCCGTCAACCAAAGCAAGTTCCTCGGCGCCGACTTCAGTGGCACGAAGCATACACGTTGCCTTGGTGATCTGGGTTAATTTCGTATATATCTTTTGAAATGCTGTTGTTGCCATAATTGTTTATACTAACTTGTTTTTTAATTATCCGAACATCGGTCAGGCCTTTCGGCTTTCTACCATTTCGGCAATCTGCCGTTTGTAGTCTGCAAACTGTTCACTGCCATAAACGGCATAGTTCATCTGCTTGCAGAGGTTGATCAGGCGTTTGAAATATTCAGAAACCTCCAGGAAGGAATCAAAACGGTATTCCGTGCGACAAATGTCGGTAACGACCTTCATAATATCTTCCTGACGTTCGAGTGGTGTTACTGCATCGACTTCATCGAAAGCATCCTGCTGCAGAACGACGTAGTCGATCACCTCGGACTTCCAGAATATCACGTGATATTCTACCGGTACACCGTCATCACCCAAAATGTTGATCTGTTCGGCAATTTCCTTACCGCGCAACAGACGAGTCTTGAGTTCGCCCACCTGTGAAGTCCAGTCCGGACCGATTCGTTTGGCAATATACTCCTCAAACTCGGGATATTCTATATATTTTGAATAAGAATCAATCGGATTTACAGCCGGATAACGTTTGCGGTCGGCACGCTCCTGCTCCAAGGCATAGAAACAACGGGCCACTTTCTTTGTACTTTCCGTAACCGGCTCCTTCAGGTTACCTCCGGCTGGTGATACGGTTCCGATAAACGTAATGGAACCCGGTTCGCCATTGTTCAGATAAACATAACCGGCACGACCGTAGAAGTTCGAAATAATGGCTGAAAGGTCCATCGGGAAAGCATCCGGTCCAGGCAACTCTTCCATTCGGTTCGACATCTCACGCAATGCCTGAGCCCAACGGGAAGTTGAATCGGCCATCAACAGAACACGCAGACCCATCGCCCGGTAATATTCCGCAAGCGTCATGGCGGTATAGACAGATGCCTCACGTGCTGCTACCGGCATGTTTGAGGTATTGGCAATGATAATCGTACGCTCCATCAGCTTACGTCCGGTATGCGGATCGACCAGTTCCGGAAATTCGGTGAAGATTTCCACCACCTCATTGGCACGCTCTCCACAGGCTGCGATAATTACGATATCGGCTTCGGCCTGCTTGGAAATGGCATGCTGGAGCACAGTCTTTCCTGTTCCGAAAGGACCGGGGATAAATCCGGTACCCCCTTCAACAATCGGATTCATCGTGTCAATGGTACGTACTCCGGTCTCCAACAACTTGAACGGACGCGGCTTGCTGGCGTAGCAGGTCATAGCCCGTTTCACCGGCCATTGCTGTACCATGGTAAACGTTTGCTCCGTACCGTCCTCCAGCACCAGACGACCCATACAATGATCTACCGTATAGTCTCCTTCCGGAACCAATTCCTTCAACGTAGCTTCCCCTTTCAAACCGAGCGGGGCCATAATACGCAAAGTCTGATGGTTTTCCTCGACCGTACCAAGCCATGCAGCAGCACGCACGCGGTCGCCAACCTTTGCTGTTGGTACAAAATGCCATTTGCGCACACGGTCGATCGGATCGGTATACTGTCCCCGACGCAGGAACACACCTTTCATACTGTCCAGATCATTCTGCAAACCATCATAATTCTTAGAGAGCATACCTGGTGCCAAGGTGGCCTGCAGTTCATGAGCTTCAAACTCAGCTTCATCACCGGCACGCAATCCTCGTGTGCTTTCAAACACCTGAGCATATGCCTTTCCGCCGGTTACCTTGATCACCTCGCCCATCAGGCGTTCTCCCGTTGCCTTGGGACAAACGTAGCAGATTTCATTCTGCGCTACAGGCCCATCGGGTATCAGGGTGACAATATTGGAGTTGATTCCAACTACTTTTCCTTTTGTTGCCATATAATCGTTTTCTATATTTATTCTAAAATTTTATTGTGTATCTTTATCCAGAATGAAGAACACAGATGTCAAAGCCGGAATTCTGCCGGAACTTCGACTGCTTTCTTCAAACCATCGACAAGCTGACGTAATTGCTCTGCTCCCTGAACCGCATCAAGAGAAGCCCAACGGGAAACAATCTCAAGTTTCACCGTATAAGCAAAAATGCGCTCTATCGTGAAATAATGGAAAAATTCCTGTTCTTCCAACCAGGCCCAGCGCAAAGCATCCAGTCGACGCTCCTTTTCTGCCGGATCGGACATTTCACCGATCTGCAACAAGACCTCCAGCATTTCTACTTCTGAAGACAGACCAAAATCGCGGGCTCCGCTATGCGCCAAGGCTTGCTCTGTCGGTCCGTCGCCGACAAGATATGGAGCCACCTCCAGACCATAATTCCGTGCAGTCAAAGCAACAAGTACATTACGGGCTGTACGACTGAAAGCAAACCAGTGTTTTACAAACGTATTTTTCTGGCTTCCGGCGTAATCATAATATAAACCGGCCAAAACATCTTCAGGCAGACGCCCGCCTGCCATCGTTGTTTCGCCCGCTGCCGATTCAGCACGCCAGGCATCATATAAAGTAACGAAATGATAGAAATAATCCGGTAAAATACGTCCTTGCTGTTCTCCTTTTCTGGACAACACGATTGCTTCCTGAAGTTCTTCATCAGTAAAAACACCGTGCAGACTGTCTTCTGCAGTGATCTCCGTATCATGTCCGGTCAGCAAATCCAGAAAGCGCCGGTTGTCCCGCTCCAGATATATGAGTTCTACAAGCCGTTTATCCGCAGGCGACAAAGCCACACTCATGTCCTCCCGCCACTGATTCTCCGAAATCGGCGGTTTGGCCATGTCGAGCGTCACATCTGGACATCCGGCTACCAGACAATAATAATTCTGCTTCATCATGCTTGATTCAGTATTTATTTATCAAACAACATTTGCGCCATCTGCGGACGTAACCACTCGCGGAAAAAGCGCTCAAACTCCTCTGTACCGAAATCAATACGATATGCCCCATCGGCTGGAGATATACTAAATAAAGCTTTGTGTCCAGACACTTGTTCAAATTTCAAACCACTATCCAATAAACGACGTGCATTAGCCTCAAAATATGCCTTCATCTCATCAGCATGCTGTCCACTAATTACGGGCATTTCCCCTCCGGTCCAGTTTTGTGCCGCTTCAAGCAAAAAACGTTCTGCAAATTTAGGCTGTGCCAAAGCATCCGTTGCAGCCTGACGAGCCAAACGCGTAGCAAAGGTCTCAGTCAATTCAGCCCGAATTGCGCCTAACGCCTGCTGTGCAGCCATTTTCATCTCTTTTTCTGCACGCTCTTTAGACTCTGCAGCCATACGCTTGGCTTCTTCAACAAGTTCTTCTGCCTGCTTCTGAGCTTGGGCTACGATCTGTTGTGCTTGTTTCTCAGCTTCGCTGATAATTGTCTGTGCTTGCACATTAGCTTGCTCTACGCCCTCCTGATAAATCCGTTGGGTTAATTCCTGTATTCTTTCCATATTTGGTAATTTATTTAAGTATCCTCTTTTATTTTACGCATAAAATTAGCCATAATTTTCCAAGAGAAAGAGCAGAACTAGCCCACAGATTTATATTTTTTATCGAAGAATAACACTGCAAAAACAATAATATCTCACAATGGTTATTTTTTTTATTCTTTTAAAATTAAATCATCGAATCCAGATTCTATCCTAAGAAATAAGAGTCAGAAGTAAAACTGGTCCATGCACAACTCCTCATATGGCAATATCTAAATTACTTACCACAGGCTCTCCTGAGACCGTAAAAAAAGATCTATGCGTTTCGTAGTATTTAAAGCAAATGTACAAACTCTTTTTATAAAATACAAATACAAACAGAATAAAGTAACAAGGAAACATACAAGAAAAAAGAAGGCGGAAAGAGCGGAACATACGGCCTGCTATAACGATATAGGAACAAAAAAATTCCTCCGGAAGTCCTTTCGGATCCGGAGGAATCATTCATTGAAAACGGCGGCTACCTACTCTCCCACGG
>CALUIV010000050.1 GCA_944320775.1 uncultured Paraprevotella sp. | reverse complement strand
TTGACAAACTTTTCAAAGAACTCATTTTATTTACTGCCAGAGCCGCTTAGGCTGAGCTAATTTTTAACGAACTATTGCGTTATAAATATATCACACAAATTAATTTTTCGCGAAATATTATGTTTTTTTCGCGAAACATCTAAACAGATAACAAACAAATTATCTAAAACACCCACTTAACATTAAAGAATAAATACCGACATATTTAAATTCTATTCAAAAAATATTTCAGATAAGACTCCAAAAACAAAAAACTAATTTTAAATAAATTAAAACTGCCAGAATAACCTTATCAAGAAAAAAAATAAGAAAATTAACAGATAAGGCAATAGCAAAATATAAAAATGCATGGCCCGATGCAAAAAAGTTGCATCGGGCCATGCAAAGACGCGAGACCGCGGAGACAGAATACTTATTTCTTCAACTCAACAATACGGGTTGGAGCCTGCTCCTGATTGCGGCGGTCGGTCTGTGTCACCACGCGGGCTGCCAACTGCATAAAAGCCTTACCGACGGGCGAAGTGGGATCGAGCGCTTCGGGTGCTCCTTGATCGCCATGCTCGCAAATGCTCTGCACAATCGGTATCTGTCCTAACAGAGGCACGTTCAGTTCCTCAGCCAGTTGCTTCACGCCTTCACGACCGAAAAGATAGTATTTGTTTTCGGGCAATTCGGCGGGAGTGAACCAGGCCATATTTTCAACCAGTCCCAAAATTGGCACATTCACCTTATCATTCTGGTACATATTAATGCCTTTGCGCGCATCGGCCAAAGCCACTTGCTGTGGCGTGCTGACAATCACCGCACCCGTAATGGCTAAAGTCTGTACCAACGTCAGATGGATGTCGCTCGTTCCGGGAGGGGTATCAAGAATAAAATAATCCAGATCGCCCCAGTTGGCATCACCGATGAGCTGTTTGAGCGCATTGCTGGCCATACCGCCACGCCAAAGCGTTGCCTGATCGGGATCGACAAAGAAACCGATGGAAAGCATCTTCACCCCGTATTGCTCGACGGGCATAATCAGATCGCGACCGTCGATATTCTCAGCATACGGACGGGCATCTTCCATGTGAAACATCTTAGGCATACTCGGACCGAAAATATCTGCATCGAGCAAACCGACCTTAAAGCCCATACGGGCAAGTGCTACGGCCAAATTGGCAGCAACAGTAGACTTTCCGACACCACCCTTGCCGGAAGAAACTGCAATGATGTTCTTCACACCAGGCAACAGATGCCCCACTTCAGGACGAGGAGCCTGAAGGGTTTTTACTTTAATCTCCACTTCGACTTCTTTGGCCACATAGGCATGAATAGCTGCTTCTGCAGCTTTCACGATGGATTTCAGAAAGGGATTGGTGGGTTTGTCAAAAATCAGAGAAAAACTCACATGGAGCCCGCTGATACGCAGGTCATCCTCGACCATCTCGGCCTCTACGATGTTCTTGCCCGTACCGGGATAGCGCACGGTGGCCAGAGCATCCATAATCAGTTTAGGATAAATATTCATGGTTTTCTTGCTTTTTAAATCATTGTCAGACAAAATGATCTGGTCATTTACTTGTGGTCAGCCCACTGCGTTTGCTGCGGTTATAGCTGCGATAGTCGTCGAGTTCGATTTCGACTTCGGGTTCTTCCAACCGGATGTCATGGGGCAGACGGAAACGTAAATAGCGGATATTGAGCCCGCGGTCGATCCATTGCTGCTCATAATAAGTCTGAATACCCAGAATACGGGTTTCTTCCGTATCGGGTTGTTCTGCCAAAACGCTGTGGTATAGATCTGTAGTCGAAAACGCTACCGGCAACTGATTTTTCTCGACCAGACAAGTGGTATAAGTAAACAGGAAATTGGAATCGGTCTTGAGGTGAACCAATCCGGAATCAACCAAGAAACGGCGATAACGCTCCAAGAAGAAAGTCGAAGTCAGTCGTTTGGTAACCTTCTTCATTTGCGGATCGCTAAAAGTCAACCAAATTTCGCTGACTTCACCCGGTGCAAAAAAACGGTCAATGATTTCAATGTTGGTCCGCAAAAAAGCCACATTCGGAAGCCCCTCATTCAGTGCCTCCGTAGCTCCGGTCCACATACGGGCTCCTTTGATGTCCACTCCGATAAAATTCTTTTCCGGATAGAGGCGGGCCAGCCCCACGGTATACTCTCCGCGTCCGCAACCCAATTCGAGCACAATCGGATGGTCGTTGTGAAAAAACTCCTGGTGCCACTTGCCCTGCATCTCAAAAGGCACCTGGTCGGCCACAGAAAACGGATACTCGAACACATGCGGATAACGTGCCATGTCGGCAAATTTCGCTAATTTTCCTTTTCCCATAAATTAATTGTCTTTGACTGCAAAGATACGCACTTTACGGGAATAACCCAAAAAAGGTGGGTTGAAAGCATTTTAAAGATGCCTTCTACCCACCTGCTAAAAAGAAGTTCCTCAATTAGAATTTAAAACTATTTCTGAAGTTTATGCGTCCGAAAACACTTACCGTCGGACAGCACAACAAGATAAGTGCCCATCGGCTCACCTGCCAAAGAAATTGAACTGAAACCGGACGCATCGGCTGTAGCGGTCGCAACAACAACACCGCCCAAATTGGCCACCTGCACCCGCGCACCCGAAGACAAACCACGGCATACAATCCGGTCTGCCGAACGGTCATAAGCTATATGTGCCCGACGAATATCCGATTCGGGTGTCGTAACAGCAGTAGCTCCTTCTGCAGTTTTCATTTCAAAACGCAACTTATAAGTATAAGTACCGCTGGAAGGACATTTATATTTTTCCAAAGTGCCCGGACCACAGCTGGCATTACCCAAACCGCGCTGCAGATAATCAAAATGAACGTATGACACGGCATTCTTAGTCAAATCCCAAGGATGCAGCTGCTCCTTCTTGAACTGAGCATCATCGTAGTGCAAAGCAGAGAATGCCACCTGACCTTCAGTAGAAACAACCAGCGTATCTCTAGACGCGGTATCGATAAAGGATACATCACGCAAAGCCATCCGGTTACCCATAGTCTGCGGATGCGTGTAGTTTTCAAACATGTCGGTTATGGTCGTCGTATAGCGTCCGAGGAATGAACCTTGCTGACGGTCCACATAGTTCTCCCATGGTCCCTTAGCGTAATACTCCAACTGTTCATAAGCAGCAGGTAGTTTCATATAAAGGCCGATCCGGCGCAGTTCGCTGACAGCCGGTTTAAAATCAACCTGCAAATCGACAACACCCGACGCAGAAATCACATAACGGGCCACATACGGGCATTTACTTCCGGGAACGGATACGGTGACCGTACAACTTTGCTTATCGTCAGCCAGGACCGTATTGACCGTAGCATGCTGACTGCCATTGTCCAAATCACCATGTTTGTCGTTTTCAATCCAAAGGAAATTGCTGTAAACCGGACCACCGTTTGTTTCAATAACAGCTTTGCCCAATTGAGACCAACGGACGACTTGCCCCGTTGTTTTGTTATACTGCAATGAAACACGATCGTTTTCTATAGTCAAATAAGAACCGATTTCGGTAACGACCAGTTCCGGATTTCCAACAGACTGGATTTCGGGCAATGAAGCTGGGCGCTCCTGAAGCACATACTGCATATCAGCCATCGGATAACCGGCATCACACCAAGTCTGTGCCTCTTTCCAATTGATCCGGAAAGTAATCGCATATTCAGCCGATGCGTCGAACTGAGTAGTATAGTTCAAAGTGACTTTAGCCATCTCGTCCGGAGCTGTCGATGGCAGATCGACACGTCCGGTTTCAACCACCGAACCATTACGTAACAATTCATAAGACAAATAGAAACGGTCGAGATTCGTAAAATCGTATTTATTCAATAAAGTCAATTCACGCGTTGCCGGATCGTATTTCTGAAATTTAATGTACTGGTATACGTGTTTCACCTCTGTCAGCTTCGGAGTCCAGGCCCGATCGGCCGTAACCAATCCGTTATTGACGAAATTACCCTGGTGCGGACCCGGATAGTCGTAACCGGAAGTGTAATACGGGAAGCCGTTTTTAGTCAGCTGACCGTCAAGAATCGCCTGAGGTGCATAGATCGACTGATCCACCCAATCCCAGATACAACCACCTATTCCATACGCACTACCTTCGATGATGTCCCAGTATTCTTTCAAATTGCCGACGGCATTTCCCATAGCATGCGCATATTCACACATGAAATAAGGTTTGCCGTTCGAGTCAACCGTAGCATTATGGGTCACACTGTTCAAATCCGGATACATCACGGAATAAATATCCGTATTGTCCACACCCAGTCCAGGGAATCGGGTAGCTCCTTCATAATGAATCAGCCGATCATCAAGCTCACGGGCTGCAGCATAAGCAGCCTGGAAATTAGAACCGTTAGAAGACTCATTTCCCATAGACCAGAATATGACAGACGGGAAGTTTCTGTCGCGCTGTACCATCCGGACAACCCGGTCGACATAGGCCGCCTTCCACGTTGGATCGCTTGTAATACAGCCACTACCATAAAAATGATCGTCCCAGTTCTTATGACATTCCAAATCCGCTTCGTCCATCACATAAAGACCGTAATAATCAAACAAAGCATACATCTTGGTCTGGCGCGGATAATGACTGGTACGCACCGTGTTCATATTGGCCTGTTTCATCATCTGAACATCTTTCAGCATGGTGGGCAGATCGATTGAACGGCCATAAAGCGGATGCGTATCCTGATTGTTTACTCCTTTGAAATAAATCTGCTGTCCGTTGATATAAACCAAGGTATTGCGCACCTCGATATGACGGAAACCATATTTTGTAGAGAAGACCATCTCTTCCGCTCCAGCTCCGTCTTTCTGACAGACTTCCACGGTATACAGATTCGGAGTCTCTGCCGTCCAAAGTTCCAGACCGGAAAGATCGGTGAAATCAAACGTAACCGTCTTCTCCAATTCATCGGCAGCAAAAGAAACCGGAAGTTCATGCGTCTTCAACAAGGTGCCGTCAGGGGCTTTCAAATTCACCTGAATCTGCTTTTCACAAGCAAGTCCATCCCGGTTATCCAAAGAAAGTTCGACAGACATGGAACCACTGCGATATTGGGCAGACTCGTCTAATACGGAGGTGATATAATGATCGCGTACGAAGGTTTTCGGAGTAGCGAACAGATAGACATCACGATGAATACCACTCATATGGAACATATCCTGACCTTCAAGATAAGAACCGTCTGTCCAACGGAACACCTGAACACTGATACTGTTTTCACCAGCATGCACATAAGAGGTCAGATCAAATTCCGTCACATTATTTGCCCCTTGAGTATAACCGACATATTTTCCGTTTACCCAAACATAGGCACCACTATAAATACCATCGAAATGGACAAACACCCGTTTGTTCTCTTCCCAGCCTTCGGGCAAAGTAAATATACGGCGATAGGAACCGACCGGATTGGAACCGATACCAGAGATGTTGCTGACAACATAAGGAGGATTATCAGGAAAAGCGTATTGCACGTTGATATATAACGGTTTGTCATAACCATGCATTTCCCAGCAGGAAGGCACAGGAATGTCGTCCCACGCTGAAACGTCAGCATCTGCTCCATAGAAGTCAGCCTCACCTGGACGTAAATCCGGATTGCCGACAAACTTAAACTTCCACGTTCCATTCAGACTCAAATAGTCTGCTTCTTCCGGCTCCAGCCAGGGATAATTGTAAGCAGCATCAGCCAACATGCTTTTCATGGAAGCATAGGGCATAAACGCAGCATGACCATCTTCCTTATTAATCGCAAAAACCTGCTGATTTTCCCAGTCGTTACGCTGAATTTCCGGAGCATCAGTTGACGCTAACATAAAATAGGTAGCCTGATCAGAAGCATCAGTCGTAGTCGTGGTATAAGCAGAAGCGTTTCCTTTAAGATAATACTTCACATTATTCTTAATGGCATAAATCTGGTAAACACCTATACGGCCAGCAACAGAAACAAAAGAAAGATTCTGGTTTGCGTTACTTGTGTTCACCGACCACTGCAATGGGGTTTGCGTACTTTCGAGAGCAAAATCAATCGCCAGATCACGATAAGCTGGATTTTTCACGATATAAGCCGTATTGCCACTTATCAGCTGCCAAATCTGAGCGTTGTTTCCTGCCTGAAAAGGTTCTGTACTAATGCGAGTTCCTGTTTCAGAACTTTTCCCGTTGCTGAGTACTTCGCCTGAAGCAACATGCTTTATCTGATAGTAAAGACCAGCACACGGAAAATCAATTTTACGGTCAACTTTTTCAAAACGGAAGAAAGTCGATGCTGCTCCTAAATCTGTCCCCATACGAGCCTTGTATCCAGATCCGTCTTGAATCATGGTCAAAACCTGCTTTGGATTATGAGCATTCAGCAACTGATATAAACCGGATTCCCCTTCAACTGGAGCAATCAAAAAAGTCTGGTTACTGTTTGTTCCAGTATACGTCCACTGTACCATGCAATTTAATGTAGGAGCCATATCAATCGCTTTCTGACAGGTCGGGTTGACCAATGCATACTCGTCGGAACCTTCCGTCAATCCAACTAACGCCCATTCCTGCCCCCACGCTTCGGAATCAGACTGAGCAAACATGATTTGGGCATCGTTCTCTGGATTATTACCATTAGATAAAACCAAACCAGACGACTGGTGAACCAACCGGTAAACAAATCCCGAAGCTAAATCCGCTGCATAAACCTGCAATCCGAACATGGAAAGAAAGCCCCAGAGCAAGAGCCCCATTAATTGTAGTAATCTTGTTTTCTTCATAAAAAGAATTGTATTAGAATAAGAATAAATAGAAAAACAAATTTAACCTTACGTAGGAAAACTTGCCCATCAAGCGCAAAACTAAATAAAAAAACAGAAGAATCCGTATTCTAAAGAATATCTTAACATATTCTTATATTTATACGGATTCTTCTGCTATTTTAAACAATAACAGGACTCAGATAAATTCCGGGATTTTTAGCCGGAATTTATCATCGGAATTATTCGATAACAACCTGAGTCCATCCATGAATATCCGGTTCGATACCATACTGGATATTCCGCAATTTGGTATATAACTTCGTTGAAATCGGACCAGGCTTACCATCTTTGCTGATCACATAACTCTTTTTGTTCTCCAAATCATCAATACGTTCAATAGGACTGATGACAGCCGCTGTTCCGCAGGCTCCAGCTTCTTCGAAAGTAGCTAATTCTTCCTCTGGAATCTGCCGACGCTCTACAGTCATGCCCATATCTTCGGCCAATTGCATCAGACTCTTGTTGGTAATAGAAGGCAGGATAGACGAAGATTTCGGTGTGACATAAGTATTATTCTTAATACCAAAGAAATTAGCTGCACCACACTCATCAATATATTTTTTCTCTTTTGCATCAAGATAGAATTCACAAGAATAGCCCAAATCGTGCGCCATCTTATTGGCACGCAAACTTGCGGCATAGTTTCCACCCACTTTATAAATACCGGTTCCCAATGGAGCTGCACGGTCGTATTCCCGGATAATCACATACGGATTCGTTGCAAAACCACCTTTGAAATAAGGACCAACCGGAGTCACAAAAATCACAAACAGATATTCATCTGCCGGATGAACACCTACTTGAGCACCAGTTCCAATCAATAGCGGACGAATATACAAGGTTGCTCCGCTTTCATAAGGCGGAATAAAACGTTCGTTTAAGCGCACGACCTGACGTACCATTTCCTCAAAACGTTCGGTAGGCAATTCAGGCATCAGGATGCCGCGACATGTACTTTGCAAACGAGCTGCGTTTTCATCCATACGGAACACACGCACCTTACCGTCAGGACAACGATAGGCTTTCAAACCTTCAAAAGCCTCCTGACCATAATGCAGACAAGTAGCAGCCATGTGTATATTAATGGTAGCTTCTGAACAAACCTCGATTTCTCCCCATGCGCCATTGCGATAATAGCAACGGACATTATAGTCTGTCGGCTGATAACCGAAAGACAAATTAGACCAGTCTATTTCTTTCATATTCATTTTGTGTGTTTAACTGAACATCTTTCCTACAAAGGTAAAGAATAATTTTACATTATCGTCGAAATATTCTAATAAATTCTAATTTGATATTATTTTTCAGCCGTATCTAATATATTTTTTATTTGTTTGTCGGTATTATAAAGTTTTTCCTTGCAATATGCTACAAGTTCTGTTGCTTTCTTTAACTGTTCGACCAATTGGTCGATACCCAGCTCATTCTGTTCCACCTGACGTACAATCTGTTCGAGTTGGGCCATAGCTTCTTCGTAAGTCAATACTGTTTTCTTTGCCATATTTTTTTATTCTTGTTTAAATCATTTCCAGAGATTCATAACATCTTACTCTGAATCACTTTGAACAACGGAATAGATTTCACCGTCAGAAAAACGGGTTATCAACGTATCACCGGGGAGAATCTCTTGGGAAGACTTCAATAAAGAACCGTTTTTCTGAGCAAATGTCAGACTATACCCTCGTTTCAACAAAAGAACTGGATCGGCAGCCTGACTACGTTGTTCCAACAATTGCAGACGGTGCCGTTCCTGCTCCAGCAAAAGAGGAAACAAATACCGTAATTTCTGCTGCAATGTGTCTAAATCATGCTTTTGTTGCTGAATACTTCGCCCGATTTTCTGTTCTATCCGATTCAAGCGAGCCAACAAAATCTGTTCCTGCTGACTGCGTACGGAACCAAACAAAAGAGGCAAACGTGCAGACATACGTTCCAATCTCATAGATTCTAACTCCATATGCCGACGAATAACATCCGTAAAACGTTGACTCACGGTTTCCAAATGAGAAGCTGCCTGCAAAAGACGATCTATCAGAAAAGCTGCAGCTGCAGTAGGAGTCTTCACTCTTGTATGAGCCACACAGTCGATTACGGTATCATCACGTTCATGACCAATACCAGTAATAATGGGTAACGGGAACTGAGCACAACTGGCTGCAAGAAGATATGTATCAAAACCAGTAAGATCACTCGTAGCTCCACCACCACGAATAATCACCACAACATCCCATTGATCTCGTTCCCGATTGATCATATCCAAGGCATCAAGTACTGAAGATTCTACCCGATCGCCTTGCATCACTGCCGGAAATAACTGAACATGGAAACGGAAACCATATTCATTCCCCAACAACTGATTACAGAAATCTCCGTAACCAGCAGCAGTTGAAGACGAAATGACCGCCACACGATTTGGAAGTATCGGCAAAGGTAATTCCTTATTATCATTCAGGATACCATCATCTGATAATTGCTTCAATATATCCTTACGGCGTCGGGCCAGATCGCCAAGCGTATAAGTAGGATCAATATCGGTTACCTGAAGCGAATAACCATACAATTCGTGAAACGAAACAGAGACACGAACCAGTACATTCAATCCCGCAACAAATTCCTGCCCGGTCTCGCGTTCAAAATATGGTTTCAACAGTCTATAAGTAGAATTCCAAATCGTTCCGCGCGCCTTGGCTATCAGATTCTGTCCATCACGATCTTTCTGTATAAATTCAACGTAACAGTGTCCGTTATATGCCTGACGGACCTCACTAAGTTCCGCCTGTACCCAATATTCATCTGTAAACGTAACCTCCAATGCAGCACGCACGAGGTTATTTAATTCATACAACGACAGAATCTCCATAACAAAATTTCACAGTTCACAATTACAATCCTTATCCTTGATTTTCTTTATTCCAAAGTTCTTCGTAGGCGGACAGACCTTTTTGGGAAGCAATATATCCACCACCAACGACCCGATCAGCAAGATAGAATACAGCTGACTGTCCCGGTGTTACAGCTGATGCCGGCGCCTCAAAACGTACCAATAACAGTTCGTCGGACGTAGAACCACTTTCGTCCGACCACAGTCGTGATACACGTAACACACGACATGGCAAAGGTTTACTGCGGTAACGGATACGAACAGTCAACCTTTCATCAGAAAGCGCAGCTTCATCAGATAAAACAAAATGTTCTACCAGCATAAAACGGGTCAGAAGTTGTTCAACATCCCCCAACATAACCGTATTTTTCTGAGGATTAATTTTCAGGACAAATGCTGGTTTTCCTAATGCTATCCCCAACCCCTTACGTTGGCCTATTGTATAATAAGCAAAACCCTGATGTGTTCCAAGACGATGCCCTTGTGCATCAACAAATGAGCCTTCTCCTATTTTTTTATCCAAATCTGGCACTTGCTGACGCAAAAAATCACGATAGTCACCTTCTATAAAACAAACCTCCATCGATTCACCTTGACGAGATTTCAATTCGAATCCTTTACGATGCAAATAATCACGCACTTCGTCCTTGCGATAGCCTCCTAAAGGAAACATACAACGAGACAAAATCCCTTGACCCAAACGCCAAAGGAAATAAGACTGATCTTTTCGTTCATCTACTCCTTGTTGTATCACATATCGGCCATTGTCATTTATCAAACGTACATAGTGTCCCGTAGCCACATAAGCACAATTTAAACGATCAGCCCACTCCTGAAGCATTCTAAACTTAAATAACGGATTACATAAGACACAAGGATTTGGTGTTCTGCCGCACATATATTCATCAACAAAGTTCTGTACGACAACCTCTTTAAAAGCAACACGTTCATCTGCCACATGATGCTCTATACCTAAACGATCTGCCAAGGATTTTGCTTCCAAAATAAAATCCGGATATTCCTGGTCTGGGGCATGGAACTGACGTTTAAGATCCCAAACGCGCATAGTTACACCAACAACCTCATAACCTTGCTCCTGCAACAGTAAACACACAGCTGAGCTATCAATGCCACCAGACATCCCTACCAATACACGTTCCTTATGCAAATGATTTTTCTCCATTTTATTCTTCTAGAATTATTGTGATCTCATTGCAAATATACAATAATATATATCCATTTTAAAATGAGAATAAAAAATAAACGATAATAAAACTGAATAAAATACTCTGAAGGTCATCAAAAAAACGGCTGGGAACAGAGTATTCAAAAGACTACAGAATAAACAGGAACAAAAAAAATTCCTCCGGAAATCCTTTCGGATCCGGAGGAATCATTCATTGAAAACGGCGGCTACCTACTCTCCC
>CALUIV010000049.1 GCA_944320775.1 uncultured Paraprevotella sp. | reverse complement strand
AAAGTAAGTTTCAATATGGAAATTTTCAAAGCCTTCACCAAAGGTTATCTCAAGTCAGCCAGCAGCTTCCTGACTCCGCTCGAAATCGAGAATCTGCCTTACGCAGCAGCCTTGTTCCCCTACATGCAGTGCGTCCGCTTCCTGGCAGACTACATCAATGGTGACACCTATTATAAGATTAAATATCCGGAACACAACCTGGTGCGTACCAAAAATCAGTTCCAGCTTCTGCTCAGCGTAGAAGAACACACTCCGGAAATGAAGGCTTTCATCGCAGAGTGTTTGAAATAAAGGTTTCTATACTTATTTATAATATAAAAGCCTCGACAGACCAATCTGCCGAGGCTTTTAGTTTCGGAGAACCTTTTGACCAGTACGCTTAAAAATCGTATCTTTGTCCGTAAATAATCAACAATCAGAACTACTGTTTATGAAAAGAAATCAAATACCTTTATTTTGCCTGTTTTTGGCGTCGATGAACCTGTCTTCGGTCTATGCAGAGACAAGTATTCAACGTTCATCCGGACAAATATGCCCGGAATATGCCCGGCTGACGGAAAACAACCCGTTAAAAGCCGTAACCCAGAACAAACATCTGCAGCCGACACCGCAACAGGTCGTTTATTCAGAACAAACCATTGACATTCCGAAAAACTACCAACTGAACGTGACCGCCGGCAGTTGCCTCACAGCCTGCTCAGCCCTGAACGAGCTGATGCCCAACGGAGGAGAAAAAAGCAAGTTCACGGTGCTCATCGGAAAGCGGGGCGACAAATCCATCAAAAAGTACGCCAAAAAGATTCCGGCAAAGAAAGAAGGCTATTATCTCGAAATCAGCGAGAAGCGGATTGTCATTGCCGGAAATGACAGCCGCGGCGCCTACTATGCCGTTCAGACCCTCGCCCAACTCATCAACGACGGCAAAATAGCCTGCGCTACAATAACCGATTATCCTGATATTGCTTACCGTGGTGTTGTTGAAGGTTTCTATGGAACACCGTGGAGCCATCATGCCCGCCTGCGCCAATTGGAATTTTATGGACGCAACAAGATGAATACCTATATTTATGGTCCGAAAGACGATCCTTATCATTCGTCTCCCAACTGGCGTCAGCCTTATCCGGAAAAGGAAGCCGCTCAGTTGAAAGAACTGGTCGGCTGTGCTCACCGTAACGAAGTAGACTTTGTCTGGGCCATCCATCCCGGAAAGGATATCAAGTGGACTACGGAAGACCGTGATGCGCTGATCCGTAAGTTTGAAGCCATGTACGACCTGGGTATCCGTTCGTTTGCCGTATTTTTCGATGATATTTGGGGCGAAGGCACCAATCCCGTAAAACAGGCCGAATTGCTCAATTATATCGACAATGAGTTTATTCAGAAGAAAAAAGACGTCACTCCGTTAGTCATGTGTCCGACCGAGTATAACAAGAGCTGGTCAAATGTTGAAGGTGGCTATCTGACCACTTTGGGCGATAAACTGAATCCTTCAATCGAAATCATGTGGACAGGCGACCGCGTCATAGCCTGTATCGACCGTCCGACCATGGACTGGATTAACCCGCTGTTGAAACGGAAAGCTTACATCTGGTGGAATTTCCCGGTGAGCGATTATGTTCGTGACCACTTACTCCTCGGCCCTGTTTACGGTAATGCATTGGATATTAAGGATGAGATGTCGGGATTTGTATCCAATCCGATGGAACGTGCCGAAGCTTCAAAAATCGCACTTTACAGTGTTGCCGATTACACCTGGCAACTGAAAACATTCGACAGTGAAAATTCCTGGAAACAGGCTATGAAAGATCTGTTGCCCAATAACTGGCAACATTTGCTGGTTTTTGCTGCTCACAGTTCCGATCTGGGACCGAATGGTCATGGTTTCCGTCGCGACGAAAGTGTAGAACTGCAACCTACCTTGAAAGCGCTTGCTTCCAATATCGCTGACCGTCAGGCCGCACTTCGGGTGTATAAAGAATGTCAGGCTTTGGAAGTAGCAGCAGATATTTTGTTGACCAATACAGAAAATCCTGATCTGATACAGGAAATCCGTCCTTGGCTGCAACAGGCCAAACTGTTAGGCGAATATGGACAATGCGTTTTGAACATATTGGATTATCTGGAGCAGGGGGATAAAATAGACTATCGTACGCTTTATGACCGCTGTCGTTCATTGCAGACACAAATGTATGAACTGGATATGCGTGAGAACCAGAATCCTTATCAGCCGGGAGTTAAAGTGGGAAGTAAAGTTTTGTTGCCGACTTTGAATCAGGTGTTTACGGCCATTACGACGCAAATCAACGAGAAGGAGCAGGCTGGTTTGGATCCGCGTGCCGATTACAGTCCGTTTACTTTGTCAAGCGATGTTCCTCAGCTGAAGACCCAGCCGGTACGTGCCCGTCATAACGAAGTCAACGTTTCTCCGTCGAACGAAGTCATTAAATGGCCGGCAAACGGACAGGTGCGTGTTGCTATTGACAAACCTTACGAATTGGAATATATCGTGTTTGACTTGGGTACTCCGAATGTTGCCGATAAGTTCTGCTGTCAGGTTTCTGCCGATGGTATCAACTGGACTACACTTCCAATGACGCAAAAGGATAATCAGACACAGATACAAGCCGATATTACAGCGGCTGGCAGTGTGAAACAGATTCGTTTCCAAAGCAAACAGCATGAAGAAATACAAGTTTATTTCAAGAAATTTGCCTTCAAATTGAAGAAATAAGCATACAGTGTCACCACCTTGTTTTGAGATGACCATCTGAACCGAACGAGTTGCTCATCTGCTTCTGATGAGATGGCCAACTCAAAATCAGGTAATAAGCAATAGAATAACAAGGGGCACGCCGAGCTGTTGGCGTGCCCCTTATTATATTATCAGTCAAGCAATTAACGCATTATGGTATCACCACTTTTTTTCGTGTATTGGTCAGGTAAAAACCTTTAACAGGATGCTTCACCTGCCGACCGACGAGGTCATTCTCTAAGTTATTTTACTATGATTTTTTGTCCGTTTCGGATATAGACGCCATTCTTCGGGTTGACGACTCGGCGTCCGCTCAGATCATAAACCGTATTTTCTCCGGCAGTTCCGGCTTCGATCCGGTCAACTGATGTTGGCGGCATCTGGTCGAAAAGTAATGTTTTGGGCCCTTGGGCCGTGTCCTTCAGATATACACTGTAATCAGCTAAGGGCTCTCCTGCTTTTGCCGTGTTAAATACAGCCTCATCATCAGAGCAGTTTAATACAAGCACATTTGCTGGTGCTAAAAGTGAATAGCCGGCCGTTGCACTCAATAAATTCGTTTCCGCTTTTACTACATCGGCAGTCGCACTGGTTGGAGTCATTTCATAGACTCCGGCTTCGGCAGCCGCTACAATCACAGGCATATTGGCCGGGAGTACAGTTCCGGAAAGAGCTTTTAATGTCACCTGACTTTCTGTTTTTGCAACAGCTGCATAAACCAAAACGCCCTCCGGAATGGCAGTTGCTACTGGCGCACTAAAAGCACCAACGGCCAACCCGGAACCGACCTGTTGCAGACTTACTGCCGGAATCAGTTTCCAGTTCTTGCCTGCGGCTTGAGGATCGGCCGTTTCTTCCACTTGATTTCCATTGTGGCGGACAAACCGTTTCAGCGAACTTCCGCCGTTCACCCGATACATGGTCCATGCCGGCAATGCTTCAGTTGAAGCCGTCTTTACATAGATGCCATAATCCTTCTCGTCCGTATAACCGAACTGCGAAATCAGCGCTTCGGTTATGGTATTGGTTTGCCAGTCAGCCGAACCGGTTACATGGGTCTTGTTAATTAAGGTATAACGTCCGGCTATATCGGGACTTTCCTCCAATGCCCATAGCGTTTCGTCCCGGTTTTCTTCCAGAGTCTTTTGCATGGTCAGTATTGTTCCGTCAGCCGGAAGCATCAGACGCACGCCGGTATTCCCATCGGTAGTTCCGATACGAAACCATGCGGGGACCGTAATTGTTTGCGGATCTTCTACTACGGCAACCTTGTAAATGCGCATCGGATGTTCATCGGTCCAGACTACCGGATAGCCAGGCTCGCCATTGATGCACATGCCATTGGCAGCTGATTTTATTTTCCAGGAAAAATCTGCTTTAGACGAAGATTCCAATAAGAATTTTGTTTTTGAAGCATCGGTTGTCGGTACATAGGCACCGCTCGCTACGTCATTGGGGATATACTTTCCACTGGTAACATTCTTAAAAGAGATGCCATTGTCGTCTTTCGCTACTTGAAACACATAACGGTCGGGAAAAGCCGATTTCATGCCGGTTAATTCTGTCTGGTAATATCCGGAAAGGTAAGTCAGGAATTTCGAATCGTCGGTATAGTAAAGATACCCCTGCCGGTTTAAGTTTCCGGTGTTTACATTCTGAATCACCACATAGTCGCCATCGGCTATCTGGCTGGCGTCCGTCACAAGACCCCGCTTATAAAAAACCGAATTGGCAGCCTCGTCGGGTTTGGGTTCCGGCGCTTCGATCAATTTGAATACATAACTTTCGCTTTCCGCTTTGTCGCCCTGTTGAACACGTCCGTTGGCGATTTCCCAGAATTTCGTACCAGCATCGCCGGCGCAGCGGATACAGAACAAGCCGTCCATCTCCTGAATAACAAATGTATTCCACGTGGCTCCGTATGCCGTACCGAACTGAGCCAGTTCGTTCAGATTCCGATTATCGGCCACATTGACAATTTTGTAACGGTTTGTAGCCGGTTCCACGGAAAAAGTCCATGCCTGGGTTTGTAATGCATTATCGGTTTTCGGTTCCTGGAATTTGGGGACATTGTCGCCGGAAATGCTGGTCAGATATTTCCCGTCGGCCGGGTTTATGATGTAATAAGCTCCTCCGTTGATAATTGTGGGATATGCTTCGGGTTCGCTACTGTTCAGCGGTACAAGTTCGAAAATGAAGTTCTCGGGATTATATGCCGTAGAAGATCCCTTGCTGATGCGTGTCGCATTGGCCGTCCAATAATTTTTTCCGGCGCTTCCTGCATTCTGGATGGCGTATTTTCCGTTCAAACGCGTAATATTATAGGTATGCCATGCCGATTCATACGGGTTCGTTGTTTCACTGACGGTAAATTCCCCCTTTTCGTTCAAGTAACGCTGGTCTTGAGCATTGACGATTTTGTAACGGTTGGTATTGTAATCCATGGTGATTTCCCATTCCTGCCGTTGCGGATTGATGTCGTCTTCTTCGGCCACGAACGTCGGGAAAGCACTTCCGCTTACATTCGTCAGGAATTTACCATTGCACTTGATATAATATTTACCGTCTTCGATCAGTACGGCCGGGAAGTTCTCCCATCCTTCTGAATAGTGCTTTTTATATTCGGCAATCAGGATACCGACGTATTGTTTCAGGAATGGACTGATGACTGTACCGGAAACAGTCGGGTTAGGAGATTTGATCGAACCTTCGAAGTTACGCGAACGGATTGCTTTCTGTTCGGTTTCCAATTCAATCATTTCTTTATATGTCGCTATAAAATCTTCCGGGCGATCTTCAGCAATGGCGGTATAAAGAGAACACATTTTCTGTCCGCGCTGTCCGATGAGTTTCATCACCTGATACCAGGGAGTCAGCTCGACCGTCATCGGATCTTCGGCCAGTTCCGGTGCCAACAGCTCATCAGCAGCCGCTACCATCTCGTCGAAATGCGGACGAATCAGGTCGAACGCCTCTACGGTCAGCCCATCGGCTATCGCCTTTTGGAATTTAGCAGCATCATCGGCAAAACGTTTGGATTCATTATCGCGGCGCAGACCGTGAGAAGTCGAGCCCAAATCGATATTGTGCTCGCAGAACACATGGAATGCTTCGGCATGTTCCGGCATCAGATACTTGATGGCCCGCTCCCAGGATGCATTCGAATCATATTCTGTCATGTTCCAGGTGTAGTCGGCGATGCTGTAGAGCGACACTTTGGATGCCTCGGCATATTCGCTCGGGTTGGCCGTAAAGCCGCTGAGCTGTCCGGCAATATTCAAATCGTTGCCATAAGTAGGTCCCATCAGCATACGGTCGATACAATAGTCGGTGGTCGGATAATTCAGCCAGATATAGGCATTACGGCTGATTTGGGCATTAATCCAGTCCATATCCGACTTGTTGATCATATCTACTACAGAGTTTCCTGTCCACATGATGCGCACACCTTTGTCCATATTCGAACCGATAGTGCGTAGATAGGAACCATCGCCCGACCAGGCACGATTGTAGGATGTTGGGCAGAAAATAATCGGCGGTAATTCCGGATACTTGTTGATGAAATTTTTCGTCACGTAATTGACCAGTTCGGATTGACGTGTCGGGTCGGTTCCCTCGCCACCGATATCATCAAAGAACAGAGAAAAAGCGCGCACGCCCATTGCATACATCAATTCCAGCTTGTTCACTACATTTTTTCGGTCTTCTTCCGTCCATTTGATGTCATTGCCCGGATGAAGCGCCCAGATGAACTGCACCTTATTCTCGTGGGCCGACTGCACCAATTCCTTGATCACTGCCGCTTCGGCTGCCGGATAAGGTTCACGCCATTTTGCCCGATGATAAGGGTCGTCTTTCGGGCCATAGATGTAAACGTTCATTTTATTTTCGCCGTAGAACTCAAACTGACGCTTCCGGTCGGCAGTGCTCCAGGGATTTCCATAAAATCCTTCTACTACTCCACGGTCGATCACGTCGGGATAGTCCGTCACCTCCACCTGCATCACTTCGGGCTGCGAAGCAATCTGCAGGAAGGTCTGCACGCCATAGAACGTTCCGCTCCCATCGTTTCCGGCAATGATGACTTCCTCAGGTGTTACTTTCAGGTAATATCCTTCTTTTTTCTCGGGTATTTTTCCTGTATAAGAAGCTACGGAAGCATCTCCCCGTTCTCCGATGACAATTTTAACGGCTGTCCCGTTTCCTTGGGGTACTTTTGCTTTTAATACGCGTAAGGCATCCGCGTCGGCGTCCTGTTCACCGGACAGCGTGTAACTGAATCCCGCATCAAAAGCCTTCGCGCCCCAAGTGATTTCCTGCGGCAAAGGCGAAACCGTCACTTGCTGCGCCTGAGTGGTCAAAGACATTCCGGCCAGCATTAAAACAGATAAAAATTTAAATTTCATGGGCTGTTTCTCTTTAAAATAATAAGGTTAGGTTATCTGCGCAAAGATAAGAAATCTGTTTAATTTTAAGCGAGATATAATAAAAAAACAGACCTTTTTGTCTTTTTTAAAAGTGAAATGTATTGTTCAATTTGAAAAATTAAGAATTTTATTTGTGTGAATCAATTTATACTTATTTCTCTATTCATTTATATTTATATAAGATTTTGTTTATTGATTCAGAATAAAGTTAAAGCGGATTTATAAAAATGAGCTGAGGACCTATAATATAGGTTATATAATATATGAATGAATAGTTTTTCATTATAAACATTCCAAAATTGTTTTGTTAGGTTTCGTTTAAATCTAATGAGATTGAGGACTAAAGTAAATTTTTAACAGTGATATTTCGCTTAAAATAAATCTATTTTCCAAATTTAACTTTATTTATATTAATTGGAAGCTCGTTTGATTAAGTTTTCTCTATATTTGCAGAAATAAAAATTCGCGAGACGATTTATTTTGTACGCGAGATGCGTAAAAAATTTCGTAATATAGCATTAAAGTATTTATTTGCTGATTTCTTAACAAAACCTAATAACCCTTTTTAAATAAACTAAAATAAACTAACATGAAAAAAATTACCCTTTTAGGTGCTTTGCTGGTTGCAACAACTATGCAGGCGCAAAAAACTTTTTATTGGTTGAGACAATGATAAATGCTTGATTTTAGTAGCCTATATTTAAAATAATAAAAAACTAGACTACTTTTATTTTCTCAAAATTTATAATTTGTTAAATTAAAGAGAAGAATAAGAATTATTTGTTGTTTCTAATCTAAAAAAAGTAAAATCTTTTGAATTGACAGGCTAGGAGTTCAACTGTCGATACAGAAGAATAAATTAATTGTAAGAGAACTCCCCTAAATCTAAAATTAATCATTATGAAAAGAATGACTAAAATTGTCAGTATGTTGGCACTGTATATAGCCACATTTCTGCAATCATTTGCCCAAACTGATTTTTTCACACAAGAAAAAGCGCTATCTGCTGCAGACATTGTAGCCGGTAAGCTCATTGCTTTCAAAGGTATCTCCGGAACAAACTCACAATGGATAAATTGGGAGAAAGCAAGCACATTTACTCCAGTGAAAGCTGGATTGTATGAAGTAGAAGGGGCGCCTTCTGGAACCGGTATTGTTCTAAAAAGACAAATCGACAACAAGTATATCGGAATCAGTACAGCGATCAAAAACGGGGACGATATTACTGGCTACAATATTCAAATGGTTGAAAATAAAGAAAATGCAGTAGCTTTCACTGTAAGCGCCCCAGAATTGAATGATGCTGATGTTACTGGTATACACGATTTTTCTCTTCCTGGTATGACCGGAAGCATGACACAAAACCAAACAACAGCAGAAAAACAAGCTGTTTTACAGACCAGCTGGGCATACGGTAAACAAATCCGTCTAACAGCCAATATAGATGGATCTGATTTCTATACAAACATTCAAACAGGCGGAACCGGTATACCAAGACTTGCAAATGGAAAAGGTTCTTGGTCTGTTATCATGGCCTATGACGCAGCAGGATATACTCCAATAGCATTTAACGGTTATTACCGGATTATCAGCGGTCTTCAAGGCTTCGAAAGCACACAAGGTGTGAAAAAAGCTATGTATGATGCTGAAGATAATACATATAAATGGAATACAGTTGATAATAATAAACCTCAATTTATATGGTATATAACTACCGATGATTTTGGTGTAATGCACATCCAAAATAGCTATACAGAAAAATATATGAGTGGTTTGACTGATAGTGACTCTTCAATGGGAGAAAGTGCAGTTGATATTAAGTTTAGTGATTTAGGTAATAATGAATTCAACTTGCTTCTTAATAATAAAACCATGCATGCAGGAGGCCACTCAAGCGGCGCTGGTATTTCGGGAAACATTGTTTCATGGGCAGGCGGAGCAAATTCAGCTTCTTCATGGAAATTTGAAGCTGTTGACCAAGAAATAGCTGATGAAATCAACTCACGCTACAAGAAAAAAGTTGCCTTCACGTCATTAGCAATAGAGGCTCTGAATGAGTTACAAACAAACTACAGCTATACTGTTGATGCGGATTTCAATAATGCTTTAGTAAACGACGCTGACCGTATCACTTCAAATGCTACATATCCAAGAAAAGATGGAGAAGGTATTCCCGCATTGGTCGATGGAAACTTTGAAACCTATTGGCATTCAGACTACAGTAGCTCAGCTCCAAAAGAACAACACTATCTACAATTTGACTTAGGAGCAGGCAACGAACAGGAGGCATTGGCTATTACTTATTGGAAACGGCACAACGCACAATCAGCCTTTCCGACAGCCCTGACCTTTATGGTTTCTAACGACGCAACAAATTGGAAAACCGTCAAACAAATCGAAAATCTGGATACAGGCGCACCGACAACGGAATATCCAGGCTATACATCAAAAGGATTCAATCTTTTCGGTTCTTATCGTTACCTGCGAGTACTTTTGCAATCAAACAGCAATTTAGTAAACGGATATTCATATACACATTTCTCGGAATTCCGCATTCATCCGGTAACAGCAAATGGCGGAACCAATAGCGTAATAGACCAAAGTCTCATTACAGAAGTTCTTAATAAAATCGATGCCGGTAATAATAATGACAACATTTCAGAGACAGACATCAACAATTTAAGAACAGCATTCAATAATTACAAGATTGCTGCCCAAAAGTATAACTACACGAAATTGGTAGAGGAGTTGAATACTGCAGGGAAATTGGCCGAAGATCCAGCTATCGGACAGTATAACATAACCAAAGCCAACGAATTAAAAACACTTTGCGCGTCAACAGATGCCACATTGGAGCAAATTGAAGCTGCCTATACAGCGTTCCATGCCTCATTAAACGCATACGTATTTACCATCAATAGCGCATATACAGGATACCCTAACGGAAGCTCTATCTATGATAATAATTCCGGAACATTATATTGGAAACAAACAAACAAGTATGACAAGAGCATGCTTTGGAAGTTTGAAGATGCAGCTACAAATAATATAACTGTCGGTGAATATGTAGTAACTAACATGGCAACCGGAAACAAATTCTGGGATGCTGATTTTATAAGTGTAACTGCATCAACAGCAGAGGGAATCAGCAATGCACTGACATTCCGAACCAATGGAACCGGAAATGCTATACATGCACAACAAAACAATTCTGAGGTTATTAAATATGGAAACGAAACTTCACAGGCAAGTGCATGGACATTCGAATATGTTGGTGAAAGCAAGGATATTGATGCAGTTGACGAAGCTCAGCTGGCAGACTATGCTGCATTGAAGACTTTGATTACCGAATGCGAACCATACTCAGGAAAAATAGGTGAGGGATTGAACAAGTTCTCTTGCAAGGGCTTTGATTTCGAAAGCGTTCTGACAGATGGTAAAACAATTGCAACCCAAGACATATACGAGAATCCAACATTAGATGCAACATCAGCAAAGAAAGCATTACAAGACGCTAAAGATGCTTTGGCCATCAATCAGCCGGAAACCGGAAAATATTATCGTATTAAGAGCGTTGCAAAGAATAAATACATCAGCTCTAAGACAGTAGCAGACGGACGCCAAAGCCTTATTGATGACGGAACAGATCCAAGTACAGTTTATTATCTATCAGAAGACAATCGTCTAACCAACTCTATTGCACTTAATATAGGAGAAGACTCACATCCAGCTAAAACAAGTTTGGGTACAACATTTGAGTTCCTAATCAATAACAATGGCTATTATTTGATTAAATCAACAGAAAGAGTAGAGCCGTTATATCCACATTATGATAATGGAGATTTGTTATCTTATGATTGGAGAGGTGGTTCTTTCGCAGACAAATTAGAGGATGCTTGGATTTTGGAAGAAGTAACAGACGAAGCCAGTCTGCCTAAGTTGACAAAGACTATGACCGGTGAGTATGCAACTATTGCTGCCCCTGTATCATTGGTTATTCCAGGAGGAATCAAAGCCTATAAAGCGCAGGCGAACGGAGATAAGGCTACGTTGACCGAAGTAACTGGAATCATCCCGGCTGGTACGGCTGTAGTTTTGCAAAAGACAGGCGAAGGAAATGACTATGTATTCAATTTCGACGCTACAGCCGCTTCACAAGACGAAAGTAATAATTTGGTTGGCGTTTATGCTGAAACAGCAATTCCGACAACAACAAACGCCTATGTTTTAGCACAGCCAGCTGATAAAAATATCGGATTCTATCTTTTGGATGCAACCGATCGTACCATCGCTGCAAACAAAGCCTATTTAGTTGTTCCTGCAGAAGCTTCCGGCATCAAAGCATTCACCTTCGATTTCGGCGGAACAACCGGTATCGAAAATACAGAAGCTGTTACTGAAACTGAAGAATACTACGACCTGCAAGGTCGCCGCGTGATGAACCCGACGAAGGGTATCTACGTGACGAAGAGCGGAAAAAAAGTGCTTTTTACAAAATAACAAAATAAGAAAACTATAAATTAGATGATTATGAAAAAGACATATCAAAAACCGGTAATCAATACCGTAAGAATCAATGCAGAACTCCCCATGGCTTCCAGCGTGACCATGAATATCTATGGCGATGAGACTGCTGTCGGATCGGAAGCCCTTGGAAATCTGGAAGGCGAATTCGACATCTGGGGAAACAAAAACAGAGGATGGTAAGTTGCTTTTATGCAGTGACTCAG
>CALUIV010000048.1 GCA_944320775.1 uncultured Paraprevotella sp. | reverse complement strand
ACAGGGACTGTTAAATCTGCACTTTCATCGGGTAATGATTAGGAAACCGTTCTTTTGCTTTAATCTGCTTTAAGACGATTTTCAACTGTCTGCCCAACTTCTGCGATTTTCTCCTAACTGCTTAATTCACAGATTACATTGCGTTAATCTGCCGAATTTCGGAGGTTTTTCCAGAGATTTTCCGTAAGTTTGTACATCTAATTGCTTCAAAAGAAAATCTCAAATGAATAAATCATGATGAAAACGTTTGCTGATGTAGTGCTTCCTTTGCCATTAATGAATGTATATACTTATTCTATACCGGAAGAACAGGTTGGAAAGGTTGTTGTCGGTGCGCGTGTCATAGTACCTTTTGGGAAAAAGAAAATATGTACGGCCATTGTATGGCACATTCATCATCAGCAGCCTCAGGAATATGAGGTTCGTTCAATTTTTGATGTTTTGGATGCCTGTCCGGTTTTGTTGGATGAGCAGATGAAGCTCTGGCAGTGGATGTCAGATTACTACCTTTGTACGAAAGGGGAAGTTTATAAAGCAGCTCTTCCTTCTGGCATGAAGCTGGAAAGTGAAAGCATAGTTGTTTATAATGAAGATTATGAAAATGAGCCGTCCTTGACAGGGCGCGAACGGATTGTTCTTGATGTCTTGAGAAATCATCGGGAAATGACTTTGCAACGTTTGGAAAAAGAAAGCAAATTAAAACAAATATTGCCGTTAGCAAAAAGTCTGTTGGATAAAGGTGCTGTTCTGATTAAGGAGGAAGTCAAATGTCAGTATAAGGCGAAAACAGATGTTTATGTTCGTTTGTCTGCGGCTTATTTTTCAGAAGAAAAGTTACATCAGGGACTTGATTCTTTACGCAGAGCTACAAAGCAGTTGGCGGTTTTGATGCGTTATCTCGAGTTATCTGAAACATTTAAAGTGTTGGAGACTGGAGATCGGAATTTGTTGCTGGAAGTGTCGCGTAAGGCCTTATTGGAGAAGAGCCAAGTATCTGCTGCTGTTCTGTCTGCTTTGATTGAACGGGGTATATTGGAACTGTATCGCAAGGAAATTGGACGACTGGGGGCGGTTGATGACCGGAATCTGTCTTTGCTGAATCCGCTTACTGAGGTGCAACAGCATGCTTATGACCAGTTGAAACAACTCTTTACGACAAAAGACGTCTGTTTGCTTCATGGGGTTACCTCCAGTGGGAAAACCGAGATTTATATGCATTTGATTCAGGACGTTTTGGCTCAAGGAAAACAGGTTCTTTATTTATTGCCGGAAATTGTTCTGACAACGCAATTGACGGAACGTCTCCGTAAGGTTTTTGGTTCACGTTTGGGTATTTATCATTCTAAGTTTTCAGATGCAGAGCGCGTGGAAGTTTGGCAAAAGCAGTTATCTGAACATCCCTTTGATTTGATTGTGGGAGTACGTTCTTCTGTTTTTTTACCTTTTCGGAATCTGGGGTTGATACTTGTCGATGAAGAGCATGAACCCACTTTCAAGCAGCAGGATCCTGCTCCTCGTTATCATGCTCGAAATGTCGCTCTGGTTTTAGCGGCAATTTCTGGAGCAAAAACATTGTTGGGAACGGCTACTCCGAGTTTCGAAAGTTATTATCTTGCCCGTACTGGTAAGTATGGCTTGGTCTCTCTTACAACTCGATATTCAGATGTTGCATTGCCAGAAATTGAAGTGATTGATATTAAAGATTTACAACGGAAGCATCGCATGACGGGACCCTTTTCTCCACGTTTGTTGTCTGAAATCCGTAAGGCATTGGAGGCTCATGAACAAGTGATATTGTTTCAGAACCGTCGTGGATTTGCTCCGGTTGTGGAATGCCATGTTTGTGGTTGGGTACCCCGTTGTAAGAATTGTGATGTCAGTCTGACGTATCATAAGGGGTTGAGTCAGCTGTCTTGCCATTATTGTGGTTATACTTATCCGTTGCCGGTTCGTTGTCCTGCTTGTGAGAGTACGGATCTGATTTATCGGGGCTTTGGAACCGAAAAGATAGAGGACACGGTTCGGCAATTATTCCCTGAAGCTCGGGTGGCCCGTATGGATTTGGATACGACACGTTCCCGTTCAGCCTATGAGCAAATATTAGGGAGTTTTCAGGCTGGCCAAACCGATATCCTGATAGGTACTCAGATGGTAACGAAAGGATTGGATTTTGAACGGGTGCGTGTTGTCGGAATTCTGAATGCCGATGCCATGCTTTCTGTTCCGGACTTCCGGAGTTATGAGCGGAGTTTTCAGATGATGGCTCAGGTTGCCGGGCGTGCCGGGCGGAGAAATAAACGTGGACTGGTGATTTTACAGACCAAATCGCCGGATTCGGAAGTTATCAGTCAGGTGGTTCATCATGATTATTTGTCGCACTATTTGCAGCAGATGGAAGAAAGGCGTTTGTTTCAATATCCTCCTTTTTGCCGTTTAATCTATGTTTATTTAAAACATAGAAAGGAAGATGTGGTTAAGGATCTTGCGCAACAGATGAGTCTCCGTTTGCGTCAAGTTTTCGGATCACGTATTTTAGGACCGGATGTACCTCCGGTTGGTCGTGTACAATTGTTGTATATTCGTAAAATTGTCGTTAAGATAGAACTTTCTGCATCCTTGGTAAAAGTTCGTGAGCAATTGCGGGCAGTTCAGCAAGCAATGATGGTTCATGAAGAATTTCGGTCTGCTCAGATTTATTTTGACGTAGATCCCATGTAATCTTTTTATCGGGTATTCTTATGTTTCTCAATACCGTATCCGAATAAAGCAAAATCTCCTTTGCACGGATCATCAGGAAATATGCTACGGAGTGCTTCCGTAATTTTGCGTGCATTATTTAAAGAATATGCTTTTGACGTGGTGAGTCCCAGTTCATATGCCATTTGGTTGACGTGTGTATCCAGCGGAATAATTAAGTCGATAGGATCGAATGTGCTCCAAATACCAAAATCAACAGGGGAATCTTTGCGGATCATCCATCGCAAAAACATATTCAGTTTTTTTTGTGGACTTTTTTCGGATACATCCATCCATCGGCATATACGTTGCATAGGGTTCCCTTTTTCTGCCTTTAATCTACTTTCCAAATCCTCAAATATGTTATATGTTTCTTGAAGCAAAGAAAAGTAATGGTGCATTTGAGCGAAGGAAATGGTCCGGTAAAAACTTTCTTTTTTGTTTTCCGGAAAATCTTTTCTCCAGGAATCTGACTTTAAATATTGGTATGGTGTGTGGTTCATGATCTGATCCAGTTCTTCGCATTTCCGGCAGATCATTTTTCGGCTTCCAAAACTAAGTATAGCAGTCAGCAGACCACTAATTTCAATGTCTTGCTTTTGTTGATAACGGTGAGGAAACTGTATGGGGTCAGAAAGAATGAAGGCTGGCGTTTGATATACGTCAGCCCATTCTTTTAATGTCTTTTCAACTGTTGGGTTTATCGTTCTCATCATCATAAGTAATACCTTTCCACAGCCCGTTGTCTTTTTCTTTCTTTTCTGCCAGAAGTTTTTCCAAAGCGGCTATACGCTCTTTCTTTTCCTGCTCCTGTTCGGCCGTTTTTTCTTCAAGTACGGTTTTAAGTTCCTGTTCTTTCTTTTCGGCCAGAGCATTTTCTGTAGATTCTGCTTTTTCTTCGGCTGTAGGCTCCTGAATAGTATTCTCCGGTTTGTCCGTTGTTGTTTCCGGTTCTGTTTTTGTCTTGTTATGTAGTTCAGGATAACTGATCCGGGTGTGATAAATGATTTTCAGCTTTTCTTTAAATACCTCTTTTGCAGTTGTAATATCCAAGAAGGTGATAGGGCATTCCTTAAAGGCACCATCTTCTACTTGTGAATCGATGATTTTTTCGACTAGTTGTCCGATACTTTCTTCTGTGTATTCTTTTAAACTTCTTGATGATGCTTCTACTGCGTCTGCCATCATCAGAATAGCCTGTTCCAGAGTGTATGGGTTCGGTCCGGGATAAGTGAAGATAGATTCATCAATCGGCTCATTCGGATATTTGTTTTTGTAGGAAATATAGAAGTATTTGGTTTTACCTTTGCCATGATGAGTTGCAATAAAGCCTTTGATGGATTCCGGAAGGTTGTATTTGTCGGCCAGCTTCAGTCCGTCTGTTACGTGACTGATGATGATTTTTGCACTGTCATCGTAAGCTAGGTGATCGTGTGGATTGACACTGCTTTGGTTTTCGGTGAAGAAGGCCGGATTACAGGTCTTGCCGATATCGTGATATAAAGCTCCTGTTCGGACGAGCTGACTTTTTGCACCGATTTTATTGGCTACTTCTGCTGCAAGATTGGCTACTTGCATGGAGTGTTGGAAGGTGCCGGGAGCCACTTCTGACATTTTGCGCATGATTTCGTTGTTGATATTCGACAGTTCGACTAGTGTTACGTTGGATGTAAAGCCGAATGTTTTTTCAAGCAAGAACAACAACGGATAGGCAAACAGCAAGAGGATTCCGTTGATAGCCAGGTATAAATAGGTTCTGTAGTCGATATGTGTGAATTCTTTTTCGTGCATCAGGTCCAGTCCTAAATAGAACAGCATACCTGTAAGTGTGACGATCAGAGCTGTACGCAACAACTGGGAACGTTGGGAAAGTTCGCGCAGGCTGTATATGGCAACCATTCCTGATACAAGTTGTGTAGAAATGAATTCATAGGGGTATTTCAGAGGTATGGCACTCAGCAGAACAATGGCTACATGGGTTACGAAAGCCGTGCGTGAATCCATAAACACTCGAATGAATATAGGAGCCATAGAGAATGGAATCATATAAACACTGAAAAGTTCCTGATCCACTAGAACGGAAGAGGTAATCGGAAAGATGACCAGCATGAAGAGCAAGAGCAGGATGCTTTTGCCCTGACCCATATAGTCACGACGGAACAGACTGAAATAGAGCATCAGGCACATCAGGATAATGGTGACACACGTAATTTGTCCCAATAATAAATAGATACGTTGGTTTGTTGTGTCGATTCTGCGGTCAGATTCCTTTTGAAAAGAAACCAAGATGTTATATTTGTCCCGCGTAACGATTTCTCCGCGGTCAATAATTTTCTGCCCACTGAGCACCATTCCGTTGGCATAAGATACGGACGCGATCAGTTCTTTGCGTTGTTCTTCCGATTTTTGTTCGTCAAATACCAGATTGGGTACGATGTATTTATCCAGATTGCAACGTTGCAGTTTGTATTTGCTGTAAAGGAGGGTATCATTATTTTCCAACAGATATTCATAAGCGGTCTTATGTGAGAAAACTTGTTCCATTCCACATACTCTGGACTCGTTTTCGGCAAAAATACGTATGGCACTTACACTGTCTTTTTGCAGACGGTTGTAATCGTCCAGACCGATAACTCCCCGCGAGAAAACGGTATGCAGTTTTTGTTCCAAATAGTTTTTGTAGTATGCCGGTACGCCCAGTTTCATCATATTCGGAAAATCTTTTCGGAATTTCTCGATTTGCTCTGTCTCGATGGTATTGTTGAATTCAAAATACGGTTCAAAAAAGTGCATCACACTGTCTTGTTCCTTCTGAATTGCTTCGTCACTTTTATAGATGGGAAAATCGAAAGTGGCGATTAACTGGCTATATCGCCAGGGACGTCCTAAATCGAATTGATATGCTGTGCGGCTTTCCCGCGGCATAAAATAAACAACCAGGGCAATGGCAGCTATAATTACGAGGATGCGATAGATAATGTCGCTACGTTTCAATTCCTTTTTTTTGTTCAGCTTGCTCATAAAAATATTGTTTGTTAATGTGTTTGTCTGTTTTGGGGGATACCCGAACTGACGTATTCTTGGCGAAAATAGTAAAAAAACACGTTCCGTTCTAAAAAAAAGTAGTATTTTTGCGCAAAACTAAAAGAAGATTATGTCAGAAAGAAAAGTAAGAGTGCGTTTTGCGCCCAGTCCTACCGGCGCATTGCATATTGGCGGTGTCCGCACTGCTTTATATAATTATCTGTTTGCCCGCCAGCATGGTGGCGAATTGATTTTCCGTATAGAAGATACAGATTCTACCCGTTTTGTACCGGGTGCTGAGGAATACATCATTGAGTCGTTCAACTGGTTGGGTATTAAGTTTGACGAAGGTGTCAGTTTCGGCGGTGATCATGGACCGTACCGTCAGTCTGAAAGACGCGATATTTATAAAAAGTATGTAAAGCAGTTATTGGATGCCGGAAAGGCTTATATTGCTTTTGATACTCCAGAAGAACTGGACGCCAAACGTGCGGAGATCCAGAATTTTCAGTATGATGCTTCAACACGCGGGCTGATGCGTAATTCTTTGACGCTCTCTTCTGAAGAAGTAGACCGTTTGATAGCAGAAGGTCAGCAATATGTTGTACGTTTTAAGGTAGAACCTAATGAAGATGTGCATGTTGATGATATGATCCGTGGTGATGTCGTGATCAATTCTTCAGTGTTGGACGATAAGGTGCTTTATAAATCGGCAGACGAATTACCTACATATCATCTGGCTAATATTGTAGATGATCATTTGATGGAAGTGACTCATGTAATCCGTGGCGAAGAGTGGTTGCCTTCTGCGCCGCTTCATGTGCTGCTTTACCGTGCGTTCGGCTGGGCGGATACCATGCCGGCTTTTGCCCATCTGCCTTTGTTGCTCAAACCGGATGGAAAAGGTAAGTTGAGCAAGCGTGACGGCGATCGTTTAGGATTCCCGGTGTTCCCGTTGGAATGGCATGATCCGAAGACAGGAGAGGTTTCTTCGGGTTATCGTGAAAGCGGTTATTTGCCAGAGGCTGTATTGAACTTCCTCGCTTTGCTGGGCTGGAATCCGGGTAATGATCAGGAAATCATGACCTTGGATGAGATGGTCCGCTTGTTTGATATTACCAAATGCAGTAAGGCCGGAGCCAAATTCGATTACGTCAAGGGTATGTGGTTCAACAAGGAATATATCCTGATGAAGGATAATAAAGAACTGGCACCTGCTTTTGACAAGATTCTCCGTGAAAACGGTATCGAAGCTCCGATGGAGAAAGTAGAGGCGGTTGTGGGCATGATGAAAATGAAGAAAATCAATTTCATCAAAGAATTGTGGCCTTTGTGTGACTTCTTCTTTATCGCGCCTAAGGAATATAGCCGTGAGGACAAATTCGTGCGTAAGAACTGGGGAGAGCAGGCAGCTGCCGATATGACCGAGTTGGCCGATTTGTTGGAAGGACTGGATGATTTCTCCGTTGAGGCTCAGAAGGCACTGGTTGATCCTTGGGCAGAGTCGACAGGCAAGAAACCTTGGAATCCCTGGCGCGTGGCTTTGGTCGGAACCGGAAAAGGACCGGATATGTATGAGCTGGCCGCTTTCCTGGGTAAGGAGGAAACGATCCGGCGTATGCGCAAGGCTGTAGAAGTTCTGCAATAATTTTTTGAATATAATGAGTATGATATCAGGCAGTCCCCGTAACGGACTGCCTTTTTTGTTTGATTTGTGTGCCATTCGTATGGTTGAATGCGTGAAAGTATACTTAAGTATACTTCTGAAGTTATTTCCATCGTTTTATTTTTTTTATAGTCTGCTTTCGCTATTTTTGCAGTACTGTATTAAATGGATATATCTATAAAATACGAGTTTTATTAAAAGACTTTGATTTTAAATTTTATATGTATGAAAAAACAAACGTTATCTTTTCTTTTTGCAATGTTGATTTTGTCGTTAATCGGTGCATGTACCCCGACCAAAAAATCAGGTGAAGTAGTTTCGGATGAGCGGACTGTTGATGAAGAGGTTTTAGATTCTGCCGAGCTGATGCGCCAGCGCTTGCATCGTGACAGTCTGTTGATTCAGATGGGTATTTATCTGCATGAGCAGAAAATGGATTCCGCGCTTTTCATGTTGGATCAATATGAACTGAGTTTGCCACGGACCTATCAGGCAGCTATGTCTAAAGGAATTATTTATTATCTGAAGGGTGACCAGCCGGCCATGCGCATACAGTTCCAGCGTGCTCTGACGCTTTTGGATTCTCTATTGGCTGTCCGTCCTGATTATATGGAGGCCATTGACCGGAGTCATTGTCTGCTGGCAATTTATGGCGAAACTTGTTTCCGGAAATCTTTGGATTCGATTCGGACGAATCCGGTTTATAAAGATTCGGTCTTGCATTATGGAATAGATCAATATAGCCGGGTGACTTTTGACGAAATGTCCAAGTCCTGGTTGTATAGTGTTGCAACATCCAAATTCAATGCTTTGTTAAAGCAGACGGATTCAGTATCTGTTTTCCTGAAAAAGTTTTATGAGGATTATGTTTTCGGACATAAAGACTTTAATCGGGACGCTTCTGTTTATTGCACTAAGAATCTGCTTGATTTTCTGGCAAAAATGTATGCTGTTTCTTATGATAATCCAACAGACGGGCCGGCATATGCCATTTGGTGGTTCCGTACTGGCGCTACAGATGGTCCGAGCGACACTAGTGAAGTCCTGTATGTGGAGAAGATGTATGACGGCTGGTATCGGGTTTATTATTCCGATAAGGGGATTAAGGGATCAACAATGGTCCGTTTAACGGAGGAGAATGGTCGTCTGAAAATGTCGGAAATCAAGAATAAGAATTTCTGAGTTGGGTAACTCTTTGCCGTGAGTTGGGTATCTGGATAAAATGAGTTACCCAGCTCATTTTTGTGTTCTGTCTGGCAATAATTTTGAGCTTCCGGCGTTTTTTAAATAAAATAATATTTTAGTTAAAAACGAATATGAGACGGAAAAATAAAATTGGGATTTTATGTTGCCTGATGCTTGTGCTTGGAAGTGTTTCTACTTGGGCGCAATGGTCGTATGGTGTGCGTGTAGGAGCTAATTTCAGTACTTATAAGTCGAAACCTTTAGATCCAAAGTTTGCGGTTGGTCCTCATTTGGGTGGATTTGTGACATACGCTGTAAATTCTGTTTTTGGAATTCAGGGAGAGTTGTTGTATTCGATGCAAGGATGTCGGTATGAGGTTGGTTTGAATCCGGATGAAACCGTAATGTTCAGGCGGAGAACACATAATTTGAATTTACCTGTTCTTGCCCGGTTGCAGTTTGGTCGGAATTTTCATTTCTTATTGGGACCACAATTCGGCTTCTTGTTAGGGGCACAGGAAAAGGGAGTCGAAGGAGGTTATGTTCGGATGAGCGCTACCCGGCCTTTCGATTTTGGCTTGTTAGGTAGTTTTGGCTATGCCTTTAATGAACATCTCGAGGTGGATATCCGTTATGTGCATGGATTTTTGCCGGTTTTTGACTATTATGGAGACGATTACAAAATCTTGAACCGAAATCTACAGCTTAGTCTTGGTTATCGGTTCTGATAGATTTTCTGTGTATAGATAAGAGCGTCCTGCCGCATCTTATTATAAGGCGGCAGGACGCTCTTGTTGATGCAGACTCATAACCCTTAAGATTAATTCTGTCTGCATAAAAAGTATTGCTAATCGTTTTGAGTTTGCTTTTCAGAAAATTCTTCTGACGTGGTACATTCAATCGTATTTTCCGGATTGCTGTCTGCCTCACGGAACCAGTCAGAATAATCTACATAATGTTGGGCGTAGCCTTGGTTCAGTTCTCTTGACTGTTCCGGATCTACTTTTTTGATGAAGTGAGCCGGGACTCCTCCCCAAAGTTCTCCATCGCCGATAACGGTATTCTTAAGGACAAGCGCTCCTGCAGCGACGATGGCTCCCTTGCCGATAACGGCGTGGTCGAGAATAGTAGATCCCATGCCGATCAGTGCACCTTCATGAATAATACAACCGTGGAGGGTTACATTGTGGCCGACAGTCACGCCGTCGCCGATTTCGATTGGTGCCTTTCCGTTCAAAGTATGCAGGCAGCAGCCGTCCTGGATGTTTACCCGATTGCCGATTTTGATGTAATGTACATCGCCTCGGATTACAGCATTAAACCATACGGTACAATCGTCACCCATGGTGACTTCGCCGATAATATACGCACCTTCTGAGAAATAACAGTGTTTGCCAAATTTGGGAGTAAGTCCCTTGACTGTTTTAATGATAGCCATATTTATTTGTTTTATTTTTTATTCGGATATGGAGCTGTTTGTTCTTTAAGCCAGATTCGTTCTTCTTCCTCAAGGAAGGGGGCCAGACGATCGTATACCGTTTGATGGTATTGGTTCAGCCAATCTATTTCGGTAGCATCAAGCAAATCCCATAGAATTGGTTCTTTGTCGATCGGACACAGGGTCAACGGCTCGAATTGCAGGAAAGAGCCGAATTCCGTTTCTTTGAATGGAACAACAAGCAGGGTGTTTTCGATGCGGACACCATATGCACCGGCTCTGTAAATGCCCGGTTCGTCTGTCACTGTCATACCGGCGCAAAGCGGAGTGGGGACGTGGTTCATCCGGATTTGATGTGGCCCTTCATGGACATTCAGGTAAGAACCGACACCGTGTCCGGTGCCGTGCAGATAATTGATCCCTTCCTGCCACATGGCATAACGGGCGCAGATATCCAGTTGTGTGCCGGTTGTTCCTTCTGGGAACTTAGCACGACTAAGAGCAATGTGTCCTTTCAGAACCAGTGTGTAGTCCCGTTTCTGTTCGGGAGTAGTCGGTCCGAGGGCAATGGTTCGGGTGATGTCGGTTGTTCCGTCCTGATATTGCGCTCCGGAATCTAACAGAAGCAGTCCTTCGGGCTTTAGCGGTATGTCGGTTTCTTCTGTAGCTTCATAATGTACGATAGCTCCATGAGCAGCATATCCCGCAATGGTATCGAAGCTGATATCCCGGTAAAGCGGCTGTCGGGAACGTAGCTCGGTTAGTTTCCGGTCAATGCTTACTTCTGTTTCTAGACCAGTGGCAACAGCAGGTTTTAGCCATTTAAGAAATTGTACCAAAGCAATTCCGTCACGGATCATAACTTGATGAAAACCAGCTATTTCAGTCGGATTTTTAAGTGCCTTCATCAAAGCTACCGGTGATTTTCGGTTGATGATGTCTGATGTGGCTGGTATGGCCTGATAAAGTGCATAATTTGCCGATGAGAGGTCCATCATGATACTTCTGTTTTTCGAAACTTCCAAGTAAGCATAAATATCTTCATAATCAGCAATTTTAATTCCGATATCAGCTAGTGAACGTGCGATGTCCGGACTTACTTTCTCTTTATATATAAATAATGTGGCATCTTGATTAGTGAGCAATAGATAGGAAACAAAAACCGGATTACAATGGATGTCCGTTCCCCGCAGGTTTAAAGTCCAGGCAATTTCATCCAAGGCTGTCATTACAAGCATTTCTGCATGTTCTGCTTTCATAATCTTGCGTAAACGAGATAATTTTTCCGTTACACTTTCACCAGAAAAATCAAGTGGTTGTACTTCAATTGGATTTCTGGGGATTTCCGGACGGCCGGTCCATAAATCAACCGTCGGGTCAGAACTGGGAATCAATTCTATATCTTTGATAGCCAGTTCTTTCTTCCATTCTTCTATGGTGGCGAATGAATTTACTCGGCTGTCAAAACCTACTCGTCCTCCATTATTTAATTGCAGAGTAAGCCATTCGGTAATAGACGGCGTTTCAGGAAGCCGTTCTTTCATTAGTTGAAATGGGGTGCCATTTAGCTGAGCTTCTGCGGCAAGGAAATATCGGGAGTCAGTCCATAAAGCGGCCTGTTGGGTTGTGACAACAGCTGTTCCTGCCGATCCGTTGAATCCGGAAATCCATTCCCGGGTTTTCCAATAATCAGGAATATACTCGCCGTTATGGGGATCTGTACTGGGGAAAATATAGGCGTCTAACCCTTCTTTTACCAGAAATTTTCTGAGATTGTCAACTCTTTGGTTTATGGTATTGTTCATTTCAAACAGTTTTGATATATACATATTGCAAAAGTATATTATTATTGTTCAAAAATAAAAATAAATCTCCTATAAATTAGAAAGTATGAAGCTTTTTCCTTAAATTTGCCTTGGTAAAAACGAAAGGATATCCAGTTTTTAATATTAAAATATAGCGTATGGAATTTTTGACAAATGACAAATTGGTTATTGTAGGTGCTGCCGGTATGATCGGTTCTAATATGGCACAGACAGCTTTGATGATGGGTTTGACAACAAACTTGTGTCTTTACGATGTATTCTCTCCGGAAGGTGTTGCTGAAGAAATGCGTCAGAGCGGTTTTGATGAAGTGAACATCACAGCAACTACAGATGTAGCTGAGGCGTTTAAGGATGCAAAATATATCATTTCTTCAGGTGGTGCTCCACGTAAGGCTGGCATGACCCGTGAGGATTTGTTGAAGGGTAACTGCGAAATCGCAGAGCAGTTGGGTAAGGATATTAAAACTTACTGTCCTGATGTAAAACACGTGGTTATTATCTTCAATCCAGCTGACTTGACCGGTCTGGTTACTTTGCTTTATTCTGGCTTGAAACCTTCACAGGTTACAACTTTGGCAGCTTTGGATTCTACTCGTTTGCAAAGTGCATTGGCTAAGAAGTTTGGCGTTCAGCAGAATAAGGTTGCCGGATGTGCTACTTATGGTGGTCACGGTGAACAGATGGCTGTATTCGGTTCTGCTGTAACAGTTGACGGAAAGCCTTTGAACGATTTGATCGGTACTGCTGAATTCCCAGTTGAAGAGTGGGAGCAAATGAAAGTCGATGTAACTAAGGGTGGTGCAAAGATTATCGAGTTGCGTGGACGTTCTTCATTCCAGAGCCCATCTTATCTTTCTGTAGAAATGATTCGTGCAGCTATGGGTGGCGAAGCATTCCGTTGGCCGGCAGGTACTTATGTTAAGACTGATAAGTACGATCACATCATGATGGCTATGAATACTACTTTGGATGCAACCGGTTGTCACTATACCGTTCCAACTGGAACAGAAGAAGAAGTTGCAAAACTTGACGCAAGCTATGCTCACTTGTGTAAAATGCGTGACGAGTTGGTTACTTTGAACATTGTTCCTGCTATTTCAGAGTGGAGTTCTATTAACCCGAACTTGTAATTTATTCGTATAAATTATCTTAGATATCAGGCGTGCTACATTCGTAGTACGCCTTTTTTATGTTCTGGAAGGGGAAAAATCTTGTTTTGTTTGTCAGTTTCAGAAACATTGATTATTTTTGCACCGCATTTTGCAAAAATAGTATTAACTCTTAATTTATTAAAATCAAAAAGTATGATCGTAGTACCTGTAAAAGAAGGAGAGAACATCGAAAGAGCTTTGAAAAAGTTCAAAAGAAAATTTGAAAAAACTGGTGTCGTAAAAGAATTGAGAAGCAGACAGCAGTTTGACAAACCTTCTGTGCTTAAGAGACTTGCTAAAGAACGTGCCGTATACGTTCAGAAAATGCAGCGTGTAGAAGAATAATTATCTGATTTTTCTTTGAAGTATTGAATTAAATTCCTATATTCGTTGCCAAGAAATAATGAAGCAACGAGATGGCGTGGGTCGATTCTTTTTTGGAATATCTTAAATACGAGCGGAATTATTCTTCTTATACAGTCAAGGTGTATGGAGATGATTTGCATATGTTCGAGACGTTCTTTAAGGAATTAGACAGCCAGCTTTCCTGGGATAGTCTGGATTCTGATGTAATCAGACAGTGGATGGTTCGAATGATGGATGAAGGGCAGCAGCCTGCGTCTGTCAATAGAAGATTAAGTTCAGTCCGTTCTTTCTATAGATTTCTTTTGAAAAGAGGATGTGTAGAACGTGATCCTGCTCGAACTGTTTCAGGTCCTAAAAAGAAAAAAACATTGCCTTATTTTCTTAGAGAAAATGAGATTGACAGGTTGTTGGATAGTACGCTGTTTCCGGATAATTATGAAGGGGTTCGGGATCATTTGATTCTGGCTGTTTTTTATCATACGGGAATACGAGTGTCGGAACTGGTCGGTTTAAATGTGGCAGATGTATATCTTGAAGAAAGGACAATAAAAGTCTTGGGAAAACGGAATAAGCAACGTGTGATTCCTTTTGGAGATGAATTGGCTTCGTTTTTAAATGCCTATTTGGAAATTAGAACTGAATATCTTCATGGAACAGATGAAAATGCATTCTTTTTGAATCAAAGAAAGAAGCGAATTGGTGTTGGACAAGTGCAACAGATGGTTCGGAAAAATTTGGCTTTGGTGACTAATATAAAAAAGAAAAGTCCGCATGTTTTACGACACACGTTTGCAACCTCTATGTTGAATCACGGAGCTGACTTAGAATCTGTCAAAGAGTTGTTGGGACATGAAAGTTTGTCTACGACAGAAATTTATACCCATACAACATTTGAAGAGTTGAAAAAAGTGTATAAACAGGCTCATCCTAGAGCATAAAAATGGAGGTGATTATGGAAATTAGAATTCAATCGATTCACTTTGACGCAACTGAAAAATTGCAAGAGTTTATTGAAAAGAAAGTATCAAAGTTAGAAAAATTCAGCGAAGAAATAAGAAAGGTAGAGGTGACATTGAAAGTCGTCAAACCGGAAACATCCATGAACAAGGAGGCATCCCTTAAATTGTCAGCTAAGAATGGGGAATTATATGCAGAGAAGGTTTGCGATACATTTGAAGAAGCAGTAGATGTATGTGTCGATGCATTGACTCGACAATTGGAAAAATTCAAGGAAAAACAGAAGAACCATTAAAAAACTTGCAAAAAGTTTTGGAGGTTTAGAAAAAATACCTAACTTTGCAGCCGTTTAAGAAACGCTCCTGCTTAATTAAACAGGCTGCATTTGCCTCTTTAGCTCAGTTGGCCAGAGCACGTGATTTGTAATCTCGGGGTCGTTGGTTCGAATCCGACAAGAGGCT
>CALUIV010000047.1 GCA_944320775.1 uncultured Paraprevotella sp. | reverse complement strand
AATCGTTAAATTTGCAGTGTACTTTTTAGGGTCAGCGCTCGTAAGGCGCTGACCCTAAAGGGTGAACCCTATAATTGCTTACCGCTGATCCAAAAAAGTTTTTTAATTTCAATCGATTAGCTTTAAAATAAAAAAAGGAAAGATAAAACATTTATTATCACTATGTTTTATCTTTCCTTTTGAGCCGACACGGGGACTCGAACCCCGGACCCTTTCATTACGAATGAAATGCTCTACCAGCTGAGCCATGTCGGCATTCCTTTTTTGCACTGCAAAGGTAGAGAATATTTTTGAAATAAAGAAATCTATAATGGCTTTTTTTATCAGAAAAAACATTTTATTTTTATATGTTTTTCCTTTTTCCTCGTATTCAATCCATTAACTTTTACTATAAAATTGCATAGAATAAAATAAATCATGGCAAATTAAAAAAGTTGCCATGATTTATTTTTATTCCTGGTTATCAATATTTGATTTTTCGATAGAAATCGATGAGGAGGAGGACTCGGTTGATTGTTTCTTTTTTCGTGGCCGCCTTCTTTTCTTTTTCTTCGTTGTTTCCAGAATCGTTTCTTGGTTTGTTGTATGTTTCTCTAAAATATTTTTTGTTGTATCAAGCTGCTCTTTTTCAGTATTATTCTGAACCGTATTCGTTTTCTTTTTGGAAGAATTCTTCTTTTTCCTCTTCTTTTTGTTCTTTATTTCTGTAGGTGGAATATAATCAGGTCCTGATCCTACATTTTGGGGAAGTTCACGTTTTCGGATTTCAGTTTTAAGAAAGTGTTCAATCGACCGAAATTTTATTTGATCCTTTTCACTGACCAAGGTGATGGCCATACCTTCATTGTTGGCTCTTGCTGTACGTCCGATGCGGTGTACATAATCTTCTGCATCATGCGGAACATCATAGTTTATGACAAGCTGGATATCGTCAATATCAATACCCCTGGCAACAATGTCCGTTGCTACCAATACATCTATTTGTTGTATTTTAAATAGATGCATTACTTCATCGCGTTCACTTTGCTCCAAGTCTGAATGCATGGCTCCAACGTTATATCCAGCTTGTCGGAGAGCAATAGACATATCTTTAACTTTTTGTTTTGAAGAAGCAAAAATAATAACCCGTTTAGGTGATTGATTTTTAAAGATGCTTTTTACGATTTTCAGTTTTTGGGCTTCATAACAGATGAATGCTGACTGGTCTATCTTGTCTGCCGGTCGTGAAACTGCCAGTTTAATTTCTACAGGATTGTGGAGGATCGTTTTTGCCAGATCTTGTATTTTGGGAGGCATTGTGGCTGAGAACATGATCGTCTGTCGGTTTTTAGGCAAATGTTTTTCTATTTGCATAATATCGTCGCTGAATCCCATATCTAACATACGGTCGGCTTCATCCAAAATAAAATAAGATACTTGAGAGAGATCTACATTGCCTAGACTTAAATGACTGATAAGGCGGCCTGGAGTGGCTATAATAATATCTGCACCCATTGCGAGTCCTTTTTTCTCTTGTTCATACCGTATTCCATCGTTGCCCCCGTATACGGCCACACTAGAGATTGGCATATAATAGGAGAAACCTTCAATGGCCTGGTCTATTTGTTGAGCCAGTTCTCTGGTTGGTGACATGATAACGCAGTTGATGGCATGTTCTGGATGTGGGTAGTCGCACATTCTGCTCAGAACGGGTAAAAGGTAAGCTGCCGTTTTTCCAGTTCCTGTTTGGGCAACGCCAATGAGGTCATTACCATCGAGTATTACAGGGATGGCATGTTCCTGAATGGGAGTACACTCTGTAAAATTCATATCATCAAGTGCATCCAAGACATTATCGTTCAAATCTAAGTCGTAGAAATCCACCGTATATCTTTTTAGTGTTTGTCGTTAATAAATTTTATCTAGGTGCTTTGGTATATAAGTAAAATGCAATAGCTGTAAAAACAATGTTTGGTATCCATACGGCTATAATAGCAGGCCAGTCAGCATTGATGGCAAATGTTGCTGATATTGTCTGGAATAGGATATATGATGCACTTAATCCCAATCCGATTCCCAAATAAAGTCCCATACCTCCTTTACGTTTCCGGGCTGAAAGGGAAAGTCCTATTGTAGTCAGGATAAACGAGGCAAACGGTGTTGCATATCTTTTGTAGTATTCAACTTCGAATGCTTTTACATTTCCCAGGCCACGGTCTTTTTGTTTGGTGATATATTCTTTAAGCTGAGGATTGGTCATTGTTTCCTGTTGGTTTCGTGTTTCCAGAAAATCAGATGGTTCCATCTTAATGATGGAATCAGTAGAAGTTCCACTGCTTATTTTCTCTTTCATGCCACGCATTTCCCGGATAGTGTAGTTAAATATTCGCCATTTATATTGTACATCCGACAAGGTATCATATTTGATTGTGTTTGCCGTCATATGCGAAACCAGCTTCTTGTTCTCAAATTTGTCCAGTGAGAAATTATATCCGGTTTTGGTTGATCCGTCGTAATGTTCAATGAAAGCCACAACGCCAGGTTCAACTTGCAGCTGGACATTTTGGGCATAGTTGGGGCGCATTTTCTTTTTATAAATGTTTTCGAAATTCAGACGTGTTGCACTACCTTCCGGAATAACGTATGCTCCAAGGAAGAAAGTTAATAGGGCAATGATAGCAGCCGAGATCATGTATGGACGCATCATGCGTTCAAAACTCATTCCAGTTGACATCATGGCAATAATCTCTGAATTTTCGGCGAGCTTTGAGGTAAAGAAAATCACAGAGATGAAAACAAAAAGCGGACTGAACAGATTGGAATAGTATGGAATAAAGTTTAAATAATAGTCCAAAATGATTTCTTTCCATGGTGCATTGTTTGTTGTGAACTTATCTATATTCTCGTTATAATCAAAGACAACGGCAATTGAGATAATCAGCACGATGGAAAAGAAATAGGTGCCTAGAAATTTTGATATCAGATAACGGTCTAACCGATTGATCAGAGGACCCCGGTTTTTTTTATGGGGGGCCTCTGACAAACGGTTGGATTTATCTTTCTTTTTTTTCAAGAATTTCATTTTCAGATTATTTAAAGTCTCGTAGAAACTCGTTTCACCATAGTTGCTTTCCAAGAAGTAAAATCGCCTGCAATAATATGTTTACGGGCTTCGCCTACCAGCCATAAATAGAATGCCAGATTATGTATAGAGGCGATCTGAAGAGCCAGAAGTTCCTGAGCTTTGAATAAATGGTGAAGGTAGGCTTTACTATAAGCCTGATCAACATATGAAGTACCGTCCGGGTCAACAGGGGAGAAATCATTTTCCCATTTCTTGTTTCGCATATTCATGATGCCGTTGCTTGTGAACAGCATGGCATTTCGCCCATTGCGTGTAGGCATGACACAGTCGAACATATCTACGCCGCGTTCAATGCCTTCGAGAATATTGACCGGTGTACCTACACCCATCAAATATCTAGGCTTGTCCTTTGGCAAAATTTCGTTGACAACTTCAATCATTTCATACATAACTTCGGCTGGTTCACCTACTGCAAGTCCACCGATTGCATTACCGTCTGCATTCTTGGATGCTACGAATTCAGCTGATTGCTGCCTTAAATCTTTGAATGTGCATCCTTGTACGATAGGGAACAATGACTGGTTGTAGCCATATTTTGGCTCTGTTTCATTGAACCGTTTGAGGCATCGGTCTAACCAGCGATGAGTCAGTCCCAGACTCTTTTTAGCATAATTGTAGTCTGACGTTCCCGGTGGACATTCGTCAAAGGCCATCATGATATCAGCTCCGATAGATCGTTCTATATCAATGACCTTTTCGGGAGTAAAAATATGCTTGGAACCGTCAATGTGTGAGCGGAATTCGCAACCTTCTTCTCGAAGTTTACGGATTCCGGTTAAGGAAAATACTTGAAAACCACCGCTATCGGTGAGCATAGGACGGTCAAATCCATTGAATTTATGCAGACCGCCTGCTTTTTCCAATGTTTCAATTCCCGGTCGCAGATAAAGATGATAAGTGTTGCCCAAAATAATTTGGGCTTTGATGTCCTCTTTAAGTTCCCATTGTTGCACTCCTTTAACACTTCCCAGTGTTCCTACGGGCATGAATATTGGAGTTTCAATGGTACCATGATCTGTTGTGAGTAATCCAGCACGTGCATTGGATAACGGATCCGTATGTTGTAGTTTGAATTCCATACTTCAGCGTTTTATTCTTTGTCTTTTTTGTTTTCTTCCTCAAACTTAAATTCAATAGCATGATCAACCTTATCTTGAAGTAAGGCTATTTTAAGAACTTCACGGATATTTTCCACATAGTGGAATGTCAGTCCCTTAAGATAAGTTTCCGGAATTTCTTCGATGTCTTTTCTGTTTTCATCACAAAGAATGATATCTTTTATACCTGCCCGCTTGGCAGCCAGTATCTTTTCACGAATACCACCGACAGGAAGCACTTTGCCTCGTAGCGTAATTTCACCTGTCATGGCGAGACTATTACGTACTTTTCTTTGAGTAAGAGCAGAGGCTAATGACGTAACCATTGTAATACCTGCAGATGGTCCGTCCTTAGGAACGGCTCCTTCGGGAACATGAATGTGTATGTTCCAGTTCTCGAAAATACGCATGTCAATATTGAGGTCTTCCGAATGTGCCTTGATGTATTCCAATGCCAAAATAGCGGATTCTTTCATGACATCACCCAGATTTCCGGTCAACGTCAACTTGCCGGGCTTACCTTTGCTCAAACTGGTTTCTATGAATAAAATTTCGCCCCCAACAGATGTCCATGCCAAACCTGTAACAACTCCAGCGTACTCATTACCTTGATATTTATCTCTTGAATATTCCGGTTTGCCAAGAAGCTTTTCTATGTCTTCTGGCTTTATTTCTGTATAAGGCATTATGTCTGTGCGTGCATATTCCAATGCTATTTTTCGGAAAATCTGGTTGATTTTCTTTTCCAAACCACGCACACCTGATTCACGAGTGTAGTTTTCAATCAGATATTCAATGGCTTGTTTAGAGAATTTAATACCAGTTTGGTCGCTAAGGCCATTATTTTCTTTTTCCTTGGGAATGAGATGGCGTTTGGCGATTTCTATTTTTTCTTCTGTAATATAGCCGCTTACTTCGATCATCTCCATACGGTCGCGCAAGGGTTTAGGGATCGTACTGATGTTGTTGGCCGTAGCAATGAACATGACTTTCGACAAATCGTAATCGATATCAAGGAAGTTGTCGTGAAAAGCATTGTTCTGTTCCGGATCAAGAACTTCAAGTAATGCAGATGAAGGATCACCCTGAACTGTATTCTGAGTGACCTTGTCAATTTCGTCCAAAATAAAGACCGGATTTGAACTGCCAGCCTTAATCAGGCTCTTAATGATTCGTCCCGGCATAGCTCCAATATATGTTTTCCGGTGACCGCGAATTTCGGCCTCATCGTGCAAACCACCCAATGAGATTCGTACGTACTGGCGTTTTAAGGCAGAAGCGACACTACGTCCCAATGATGTTTTTCCTACTCCCGGAGGACCATACAAACAGATTATCGGTGATTTTAAATCTCCACGCAGACGTAATACGGCTAAATGTTCCAAAATACGCTCTTTTACTTTTTCGAGACCGTAATGATCTTTATTTAGTACTTTTTCTGCGTTTTTCAGATTCAAATTATCTTCCGTATATTGATTCCAAGGCAGACTAAGCATAGTCTGTAGATAGTTCAGTTGCACATTGTAATCCGGACTTTGCGGATTAAGACGTTCTAACTTGGCTACTTCTCTTTCGAATATTTCTGCAACTTCTTTTGACCAGTTTTTCGTACTGCCTTCCTTACGCAATTTCTGAATATCCTGATCTTGTGGTGTACCACCTAACTCATCTTGGATGTTTTTTATTTGTTGTTGTAAGAAATATTCTCGTTGTTGTGAGTCTAGGTCATCACGTGTTTTACGTTGGATTTCCGCACGTAGTTCTGCGTATTGGATTTCTCGATTAAGAAGTTTAACCAGATTCAGCGTACGTGCTTCTAATGACCCTTCCTCTAAAAGAACCATTTTTTTAGATATGGCAAAAGGGAAATTAGCACAAATAAAGTTCACAAGGAACATGCCATTGGACACATTTTTTATAGCGAATAGTGATTCCCGTGGCATTTGTTCGCTAGTGTTGACAAATTTAGTTGTCAGCTCTTTACAGTTTTCCAAAAGAATCTGGAATTCTTTATTATCTTTCTCAGGAAGAACATCATGCAGTTTTTCAACATTACCAATCAAATAAGGTTTAGATGTGATGATATTCTTTAATTCAAATCGGCACAAACCTTGTAGAATGATGGTAATAGACTGATCTGGCATTTCCAGTACCCGTATGATCTTTGCAACCGTTCCGATATGGTAAATATCCTGGTATTCGGGATTTTCCGTTTCAGGGGTTAATTGGCAGACAACACCAATATTGAAATGTTTTTTTTCTGCTGCCTTGATTAATTTCAGAGAACTTTTTCGTCCTACGGCAACAGGAAGAACAATACCGGGAAATAAGACCATATTGCGCAAAGGCAAAATGGGTAATGTATCTTCTAAATCCACATTAAATACGCTTGATTCATCTCCTTCGATATCAGCTACAAGTGAAAAGGGATTTTGGGTTTCGTCAATATGCATATAATAAAAACTAAATAAGTGTTTATGCTAGCGTTGTTTAAAAAACGGGACAAAGTTATAAAAAAAAGGGGTAAATACCGAAAGAAAGAAAGTAGTTTCATAAGAAAACAACTATTTTTGTAGATAAAAACAGGTTTTATGGCTAATTCTTATTTTGAATTCAAGAAATTTAAGATATTTCATGATAAATGTGGCATGAAAATCGGTACGGACGGGGTCTTATTGGGCGCTTGGGCAGATGTTGAACATGATCGGCGCATACTGGATATTGGATCTGGTTCCGGACTGATTGCGTTGATGGTTGCGCAACGTAATGAGCAGGCAATGATTTCAGGTATTGATATAGATCCTGATGCCGTGGAGCAGGCAAATGAGAATGCCAGCATGACTTTATGGAGTGACCGTCTGCATTTTATCTGCCAAGATGTCCGTCAGTTCAAATGCGAAAAAAATGATATGTTTGATCATCTTATCTGTAATCCTCCTTTTTATCAGGATGCTTTGTCCAGTCCTGATAAAAAAAGGAATTTTGCGCGTAATACTTCGGTGTTACCTTTTGATGAATTGATCCAGGGCTCTACCGGATTACTTCGGGCTGATGGGCGTTTTTCAGTAGTTCTCCCAGCTGAAATTGCAGATGAATTTATACAGTTGTGTTGGGAGTATGGATTGAATTTGAGCAGAAAAACCTATGTCATCACTAAAGTAGGAAAATCTGCAAAGCGGGTTTTGCTTGAATTTATAAAAGGACGTCCGGATCATTATCCAGCTGCTACTTATTTGACAATGAAAAACGAACTAGGGGAGTCTACAGAGGAATATCGCAGACTGACAGATATCTTTTACATTAGATGAATTCAGTGTATGAGTTCTAGTCGGTTTTATTGTTCTTAATATCACCGGACCTAATCTTTCGGATTATTTCTTTGTTCTTTTTTAAAAGTTGTTTCCGTTTATCGCGTACTTCATCCCGAAATTGCCAGATATCATCTTTGATTTGTGTCCAGTCTTCCTTTATTTGAGCGATTTCTGTATAAAAATCAGCAAACATTTGGACTAATGGCATGGCATATTTCCCTCCACCTTCGTTTACAATAACTTTCAAACCTTTGGCCTTAATCTCTACATCGATTTCGTTACTGGCTTCAATTGGATCGCCGTCGTAATGGATTACACCGGGAGATTTTCTGGAAATGTGTATTTTCTTGCATCTGAATGATTTGATCTTGCTGTTCTCTGTTATACGCTTATTAAATAATTGAATAGCAATCTGTGGTGCTTCTAATATGGAAAAAGGTTCCATGATGGTTACATCTAACAGTCCGTCACTCATGGATGCTTGTGGGGCAATATATGCGTTGTTGCCATATTGGGATGCATTGGCGCAAGCGATAAGAAAAGCCTCATATTCCATTGATTTGTCATCATCTAAAACAATGTGATAGGTTTCTGGCTTGTATTTTAAACCTTCTTTGAGCGTGTTGTCCAGATAAGTTAAGAAACCGCGTTTTCCTGCTTCTGCGAACTTGGAACTGACGAAAGCGTCGAATCCGATTCCACATGTACAGAAAAACGGATGATTATTAATAACTCCATAATCAAGCTCTTTAATCAGGCAAGTATTGATTACTTTCAATGCACCTGCGGCATCCATAGGAATTTCCAGATGACGGGCTAATCCATTTCCAGAACCACAAGGAATGATGCCCAATGCGGTGTTTGTCTGGACCAAAGCACGTGCCACTTCATTGACAGTGCCATCACCGCCTATGGCCACAACGATATCTATATTGTTATGGCTTGCCTCGCGTGCAATTTCTTCAGCATGTCCGGCATATTGGGTATAATGAATCTGATAATCAAAATTTTCTTTATTGATGAACGTAGGAATTAACTTGATAATCTGTTCTTTATCGTTGGTCCCTGAAATAGGGTTTACAATGAAATATATTGATCTAGGATTCATGTGTATAAAATCATGTTATTCTTATCAGTACAAATATAGTTTATATAATCGAATACTTCGCTTAAATCTATCTTAAAAGAAATAGAAAACCTTTTTTAAAATTGAATCTGCGGGGCAGTATTTATAATTTTATTATTTTTGCAGCTGTTTTGAATTTATGGTGTTGCGTTGTGAAAATGCCATCATGGATACAACAAACAAGAATCTGAATTTTACATATTGATTATTTTATGGGATTGTTACAAGACAAATTATCTCGTTTTACAACGCCGCAAAAATACAAAGAAGCGGGATTATATCCTTATTTCCGGGAAATTGAAGGAAAACAAGGAACAGAAGTACAGATGGAAGGCCACAGGGTTTTGATGTTTGGTTCGAACGCATATACCGGCCTGACTGGAGATGAGCGGATTATTGAAGCCGGTATTGAAGCGATGCGTAAGTATGGTTCTGGATGTGCCGGTTCACGTTTCCTGAATGGAACACTTGATTTGCATGTACAGTTGGAGAAAGAATTAGCTGCTTTTGTTGGTAAAGATGATGCATTATGCTTTTCAACCGGTTTTACGGTTAACTCAGGTGTTATTGCATGTGTGACAGATCGTAATGATTATATTATTTGTGATGACCGTGACCATGCTTCTATTGTTGATGGGCGTCGATTGTCCTTTTCGCAAAGTTTGAAGTATAAGCATAACGATATGGCCGATTTGGAGAAACAACTTCAGAAATGTAATCCTAATTCGGTTAAACTGATTGTCGTTGATGGTGTGTTTTCAATGGAAGGAGATTTGGTGAATTTGCCGGAAATTGTTCGGTTGAAACATAAATATAATGCCTCTATAATGGTTGATGAGGCTCATGGCTTAGGAGTATTCGGTAGACAAGGCAGGGGTGTATGCGATCATTTCGGCTTAACGGACGAAGTCGATATTATCATGGGTACGTTCAGTAAATCTTTGGCTTCTATTGGAGGTTTTGTTGCAGCAGACGAGTCTATTATTAATTGGTTGCGTCATAATGCGCGGACTTATATTTTCAGTGCTTCTAATACGCCGGCTGCTACTGCTTCTGCTTTGAAGGCATTACACATTTTACAAGAAGAACCCGAAATTCTTGAGCATTTGTGGAAAGTTACAAATTATGCATTGAAACGTTTTCGTGATGCAGGCTTTGAGATCGGAGCAACGGAATCACCGATTATACCTTTATACGTGCGTGATGTAGACAAGACATTTATGGTCACTAAACGTGCATTTGAAGAAGGTGTATTTATTAATCCGGTTATTCCTCCGGCTTGTGCTCCACAAGACACTTTAGTGCGTGTGGCGTTAATGGCGACACATACGGAAGCACAGGTAGATGAAGCAGTAGAGAAACTGACGAAAGTATTTAAGGAACTGGATATTCTTTAATGAAATGTTCTTTTCGAAAGTGCATTTCCTTTTTCATACTAAGTTTCAACCGGCTATTCCTGATTCTATCGGAAATAGCCGGTTTTCTCTTACTGGTATATTCTTTTTATTCTCCGTCTGGATTGTTTGTTGAGATATGCAAAAAAAACACTTTTGGCAGCAAAAAAAATAGGAGAAAAGTTTGTTGTTTCAAAAATAAACCGTACCTTTGCATCGCTTTTGAAAATAAAGCCTTCTCAAAAGGAAGTTTGGAGAGATGGTAGAGTGGTCGATTACAGCGGTCTTGAAAACCGCCGTGCTGAGAGGCACCGGGGGTTCGAATCCCTCTCTCTCCGCTCAATAAAAGTTTTTTCTTAGAAGGCTCCCTAGCTCAACTGAATAGAGCATCTGACTACGGATCAGAAGGTTACAGGTTTGAATCCTGTGGGAGTCACTAGGATATACTTGTTGAGGGCTCCCTAGCTCAACTGAATAGAGCATCTGACTACGGATCAGAAGGTTACAGGTTTGAATCCTGTGGGAGTCACATTAAAATAGGATGGTTCCGTAGCTCAGCTGGATTAGAGCAACGCCCTTCTAAGGCGTGGGTCTTGGGTTCGAGTCCCAACGGAATCACAGATTATGAAAAAGTTTGGATTACTTTAAAAAGTATCCAAACTTTTTGTTTTTTAAGGACTTAGAACTGTTTTTATTTGTAATGGTTGAAAAACATTAAATTCTATACCTCCTTTTTCGTTGGTCGTCATACTTTCCTTATTTTTGCCGAAATTAGGTAAAAAGAAAAAGTACGATTATATTTTAATGAACGGATTTATAAGATATCATTTTCTTATCAGTATTTTTATGCTGATTTTTCCTATTGGAGTTTTGGCGCAGATTGATGGCTATGTGACGGATGCGGAGACTGGAGAGCCTTTGCCATTTGTGAATGTTTATTATAAAGAAAATACAGCTTTAGGGACTAATACCAATTTGAAGGGTTATTACAAGCTTTCCACTGAAAATCTTGGTGGAACACTTGTGTATTCTTTTTTGGGATTTGAACGTCAGGAGTTACTCGTAAAACGTGGGGATAGAAAGCGCGTTAATATTAAATTGAAACCTGTAAATACGCAGATGAAAGAAGTCGTGATTCAGACGGACAGGCGTAAATACAAACGTAAAAATAATCCGGCAGTGGCTTTGATGGAAAAAGTAATCGCTGCTAAGGATAGTGTGGATTTGAAGGAAAATGATTATTTTCAATATACGAAATATCAGCGTTTGACATTTGCTTTTAATAATGTGACACAAGCGCAGTTGGATAGTGGGGTATATCGGCGTTTTCCTGCACTTGCCAAACAAGCTGAATATTGCCCACAAACAGGAAAAATGATAATTCCTGTGACTTATAATGAATCTGTAAGTAAAAGGTATTATCGTAAGTATCCGAAGGAAGATAAAGAATTTTTGTTAGGTACGAATGCCCAGGGTTTACAAGATTTGTTTAGTTCGGGCGAAATGACAACAACGGTTTTGAAACAGGTATTTTCGGATGTGAATGTTTATGATAATACGATTTATTTGTTAGACCGTCCGTTTACGAGTCCAACTGCAAAGTCTGGTGCATTGACTTTTTATCAATATTATTTGATGGATACACTTGCAATCGATGGAGATTCATGTATTCAGTTGGCTTTTGTTCCGCGTAATCCACGGGATTTTGGGTTTTTGGGCAATTTGTATGTTGTGAAAGACAGTACTTATCGTTTGAAACGGTGCGTATTGAACTTACCGGTACAGTCAAGTGTAAATTTTGTGAATAATTTAGTCTTAGAACAGGATTTTGAAACATTGTCTGATGGACGTCATGTTCTGGTACGCGATAACATGTATGCGGAACTAGGGGTTACTCAGAATAATCGTAGCTTAATGGTTAAGCGTATGGTGTCATATTCAGGTTATACGTTTGATTCTATACCAGAAACAGTTTTTTATCAGCCGGAAAAACTACGTGAAGGTTCGTATGAAACAGATGATGATCATTTTTGGGCTGAATATCGTACAGATAGTTTGTCTCATGGTGAGGCAAACATGAAAGTGATGGTTCAGAATATATTAAAACGTCCTGGTATTAAGGCTGTGATGTTTGTGGCACGTGCGTTGATTGAAAATTATTTGGAAACAGCTCCTGTCGGAAAAACAAACTATGTAGACATAGGTCCTGTAAATACGATTTTGTCGACAAACTTTATAGAAAAATTCCGTGCCAGACTCAGTGCACAAACCACGGCGAACTTAAATCCGCATCTTTTTCTAAAAGGATATGTTGCATATGGTGTCGCAGACAAAAAAATTAAATATAAGGGTGAAGTGGAATATTCATTTCTAAAGAAACAATATTCAGCTAACGAATTTCCGAAAAATTCATTGGCGTTTTCTACGAGTTATGACGTGATGTCGTCATCTGACATATTGTCTACACGTGATAAAGATAATGTATTCGTTTCGTTTAAGACACAACCTGTAGATCACATGATGTATGTTCGTGATTATGCATTGCGTTATGAATATGAATTTACCAATTCGTTTGGTATTAAAGCTCAGTTGCGTCATGCTCAACAAGAGCCGACTGCGGGGAATATGTTGACAAATCCGATTGGATCATTATATTACAGAACTTTATCCGGACGTGATGTACGATATTTGGCTACCACTGAAGCTACGCTTGCTTTGCGTTATTCGCCAGGTGAGGTTATTGTAAATTCAAAACAGAAACGTCATCGTGTGAATAATAATTCACCGATCTATACGTTAAATCATACTACAGGTTTTAAGGGCGTTTTTGGATCTGATTATAGATCTAATTATACTGAAATGTCTCTTTATTATCGTATTTGGTTTAATTCTTTTGGGCATTTGGATATTTATACCCGTGCAGGAGCTCAATGGAATCGTGTACCTTTTCCGTTGTTGATTATGCCGGCGGCTAATAATTCCTATATTATTACGAATAATTTGTTTTTCATGATAAATAATATGGAGTTTATCAGTGATCGTTTTGCATCGTTGGAGTTACAATGGAATTTAAATGGCAAACTTTTTAACCGGATACCTTTGTTGCGTGAGTTGCAATGGCGTGAATTGATAGGTTTTCGAACCTATTACGGAACTTTGACCCGTAAGAATAATCCGCAATATCAAGCCGGTAGTGATGATTTGTTTGAATTTCCAACACGTCATGGACGGCCGGTTAGTTTTGTAATGGGTGACGTTCCTTATATGGAATTGAATGTTGGTATTCATAATATATTTAAAATTTTACGTATAGATTATGTTCGACGATTGAATTATTTGGATTTACCCAACGTCAAAAAGAATGGAGTACGTTTTTCTTTGGAATTTTCCTTCTGACAGTTATTTATGTCCTGAATACAAAATATTATCTTTGCAGACTAGTTTATATATAATAATTTATTTTTGATATGAGTGCTCCTTTGGCGGAAAGACTTCGTCCGAAAACGTTAGATGAATACATTGGGCAAAAGCATTTGGTCGGTCCGGATGCCGTATTGCGAAGAATGATAGATTCAGGAAGGATTTCTTCTTTTATATTATGGGGTCCTCCAGGAGTTGGTAAAACGACATTAGCACAGATTATTGCCAATAAATTGGCTACGCCGTTCTATACTTTAAGTGCAGTGACGAGTGGTGTGAAAGATGTACGTGAAGTCATTGAAAAAGCAAAAGGAAATCAGTTTTTCTCGACTGCCAGTCCAATTCTTTTTATTGATGAGATTCATCGTTTCAGTAAATCCCAGCAGGATTCATTATTAGGAGCTGTGGAGCAGGGTATTGTTACTTTGATTGGAGCAACGACAGAAAATCCTTCCTTTGAAGTGATTCGTCCTTTATTGTCGCGTTGTCAACTGTACGTTCTGAAAAGTTTGGATAAGGATGAGTTGCTTGAGTTGTTGCATCATGCATTGGAAAAAGATGTAGAACTGAGTCGGCGTAATATTGAACTGAAAGAAACAGATGCTTTGCTGCGATATAGTGGAGGAGATGCCCGTAAATTGTTGAATATTCTGGAACTGGTTGTTGAAGCAACACCGATAAAGGAACAGGTCGTGATTACTGATCGGCTGGTCGCTGAACGTTTACAGCAGAATCCATTGGCTTATGACAAGAATGGGGAATTGCATTATGACATTATTTCTGCTTATATTAAAAGTATTCGTGGGAGCGATCCGGATGCTGCTGTCTATTGGTTGGCTCGTATGATTGAAGGAGGTGAAGACCCGGCATTTATTGCACGGCGTCTGGTAATTTCTGCCAGTGAAGATATTGGGTTAGCTAATCCTAATGCATTATTATTAGCTAATGCTGCGTTTGATGCTGTAACAAAGATAGGGTGGCCGGAAGGGCGTATTCCTTTGGCGGAAGCTACAATTTATTTGGCTACTAGTCCTAAAAGTAATTCTGCTTATTGTGCTATAAATGATGCTTTGCAATTGGTGCGTCGTACGGGAAATTTGCCAGTACCTTTACACTTGCGCAATGCACCGACACAGTTGATGGAAGAATTAGGTTACCATAAGGGATATAAATATGCACATGATTATGAAAATAATTTTGTAGAACAACAATTTCTTCCAGATGGTTTGACCAGTCAGCGTATATGGCATGCTCAATCGAATGCACAAGAAGACAAGTTAAGGGAACGTATGGTTCAGTTATGGAAGGAACGTTATAAGGATTAGAATTGAAATTTGATAAAATAAAAAGAGCTATGATAATAGCTCTTTTTATTTTATCGTTAGAGATGTTATTTTGCTTTTTTTAATCTATTATTCTATGATAATTTGAATTGTTGATTCGAATGTTTCTCCAGGCTGTAGTATATTCATGAATTTACGGTCATACATTTCGCCACTAAAATCAACATCTTCGCAGCATCCTTGCCATGG
>CALUIV010000046.1 GCA_944320775.1 uncultured Paraprevotella sp. | reverse complement strand
TTTAATATTAAACTAAATAATAAGATATGAAGAAATTAGTATTAGTAGCATTCTTTGCTGTTTTAGGTTTTGTGTCTGTTCAGGCACAGGTTCGTCTTGGAGGTTCTGTGAAGGTGTGGTATGACAATGAAAGTGAGGTTACAACTTATACACTTATGCCGGAATTTGGATATAAATTGAACGATAAGTGGGAAGTGGGAACATTTATTGGTTTCAACGGAGGAGCTTTGAGTGATAGTGATCGGAAAACGGCTTTTTCTTTTGCTTTTAAACCTTTTGCCCGCTACACATTCTTGCGCGCTGGTATTTTCTCTATGTTCTGCGAAGGCGGTTTCGATATTGTTGCTGGTAATGCAGGATCGATGTCTCGTGGTTATAAGGAATTTGATAATAGTACGGCTTTTGCAATAGGTTTCCGTCCGGGTGTTGATATTGAATTGACGGAGCATTGGAGTTTGGAGTCTCATTTGGGATTTTTAGGCTATTCTGCTAATGAACACTATGTTTTTGGAGCTTACAATCCGGGAGTTGGTTTTTCATTTGCTAACGCAATGTCTTTAGGTTTGATTTATCAATTCTAATTTTTTAGATTATAGATTTTGTTCAGGAGATTGTTGCACAGTGTAACAATCTCCTTTTTTTTTGTTGTAATTACTACAAAATTTGTTTTATTGTTGTCTTTTGATTATCTTTGGCCACGTAAATATGACTAAGTATGGAATGGCCGGTAGATTCTATTTTAGAATTTTTGAAGGATATTGCGGTGCATAATAATCGTGAATGGTTTTCAGAAAATAAAGACAGGTATGAACATGTGCGTGATTTATTTGAAAACATGGTGCAACAAGTTATTTCCCGTATCAGTTTGTTTGATGATTCTGTACGGCATCTGCAAGTAAAAGACTGCACGTATCGCTTCTATCGTGATACACGTTTTTCTGCCGATAAATCGCCATATAAGCTCCATTTGGGGGCATATATTAATGCATATGGCAAGAAATCTTTTCATAGCGGTTATTATTTTCATTTGCAGCCTGGGGCGTGTATGCTTGCAGGAGGATCTTGGTGTCTGCCTACATCCGTTCTGAACGCTGTGCGCCGTGCTGTAATTGATAATTTGGATGAATTCCGTCTTTTAGTTGAAGCACCGGACTTTAAAAATCTCTTTCCAGTTATCGGTGAAAGTCGTTTAAAAACTATTCCCAAAGGCTTTCCGAAAGATTTTCCTTTCCCAGAATACATTCGTCCAAAAGATTATTCTGTTTGCCATTATGTTGCAGATGATTTTTTTCGCCAGCAGGATTGGTTAAATCAGACGACAGAAGTATTTCGATTACTGAAACCTTATCATGATTTTATTAATTTTACGATAGATGAAATGACTTGATTTGTATATGCAAGTCAATATATATAATATTTTAAATACTATCTATTATGAATGTAGGAGAAAAAGCGCCCGAGATCTTAGGGTTGAATGAGAAGGGAGAACAAATTCTTTTAAGTGATTACAAAGGAAAAAAAATAGTATTGTATTTTTATCCTAAAGATAATACTCCTGGATGTACAGCAGAAGCTTGTAGTTTAAGAGATAATTATGATGCTTTGCGTTCTGCTGGTTATGAAGTGATCGGTGTCAGTGTGGATAGTGCTGCATCGCATCAAAAATTTATAGCCAAGCATGAATTACCGTTTACACTGATTGCTGATACAGATAAGAAATTAGTTGAAATGATGGGAGTTTGGGGAGAAAAATCTATGTGCGGACGTAAATATATGGGTACTTTCCGAACTACATTTATTATCAATGAAGAAGGGGTTATTGAACGTATTCTTTCTCCAAAGGAGGTTAAGACAAAAACTCACGGAGAACAGATTTTAGCTCTATAAAGAATCCGGTTATTATCAAAATCTGATAATAACCGGATTCTTTATTTAATAATTGATTGTATTTACTGTTTCATCATTATTTTCAGTGGATTCTGGTGCTTGCTCGATCAAGTCCATGAATTGGTCTAATTTCGGAGTGATGATAATTTGTGTACGTCTGTTGCGTTGTTTGCCTACCGGAGTTGAATTATCAGCAATTGGGTTGTACTCTCCGCGTCCTGCTGCAGTCAGTCTCTTCGGGTCTACACCATAGTCATTCTGAAGTGCCTGAACAACAGATGATGCACGCAAGGTACTTAAGTCCCAATTATTACGGATGTTTGGTCGTGAGATAGGATCTGTATCCGTATTACCTTCTACAAGAACGTCGTAGTCTTTATAGTCGGTAATAATTTTGGCTATTTTACTCAAGGTTTCTCCTGCTCTGTTGTTAATTTCATAACTTCCGGATTTATAAAGCATATTGTCTGCCAATGAAATGTAAACAACTCCTTTGAGTACCTTGATATCTACTTCACTGAGTTCTTCTTTACTAAGAGAACGGGTCAAATTTGTAGTTAAAACCAAATTGAGTGAATCAGATTTACTCTTAGTTTCTACTAATTGTTTGATGAATTTGTTTGACGCATTAATTTCATCAACTAATTTTGATATATTGACGTTTCCTTGTGAGTTTTGCTGAAGACTTTTGTCAAGTGAACCTTGGAGAGCCATATAAGATTGCCGTAGTTCTTCATTCGCTTTTTTAGCTTCTTCCAGACGTTCGTCCAAACTTTTAGAGTTGGTACGACATTCGGCAAGGTTTACCTGCATTTCCTGATAAGATTTTTTCAAGTCGCCGTTTTCTGCTTGTAGTCTGTTGTAGCTAGTTTGCATTTCTGCGTATTTCTTTTTGCTTACACAGCTTGATGCAAACAGGCATCCTGTCATCAAAGACAATACAATGATTGAATTTTTCATCTTGTTACGGTATTTAGTTCATATTAATTGGGCGCAAGTTACACATTAATTTATTATGTTGGATAAAAATAGTTCTATTTGTAACAATTTTTATGTTTATTCTATAGAAATGAATCTATAAGCATACGAAAAAAGTAAGTTGAACTGTTTCTTGTTTATATAAATCTTGGTATCTTTGTCCATAAACTAAATTAGAATTTTGTAATGGATAAATATGTCATTATTGTTGCTGGTGGTAAGGGGTTGAGAATGGGAGGTGAAGTTCCTAAGCAATTCATGTTGATCGGTGGGAAGCCGGTCTTAGCCCGTACAATAGAACTTTTTTATCGATACGATCCGGCAGTTCGGATTATTTTGGTTTTGCCGCAAGAACAAATGGATTATTGGAAAAAATTATGTCTTGAATATGATATTCCCAGGGTTTCAGCTTTGGTATGCGGAGGAGAGACTCGTTTCCATTCTGTTCGAAATGGTTTGTCTGCCATTACATATTCTGATGAAGCGCTTGTCGCTGTACATGACGGGGTACGACCGTTTGTTTCTATTGCTGTTGTTGCTGATTGTTTTAAACAGGCAGAGTTGTCTGGTGCAGCAATTCCTGTCGTTGGTTCGGTCGAGTCTATACGTTATGTTGACAGCCTGACAGGGAAAAGTCATGCAGAAAATCGTGATGCTTATAAACTTGTGCAGACACCACAGACTTTTCGGTTGTCTTTGTTGCGTAAGGCTTATGCTCAAGACTTTCAATCCACGTTTACAGATGACGCTTCAGTTGTAGAAGCTTTAGGAGAAAATATCTCTCTTGTATCAGGGAATCGCGAGAATATAAAATTGACAACGCCTTTTGACATACGTGTTGCACAAGTGTTATTGGATTTATAATCTGGACAGATTATGCTCGATTTAGATCGTCAGGAAGTCATGTTTTTACCGGGAGTAGGCCCTCAACGGGCAAAACTTCTGAAAGAAGAGTTGCATGTATCAACCTTGCGGGATCTGTTATATTATTTCCCGTATAAACATATTGACCGCTCACGACTGTATGCAATTAATGAACTTTCTTCTGATATGCCTTATGTGCAGGTAAGAGGGCAGATTTTAAGTTTTGAGACGGAAGGCGAAGGAAGAAAACGTAGGTTGGTCGCACATTTTACGGATGGTCATGGGCTGATGGATTTGGTCTGGTTTCAAGGTTTGAAATATATATTGTCGCATTATAAATTACATACGGACTATATTGTATTTGGTCGTCCTACTGCTTTTAATGGTCGCATTAATATTTCTCATCCAGATTTGGATCCGGTGGAATCGTTAAAGTTGTCATCCATGGGGATGCAGCCTTACTATAATACGACTGAAAAAATGAAACGGGCAGGTTTGAACTCACGTGCCATAGAACATTTTACTTCAACCTTATTTCTTCGTTTGCAAGAGCGTATACCAGAAACTTTGCCGGATTATTTAATCGGTCAATTGGATCTTATGTCTTTGGATGATGCACTGAGGCAGGCTCATTATCCAAAGAATGCATCATTGTTTCGTCAAGCGCAGTTTCGTTTGAAATTTGAAGAACTGTTTTATGTGCAATTGAATATACTCCGTTATACACGGGATCGTATTCGGAAATATCATGGTTATGTTTTTACTCGTGTCGGAGCTTTTTTTCACGAGTTTTATAGTGATTATTTGCCTTTTCCGCTTACAAATGCGCAAAAACGTGTTATTCGGGAGATACGTAATGATATGGGGAGCGGGCGACAAATGAACCGTTTGCTGCAGGGGGATGTCGGTAGTGGAAAAACTTTGGTCGCTCTTATGAGTATGCTGATTGCGCTTGACAATGGTTTTCAGGCCTGTATTATGGCACCTACGGAAATTTTGGCAGAACAGCATTTGGCAACGTTCCGGAATTTTCTCGGTGATATGTCGGTTCGAGTAGAACTATTGACAGGATCGGTTAAGGGGAAGAGTAGGGAAGCTGTTCTTCGGGGAGTTCAAGACGGATCGGTTCAGATTTTGGTTGGAACACATGCTGTTCTCGAAGATACGGTTGTTTTTCAGCATCTCGGTATGGTGGTGATTGATGAGCAACATCGTTTTGGTGTAGCCCAAAGGGCACGTCTTTGGACGAAAAACAATCATCCGCCTCATGTACTGGTTATGACAGCAACACCTATACCACGAACATTGGCGATGACTTTGTATGGTGATTTGGATGTGTCGGTAATAGATGAACTGCCTCCAGGCCGTAAACCTATTGTAACGACGCATCAGTTTGATAATCGGCGTGAATTACTTTATCAGGCCATGAGAAAGCAAATTGAATTAGGTCGTCAGGTTTATGTCGTTTATCCTTTAATTAAGGAAAGTGAAAAAATGGATATAAAGAATTTGGAAGATGGCTATGAACAATTATGCAAAGTCTTTCCAGAGTATAAAATAAGTAAAGTGCATGGGAAGATGAAACCGATCGAAAAGGATGCCGAAATGCAACGCTTTGCTTCGGGTGAAACAAAAATTTTAGTAGCAACAACAGTGATTGAGGTCGGTGTGAATGTGCCTAATGCTTCCGTGATGGTCATCGAGAATGCCGAGCGTTTTGGCTTGGCTCAATTGCATCAGTTGCGTGGCCGTGTAGGGCGCGGAGCTGATCAATCTTATTGCATTTTAGTGACTAAATACGAATTGAGTCGTGATACCCGTAGGCGTATGCAGATTATGACAGAGTCAAATGATGGATTTGAAATAGCTGAAGAAGATCTTAAGTTACGAGGACCTGGTGATTTGGAGGGAACTCAGCAAAGTGGAATCGCTTTTGATTTGAAGTTGGCCAATCTAGCTAAAGACGGACAAATATTACAACTGGCTCGCGATACAGCAATGCAGGTTTTAGATCATGATCCTGATGGGGTTCTACCCGAAAACAAGATTTTATGGGCACAATTTTATCGATTGAAGAAACAGAATATAAATTGGTCTGCAATATCTTAAAGAAGAAATAAAAATAAAAAATTGGAGAATAAAAAAGGGGACAATTATAAAAATCTGATATAAAAAAGTTAAAAGACTTTGGAGCTTTTATCGGAAAAAACTATCTTTGTCGTGCAAATATCCTTAATAGAGGATTGATGTTGAACCTATTAATACTATTGTCATGGAAAAAACCTTAGTTCTGTTGAAACCGTGCACTTTGCAGCGTGGTTTGGTTGGAGAAGTTATTAGTCGTTTTGAAAAAAGAGGACTGAGGTTGGCTGGAATGAAAATGATGCAACTGACGGATGAGATTCTGAATGAACATTATGCTCATCTGCGTGAGAAACCCTTTTTCCAGATTTTGAAAGATTCCATGATGTCTACACCGGTAATAGCATGTTGTCTGGAAGGTATTGATGCGGTCAACACGGTGCGTGCCATGTCAGGTGCAACAAACGGAAGAAATGCTGTTCCCGGTACGATTCGGGGTGATTATTGTATGAGTAATCAGCAGAATATCGTGCATACTTCGGATTCTTTGGAGAATGCGGCAATAGAGTTGGCACGTTTCTTTAAACCTGAGGAGTTGTTTGATTATACCCCGTCCAATTTGCATTACCTGTATGCATTGGATGAATTGTAATGCCATTTACCATTATATTAAAAATTAGAAGAAAGAGAAAGATGTTTTTTAACCTGAAGTTTCTGAAAATTGGAGCTGTGGCTTTTGTTGCCATGTTAAGTCTGCCGGTTAGTGGACAGGACTTGTTGGCACGTCAGGCACCAATCGACAAAAAAATGAGAGCTGTCGATTCTGTCGCGCTCCAACGTTTGATTAAAAGTGATAATTTGCAAAATCCGGCTTTTGAATTGTATCAGGACTGGAATAATCAGTATGCACATCGTTGTACGGCAACAATGCCGGAAGTTTACAAGATAGACTTGCGTCATTTTTGCATGCCTACTCCCAGCCAGCGTATCACTTCAAATTATGGATACCGTCGGTCTTTCGGTCGGATGCATAAGGGATTGGATATCAAGGTTTACATAGGCGATACCATCTATTCGGCTTTTAGCGGTAAAGTCCGTATTGTTGCTTATGAGCGTGGAGGATATGGAAAATATATTGTGATTCGTCATCCAAATGGTTTGGAAACTGTTTACGGGCATTTGTCTAAGCAAATTGTTCAGGAGAATCAAGTGGTTAAAGCTGGCGAACCAATTGGATTGGGTGGAAATACCGGACGATCAACAGGATCGCATCTCCATTTCGAAACTCGTTTTATGGGGCAGGCCATTAACCCGGCAGAAATGTTTGATTTTGTAGCTCAGGATGTAACTTGTGATTACTATCTGTTTAAGGCTAACGGAAGAGGTTTGGCTTTGACTTCTGAACAAGCAAGGAATTATCCTGATGTTGTATATCCTTCTGATAAGAATAAACCAATGCTGGCTATGGCTGAACATGCTGTTAAACCGGCAGCTCCAGCTAAAAAGGCTAATACGGTCAAAGTTCATAAAGTCCGTTCGGGAGAGAGTTTGTATACAATTGCCAAGAAATTGGGAACAACTGTAAACAATTTATGTAAGATGAACGGAATAACCCGTAGAACGATATTACGTCCTGGTCAAATCCTTCGATATTCTTAATAATACAATAGATTTTAAAGAGCTCACTAAGATTCAATAGTGAGCTCTTTTTTTGTTCATTTCATTGAAAAGTAGTAACTTTGCATAGAATAAGTGTAAATTGGAAATAAGAATGGATACTAAGGAACAGTTTGAGCAGGTCATGAAAGAGTGTCGTGATTTATTTGCTAAGAAACTGCATGATTACGGGGCTGCTTGGCGAATCATGCGTCCTTCATCTGTTACAGACCAGATTTATATCAAGGCTAATCGGATTCGTAGTATAGAAGTGAAAGGGGTGGCAATGGTTGATGAAGGGATCTATTCTGAATTCATGGCAATTGTCAATTATGGTATTGTTGGACTTATTCAGTTGGAATTAGGATATGCCGATCAGGAGGATTTGATTCCGGATGAGGCTTTGGCGTTATATGATAAATATGCAGGAGCTACATTGGATTTAATGCTAAAGAAGAATCATGATTATGATGAAGCATGGCGTGGTATGCGAGTCAGTTCATATACCGATCTGATTTTGATGAAATTGTATCGGACAAAGCAGATTGAATCTTTGAATGGTAAGACACTCGTTTCTGAAGGCATTGATGCCAATTACATGGATATGATTAATTATTCAGTTTTCGGTTTGATAAAATTAAAATACGGTGAGTAAGTTTGGGCATAAAATAAAATGGACGGCAGTCAATCTTTGTAGATTGCTGGTTGCTGTTACATTTATTATTTCCGGGTTTGTAAAGGCCGTAGATCCTACAGGAACCCTTTATAAGCTGCAGGATTATGCTTCTGCTTTTGGTTATGCCGGAATTGTGCCTGATTGGGCTTTTTTGATATTTGCCATTGTGCTGTCGATTTTTGAATTTTGCATTGGCATCTATTTGTTTTTCGGGATTCGCCGTAAGATGACAACTATTTCTTTAATGGTATTCATGTGTCTGATGACACCATTGACTTTTTATTTGGCTTGGTTTAATCCCATTTCAGATTGTGGTTGTTTTGGTGATGCATTCAAATTGACTAATTGGCAAACTTTTTTAAAAAACTTATTTTTGTTGTTTGCTTCTGTTGTTTTGTTTGTCTATCGCCTTTTTATGACGCGTTTTATTTCTGAACGCAATCAGTGGATGATTTCCATGTATTCTATCTTTTTTATTTGGATTCTTGCTTCCTGGTGTTTGTACCGATTGCCTGTCTTGGATTTTCGCCCTTATCATATTGGGGCAAATCTGATTGAAGGGATGCAGATTCCGGAAGATGCGGAACAACCTGAATATGAAACAACTTTTATCATGGAAAAAGATGGCGTGCAGAAAGAATTTACCATAGAGGATTATCCTGATTCTACCTGGACTTTTGTGGATAGTCAGACTCGTCTGATAAAAGCTGGTTATGAACCTCTTATTCATGATTTTTCCATGATATCTTTTGAAAGTGGAGAAGATTTGACAGAGCAGATACTGGCAGATACCAGCTATACGTTTTTGCTTGTTTCTCCGCGTTTGTCTGTTGCTGATGATGGACGGATGGATTTGATTAACGAGGTGTATGATTATTCTAGGGAATATCAGTATGCGTTTTATTGTCTGACTGCTTCTGGTGAAGATGATATAGTTCAGTGGTGCGAAAAAACAGGAGCAGAATATCCTTTCTGTCTTTCAGATGAAATAACATTAAAGACCATAATTCGTTCTAATCCCGGATTGTTGTTGCTCAAGGGAGGGGTAGTCATCAATAAATGGAGCCATAATAATTTGCCTGATGAAACACAGCTGAATGATTCTTTGGATAGACTGGCTTTAGGGCAGTTGAATGTGGATTCGGCAACAATGAGATTTCTGAAGCTGGTTTTATGGTTTTGCGTACCATTAGTTTTATTGACTTTTGCCGATCGTATCTGGATTGGTTCTAAAATGTACAAACGATTTAAACATAGAAATAATCTTTTAAACCAACTAAAAGTAAACGAAAATGAGAAAGAAAATTGTAGCAGGTAACTGGAAAATGAATATGAACCTGCAGGATGGCATTGCTTTGGCAACTGAGTTGAACGCTGCATTGGCTGCTGACAAACCAAATTGTGACGTTGTTATTTGTACTCCGTTCATTCATTTGGCTTCTGTTGCTAATATTCTTGATGCCAATGTAATCGGCTTGGGTGCTGAAAACTGTGCAGATAAGGAAAAAGGTGCTTATACCGGTGAAGTTTCTGCCGAAATGGTTAAATCTACAGGAGCACAGTATGTTATTCTTGGTCACTCAGAGCGTCGTGCTTACTATGGTGAGACAGCTGAAATCTTGAAAGAGAAAGTAAACCTGGCTTTGGCTCATGGTTTGAAAGTAATTTTCTGTATTGGTGAAGTGCTCGAGGAGCGTGAGGCAGAAAAGCAGAATGAAGTTGTTAAAGCTCAGCTTGAGGGTTCTTTGTTCGATTTGACCGCAGAACAGTTTAGCAATATTATTTTGGCTTATGAGCCGGTTTGGGCTATTGGTACCGGAAAGACTGCTACGGCAGAGCAGGCAGAAGAGATGCACGCTTTCATTCGTTCTACGATTGCTGATAAGTTTGGTGCAGAGGCTGCTGAGAATGTTTCTATTCTTTATGGTGGTAGCTGCAAGCCTTCAAATGCAAAAGAAATTTTTGCAAAGCCAAATGTTGACGGTGGCTTGATTGGAGGTGCTGCATTGAAATGTGCAGACTTCAAAGGCATTATTGATGCTTGGAAGGATTAATATTTAATTTTTTAATAGGGCCATCCTGTTTTTCAGAAAGGCAGGATGGCCTTTACTGATTTTGGGATTATGAAGCGTATATTTTTTGTATTTTTTGCTTGTGTTGTAGCGGTCAACGGTTCTGCTCAACAGAAGTTTATGGATTATCTGGAAGGCAATGAAGTTGGGAAAGGCAAGGTTATCGTCCATCAGGATGAGGTAATCGAGGCGTTGGTAAACGGAACTAGACTGGTTAATTTTGGAAAAAACACACAAGGTAGTGATTCGTTGGATCCGGGAATGGAACTGGTTGCCGGTGGAAAAACATACAGTTCTAAAATAACGACGCAGGGATATCGCATTCAGGTTTATTCTGGTGGAAATTCTCGTTCCGCTAAAGAACAGGCCAGTCAGAAAGGCCGTTTGGTAAAGGAACTGTTTTCTGAGGTGCCTGTATATACGCATTTTTATAGTCCCAGATGGACATGCCGTATCGGTGATTTCAAAACTTATGAAGAGGCCAGTCGTATGCTTCGGCTTCTTAAAGAAACTGGAAAATTTGGTGAAGCAGTGATTGTCAAAAGTAAAATTCAGATAGCCAACTAGAGGGAGATGGAAAAACAAGAGGAACAGATTCAGGCAGAATTGCAAGGGCATTACAAGCAAATTTTATCTTTGTTGGGCGAAGATCCTCAACGGGAGGGATTGCTTAAAACACCGGAACGGGTTGCCAAGGCTATGATGACGCTGACCAAAGGATATAATGAAGATCCGGTAGCTATATTGAACTCGGCAAAGTTTAAGGAAGAATACAACCAGATGGTTATCGTGAAAGATATAGATTTCTTTTCGCTTTGTGAGCATCATATGTTGCCTTTTTATGGAAAGGTTCATGTTGCCTATATCCCCAATGGATATATTACTGGATTAAGTAAAATTGTGCGCGTTGTCAATTCTTTTTCGCATCGTTTGCAGGTTCAGGAACGTATGACATTGCAGATCAAACAGTGTATACAGGAAGCACTTAATCCGATGGGGGTTATGGTGGTTGTCGAAGCAAAGCACATGTGTATGCAAATGAGAGGGGTGGAAAAGCAAAATTCAATAACGACAACAAGTGATTTTACAGGAGCATTTAATCAGGCTAAAACAAGGGAAGAGTTTTTGAACCTGATACATAATCATCAATTATAAATGTTTTTTAAGGCCTTATTGAGACTTGTCTTATCTGTTTCAACACAAGTCTCAATAAGGTCATTTTTCTTTTCCTTTGTTTTTGTTGACGATATTCCGTTGATAGTTAATAATCATATTCAGTAATGGATCGTCTGTACTGAAAGTAAGGCCACAGTCTGGGGCTGTATTTGCCAGATTCCAGACTAAGACAGCGCCTGCTCCCTTACGAATATAAAGATCAAATTTCTTACGCATGGCCATAACACGCTGGGTACGTGACGTGCGGCAACTATCTCCACTTTCAATACCAGTTTCACCAATAATAAGAGGTTTGTTTAAACCGGACATTGCTTTAAGACAAGGATCGAAGTGAGGAGATTCGATGATGTTTGACTGTTGGTAATCGTAGTCGTATTCATGTAAATTGCCAACATCAATGTTAGGACTGTCATGCATATCACGGTAATGTTCGTATCCTTCGTATGCCCATCCGGCAAAGGTTCCGCTTTCTACCAGATGATATGGATCGTGTTTTTTGATAACAGCTGCAATCTCATGTAAAAAATCACGTATTGTTTTCCAATCAGCTTCGCCCGGTTCGTTAATGATTTCCCACATGGCTATGGCTGGTGAATTTTTATAGCGTGAAGTCATTTCTATAACATGTGGCAGATACTTTCTACGGAATCCCTGTTCATACCATTCTTGCGTTTTGCCACTTCCGTCTCCGTTTGGAGCACCATCTGTGTCGCCACATCCGCTACGGCCGTCCCCTAGTGAAAGAATGAGTTTTATGTTATATTTTTCTGCTAATCTGACGAGGTATTCCGTGCGATGATTAAATGCGGGGGTAGACCATGTACGGATCATTGTATTCTTTGGTAGCGAAGCAAATAGACTTTCTACTTGTTCGTCTGTGAACAGTTCGTCTTTATTTCCGCAGCCGCATAATTGGAAAGAGTTAAATGAAACGCAATGATATGGTTTTCCGTCCAACATTAATTCTTGTCCGTTTCTATAAAGAAAGCCTGCGCGATATTGCAGGCTGTCCTTAATTGTCTTTGCTCCTCCTGTTGTCTGCTGCCACAGTAACATGACTGAAAGCACCAGGATAAGTCTGTATGTTTTCATTTAAATATTTGTAATTACCCGGTCTCCTCTTTCGCGCGCCAGAGCACTTTCGGTTTCTTTTATCGCTTTATAATGTTTCATTATTTCCATATAAGCATTTTTGTCCTTTAGAATGTCTGGAGAACGGAGTTTGTTTAATATCTGTTTCAGTTCCTCTTCAACAATTGCCAGTTTGTAGTCTGTCATCAGATGTGGAATCAACTCCATTAATCGTTCGTTATCTTGGACAATTTTCTGACTTTTTGAATGATATTTGCTGAGTTGGTGTGGTTCGCTGGCAAGTTCAAAAGCAAGTGAACTGAACCGGCTGTCTGGATGATTCAGAAAATATCGTTCAGCAGAGAATTGTTCTTCGTGAAGATGAGACAGAGTTTCTTGCAATACTTCTTGATGGAGTGGCTTGTGCAGTTTCAAATCATCTTCTTGTAAGGCATAGTTGATATATTCAGCAACGGTTAATGGGCTTTCATTTCCTTGTTCGTCTTCCACGTTGCACAAGATTTGCTCACCATATCGGATCAAAGCTTGCACAAGCAGCAGTTCTTTCTGATAGAAACGCATGGCTTCTGCACCTTGTGTTGGAATGTAGGTAGGTATCGTTTCTTTGGGTTGCGTTTCAGCAGGAGCTTGCATGGTTTCGACAACAGATTCGGGAAGAACGGGAGGTATTGATTCCGGCATAGGTATACTTTCCGATCCCGTTTCTGATGTAGGAAAAGGGACTTGCTCCGGTATAGCAGGAGGTATTTCTTGTGTTTCAGGTCTGTTGTTGACTGATGCGTTTTGTCTTGTGTCTGTTGATTCGTTGTTTTTACGTCTTTTTTCTTCGCTTTTGTTAGCGGTGGCTTGTTTGTTGATGGCAGTGACCAGTAATCGTTCTTCCATACCCAGCATAGCAGCTGTTTCTTTAATATATAAAGAACGCGTAATTTCATCACGGACAACAGCAATACTTTGTACAATACTGTTTACCAGTTTGGAGAGTTTGATTGGGTCTCCTTGGGCTTCCTGAAGTAGCAGATCTGTTTTAAATTTGATAAAATCCACTTGATGATCTTTCAGATAAGCCTGATATTCTGTGGCATTATGTTTGCGGGCGAAACTGTCGGGATCGTCTCCGTCCGGAAGTAATAATAGTTTTACATTCATTCCTTCGGCCAGTAACATGTCAATACCACGTTCTGATGCTTTTATTCCTGCAGCATCGCCATCGTATAGGACGGTGATATTGTCTGTGAAACGGTGGATCATTTGTATCTGATTCGTTGTCAAGGCAGTTCCCGATGAGGAAACAACATTTTCGACACCAGCCATATGCATGGAAATAACGTCTGTGTAACCTTCTACAAGATAGCACAGATCGTTTTTAACAATGGCTTGTTTGGCTTGGAAAATACCGTATAACTCTTTCTTTTTAGAATATATGGCTGATTCGGGGGAATTTTGATATTTCATATTTACCCCTTTGGTCGCACTGTCTAAAACACGGCCACCAAAAGCAACAACTTTACCGCTTAGGGTATGTACTGGAAAGATAACACGTCCCCAAAAACGATCCTGTAACAGACCGTTTTCTTTTTTATAACATAATCCGGTTTTCAGTAGATATTCTTCTTTGAAGCCCTTACTTTTTGCTTCGTTTGCCAAAGCATTCCGTTCCATGGGACTGAATCCCAATTGGAATTTTTTTATTATATCGTCACGAAATCCTCGGGAGCGGAAATAAGCCATGCCTACAGCCCGACCATCAACTGTGTCTGTCAGTTGTTTCTGAAAAAAATCACGTGCCCATTCATTGAGGACAAACATACTTTCACGTTCATTTTGAGCTTGTTTTTCCTGATCGCTCATTTCGCGTTCCTGAATTTCTATGTGATATTTTTTCGCCAGATAACGTAATGCTTCCGGATAGGTCAGTTGTTCGTGTTCCATAATGAAATGAACGGCATTGCCTCCCTTTCCGCAAGAAAAACATTTGCAGAGTCCTTTTGACGGTGAAACGACAAACGACGGTGTCCGGTCGTCGTGGAAAGGGCATAATCCTTTATAGTTTACACCGGCTCTGCGAAGAGTGACAAAATCGGAAACGACATCTACGATTTGTGCTGCCTCCAATATTCTTTCAACTGTTGCTTTGTCTATCATTTTTTTCCGATATATGTTCTTGCTGTTTTTATTCTCCAATTATGGTTACAACAACTTTTCTCGGGCCGCCATAATTTCGGTATTCGCATAAATAAATACCTTGCCATGTACCCAGATTCAGTTGATGATTTGTTATTGGTATGGTCAATGATGTTCCGGTTAACGAAGCTTTTGCATGAGCTGGCATGTCATCGTCTCCCTCTTCGTAATGTCTGTATAGACTGCTGCCTTCCGGAACGAGTCTGTCCATGATCTGATGCATGTCTGTACGAACATCGGGATCCGCATTTTCGTTTATGGTCAAAGCGCAACTGGTGTGTTTTATGAAGATTGAGAGGATACCAGTCTGGGGCAGATCCGGTAGATTACGATATAGCTCAGCTGTAATTAGATGGATTCCTTTTGTACGTGCCTGAAGCTTAATTTCTTTTTGAACAATCATATTATTTATTTAAAAACAGGGAACCGAAAAATACGGTTCCCTTGTTGATTTATGCGTTATGAATAGTAAGTTGCGGAAATGGGAAATTAACTCCTTGTTTATTGAATTCTTCGTAGATTTGTTTTTGTACCTGGAAATAAACGTCCCAATAATTACTGCTGGCTACCCATACTCTTATCGTAATGTTTACACTGCTGGAAGCCAAGGCGTGAAGTGCAATAAATGGTGCCGGATCTTTCAATATTCTTTCGTCGGCTGCCAACATATTTCGGACGATACCTTCTACTTTATTCACATCTTCTCCATAGTCAATTCCAATAACCCATTCGATTCTACGGGTTTCTTTTCTGCTATAATTGGTTACAATGCCACTGCTGAGGCTACCGTTAGGGATATAGACGACTTTATTGTCGGCTGTAGTCAGGATGGTGTGAAAGATTTGGATTTCACTGACAGAACCAGATGTACCTTGTGCTTCAATCCAGTCACCTACTTTATATGGCTTGAATAGAAGAATGATGAGGCCACCGGCCAAATTCTGCAGATTTCCGGATAATGCCATACCGATAGCGACACCGGCAGAGGCCAGCAGAGCTGCAAATGAAGTCGTATTGATACCCAGTGCACTAACGACAGATACAACCAATAAGATCATTAACAAAATGTTGATCAGACTCTTTAAGAAGGTTTGTATGGTCACTTCTACTTTCCTCCTCTCGAGCATGTTGGCTACAAACTTGTTGATCATCGAGACAATGAACCGTCCAACGATGTAGACAACAATTGCCATCAGGATATTTTTGCCGGCGCTGATCCCCAAATCAATCAGTTTTTGGATGATGAGATCAATTTTTCCTGATTCTACAATTTGTTCGGCTTCTTTGACAGTGTTAACAGCAGCCTGTGCTGTTTCTAATAAATGAATCATTGTATTTTTATTTTATGTTTTGAGCAAATATAGAAATTTATCTTGAATATAATTTCTATTATTATAGAAACTTTATGTTAACTGCAAAAAAAATGATTGAATGTTTTGAGCATTTGTCTTTTTTTGTAGTTTTGTATAAACATCATGTTGAATTTACTATTATATTAAGGTATAATGATGAAAGTAGAACATAATACAGAGAAATGTTGGTTTATCATCCGGGAAGATGGTTTTGAAGCACATCTGGCTTATCAGTTAACAGCATCGGTTATGGATATCAGACATACGATTGTGCCGCAAGAAATAGGAGGGCGTGGTATTGCTGCTTTACTCATGGAGACAGCATGCAATTATGCTCGTGAACATAATTACCGAATTCGTGCCACTTGTGCTTATGCTTCGGTTTGGTTGAAACGTCATTCAGGATACGATTGGGAAGATGCGTGTCAGGGCGATAGTTGCGCCATTTGAACTTGTTGGTACAATTTTAAGTCATTAGCAGATGATGAAAATGAGTTGGTCAACTGAATGAAATGAGTTGGCCATCTCAACTGATTCAGTTGCCGAACTCAAAAAGCAGATGTGGTTCTGAATGAAAAAACGGGTAAAAACGGCTATTTCTGCAAACGTATGTTCATAAGCGCTAATTTTTTTTGAAAATTTTTATAAGTA
>CALUIV010000045.1 GCA_944320775.1 uncultured Paraprevotella sp. | reverse complement strand
ATCTGTTTGTATTGTTGTTCCTGAATCAGATTATCCGGATGCTGCAGGTGCCTGTTGAAGTGGAACAAATGGTGCATGATTATTTGTTTGTTGTATTTTGGGGCATGTTTGCTGTCTGTATGTATAATTTTTATGCATTTCTACTGCGTGCAATCGGTAATTCTTTTATTCCGTTAGTTTTTTTGATTGTATCTGTAGTCTTGAATATTTTACTTGATTTGGTTTTGATCCTGTGGTGGCATATGGGAGTTGAGGGAGCAGCATGGGCTACGGTGATTTCACAGACAGTTGGTGGCGTGGGATTGTGTTGTTATACGTATCTGTATTTTCCTGAACTTCGTCTGGAACGTAAGGATTGTGTGTTGAGTTTCCGGTCGCTTAATCGACTGGCTTCATATTCGTTTTTAACTTGCGTACAACAATCGGTTATGAACTTTGGGATTTTAATGATACAAGGGCTTGTGAATAGTTTTGGTACGGCTGTGATGGCTGCTTTTGCAGCAGCTGTAAAGATTGATTCATTTGCATATATGCCTGTGCAAGATTTTGGAAATGCATTTTCAACTTTTGTTGCACAAAATTTTGGTGCGGGTGCCTATGAACGTATTCGGTGTGGCATTCGTAGTGCTGTTTGGATGACTACAGTGTTTGCTGCAATTGTTGCTGTCTTAGTGTTTGTTTTAGCTCCACAACTGATGTCATTCTTTATCGATCCGCGTGAAACTGATATGATCAATATTGGGGTACAGTATTTGCGGATAGAAGGGAGTTTCTATGTCGGAATCGGATATCTTTTCCTGTTATATGGTTTTTATCGTGCTGTTGCTTTGCCGGATATGTCTGTCGTTTTGACTGTCATTTCGTTAGGAATTAGGGTATTGCTGGCTTATTTACTCGCTTCGATTCCGTCGGTCGGATATATTGGTATTTGGTGGTCGGTGCCTATTGGATGGGCATTGGCTGATATTGTGGGAGTCTGGTATTATCGAAAAAATCGTATTCGGTTCTTATCCGCTGTTGATGCGAAATGAATATTTTGAATTGTAAGGACCATTATCATTGCAACTTAATTGCATGAACCTATATTTATCTTTGCTTCCAAATATGGAAGAAAATGTTGGTCGGATTAAATATTTGCTTGTAAAATTACAGTGAAAGGGATTTTAGATGGGAGATTTGATGTCATTTTGAAATATATTAGCTATATTTGGCCTGTTTCTTAAAGAACACTTAAAACGATTTTTCAAACAGATAAAATTAATAGATATGAAAGGTATAGTCTTGGCCGGAGGTTCAGGTACACGTCTTTATCCGATAACAAAAGGTGTGAGCAAACAAATGTTGCCCGTTTTTGATAAACCGATGATTTATTATCCTATTTCGGTTTTGATGTTGGCAGGAATTAGGGAAATTCTGATTATATCCACGCCGTATGATTTACCTGCTTTCAAAAGACTGTTAGGAGATGGTAGTGAATTGGGAGTACGTTTTGAATATGCCGAACAGCCTTCTCCTGATGGTTTGGCACAGGCTTTCATCATTGGTAAAGAGTTTATTGGAAATGATTGTGCCTGTCTTGTATTGGGGGATAATATTTTTCATGGAGCTGGTTTTACAAAGATGCTTCAAGATGCGGTATATACGGCAGAAACATCTGGCCGTGCAACTATTTTCGGATATCGGGTAAATGATCCCGAACGTTATGGGGTTGCCGAATTTGATGCAGAGGGAAGATGTTTGAGTATTGAAGAAAAACCGGCTGTGCCTAAGAGTAACTATGCTGTAGTCGGTTTGTATTTTTATCCGAATGAGGTGGTATCAATTGCAGAGCAAGTTAAACCGTCGCCAAGAGGAGAATTGGAAATAACGAGCGTGAATCAGGAATTTCTGCATAGAGACAAATTGATGGTTCAGACGTTGGGACGCGGATTTGCCTGGTTAGACACTGGCACTCACGACAGTTTGAGTGAAGCTAGTACTTTTATAGAAGTTATCGAAAAAAGACAAGGATTGAAGATTGCCTGTCTGGAAGCGATAGCTTTTGAGAAGGGTTGGATCAATGCAGAGCAGTTGAAGAACTTGGCGATGCCGATGCAAAAAAATCAATATGGACAATATTTAATAAAACTGGCAGAAGATAAAATTTAAATAAAGTGCACCAGGCAAATAAAATAAGAAATACACTGATTCGAATTTGGGGCATCTTGTCTCTTGTCGTCGTGATGGGTTACTCCGTTTTGGGATGGCACCATCATGTCGGTGTACATGTTTGTCTGGCGTATGAACATTTGTTTTTGGACGGATTGTGTATTTATGATGTTTGTGATAGAGGACATCTTATTCCATCTGGACAGACACAGCCCGTGCCTTTTGAAACGCATCATCAAGGACATAATGGTCATTCCTGTAAATGTAGTGTGGAATATTTTTCGGCGATAAATGGGGAACAAACAGCAAAAGTGATTCGCCAGATTCGTCAGTTGAGTCCTATATGGGTATTACTTGCATTGATCGGGGTGTTGTTGGCCATATGTAGGAAATCTGTATTGCCGGATTCATGCCTGGTGGTGCGTCTTTTACCTCCTCCTTTGCTTTCCGGGCAAGGGTTACGAGCCCCTCCATTCTTGTTTTTCTGATTAATAAAAGGCCGAGAAATTCTCGGCTAGAATGTATATCGTAGTTTTTGACTGCGATAAAATGATTTATTGAAACAGATTAACAAGAATATAATAATGAAAAAAAATTGTTTTTATTTTGTTGCTGCACTAATGATGTTGGGTAGTGCAGGTGTGGTTTCGTGTCATCATCATGATGATCATGATCATAGTGCAGAAGATCATGATCATGGCACAGAACATGTGGAATCTGAGCACGTACACGAGGAAGAAGCTGCTGATGAGCATGGACATGATGGACTGATTGTATTGTCTGAAGCACAGGCAAAGGCTGCCGGTGTGCTTGTTCAGGAAATCAAGGCGGGAACATTCAGGTCGGTTTATCCGGCTAGTGGTGCTGTGCTGCCAGCTTTGGGGACAGAGGAAACTGTCGTAGCTACAACCTCGGGGCGGGTTGAATTGTTCGATGGTTTGCTTGAGGGAAAATCTGTTCAAAAAGGACAGGTCCTAGCTTGGGTTTCAGCAAGAGAGTTACAAGATGGAAGTCCATTGGAAAAGGCCAAGGCCGAATATGAAACGGCTCAAAAGGAACTGGAGCGTGCTGAAAAATTAGCTACCGGCAAGATTGTTAGTGATAAGGAGTTGCAGGAAGCTCGTTTACGTTTTCAAACAGCCAATGCAGCCTATGAAGGTTTGAAAGGAAAGGAGGACCGGAAAGGCGTTCGTGTTTTGTCACCAATGGCTGGATATATTAAACAACGTTTGGTTTCTCCGGGAGATTATGTGACCGTTGGTCAACCGATAGCGATTGTTACTCAGGATCGTCGTTTGCAGTTGCGTGTTGAGGTAAGTGAACGTTATGCAGATCGTTTGTCTTTGGTACAGAGTGCTAATTTTCGGGTCGGTTCGCAAGCAGATGTGATTTGTCTGGATAGTATTCATGGTCGGGTTTTATCGAAAGGACGTTCTGTTGCTCCCGGAGCATTTTTTATTCCAATTGTTTTTGAATTTGACAATGTCGGTTCGTTGATACCGGGTAGTTTTGCAGAAGTGTGGTTGCTAGGTGCTCCTCGCGAAGGGGTGTTAACGGTTCCTGTGTCAGCACTTACTGAAGAGCAAGGAGTGTATTATGTCTATGTTCAAAAAGAAAAAGAGCATTATGTGAAAACAGAAGTTCAATTAGGTGATCGTGATGGATTGAATGCCGAAATTGTACATGGTTTGCACAAAGGTGATCGTGTCGTGACTGTAGGGGCTGTTTATGTCAAACTGGCAGCAAATGCAGGAGCTATTCCGGAAGGGCATAATCATAATCATTAATGAGGGGAGGTTTTACTATGTTAAATAGAATTATTCGTTTTTCCCTTCAGAACCGATTGATGATAATCATATTAGGGGTGCTGTTACTTCTTGGAGGGACGTATACGGCTTTACGAATGGAGGTGGATGTCTTTCCCGATTTGAATGCGCCGACTGTTGTTGTTATGACCGAAGCTGGTGGTATGGCACCTGAAGAAGTTGAAAAACTGGTGACTTTTCCTATAGAAACGGCTGTAAACGGAGCAACAGGTGTTCGTCGGGTTCGTTCACAAAGTACGACTGGTTTCTCTATTGTTTGGGTAGAATTTGATTGGGATATGGATATTTATCGTGCCCGACAGATTGTTACTGAAAAGCTTTCTATTTTAGGAGACCAGCTACCGGCCGGTGTTGGTGAGCCGGTTTTGGGACCACAGTCATCTATTTTAGGAGAAATGATGATCGTGGCTTTGACTTCCGATTCCACATCGCTTGAAGATTTAAGAACACTTGCTGATTGGACTATTCGTCCGCGCTTGTTGGCTACAGGGGGTGTAGCTCAGGTGGCAGTTTTGGGAGGTGATGTCCGTGAATATCAAATATTGTTGAATCCTGACCGGATGCGGCATTATGGGGTTACACTTGATGAATTGTTGGCTCAATTGGAAGATATGAACCGTAATGTTTCGGGAGGTATTCTTTATGAATATGGGAACGAATATATTGTACGCGGACTTGTACAGACAAATCATGTTGAGGATTTGGCACAGACTGTAGTAAAGCTCGCTGATGGTGCTCCGGTTAAATTATCTCAGATCGCAGAAGTTAAGACAGGACCGCAATCTCCAAAAACGGGTATTGCTTCTCATCGTGGAAAACCGGCTGTATTGGTTACGGTGACCAAACAGCCTAACGTGAGTACATTGGATTTGACCGAAAAACTGGATCATTCGTTAGCTGAAATGAAAAAGGAGTTTCCGGCAGACGTTAAAATGGCAACAGATATTTTCCGTCAAAGTGATTTCATCAATAATTCAATAGGTAATATTCAGCGTTCATTGATCGAAGGAGCTTTGTTTGTCGTGATTGTCTTGTTTATTTTCTTGATGAATGTTCGTACGACAGTCATATCATTGGTTACTATTCCGTTAGCTTTGTTGGTTACAATTTTGGTTATGAATATGATGGGGCTGACAATCAATACGATGAGTATTGGAGGTATGGCCATTGCAATTGGTTCGCTTGTTGATGATGCGATTGTCGATGTGGAGAATGTTTATCGGCATTTACGTGAGAATCGCATGCGGCCAGTGGCAGAAAGGCTTTCTGTCAAAACCGTTGTGTTTGAAGCATCTAAAGAAGTGCGTATTCCTATATTGAACAGTACATTGATCATTGTAGCCAGTTTTGTTCCGCTTTTCTTTTTAAATGGAATGGAAGGACGTATGTTGGTACCTCTGGGGGTTGCTTTTATTATTTCGCTTTTTGCTAGTACGCTTGTTGCTTTAACGTTGACTCCTGTTTTGTGCAGTTATCTTTTGCGAGATACCCAACAGAAGAAAAATGCAGAGCAGGAACCGTATGTTGTGCGTTTGCTTAAAAGTGGTTATAAAAAAATGTTGCAAGGAGCAATGCACCAGTGGAAATGGGTGTTAGGTGGCACGTTTGTTGTCTTATTGGCAGCTCTGGCTACATTCTTTACTTTGGGGCGTAGTTTCTTGCCTTCTTTTAACGAAGGCTCATTTACCATAAATGTGAGTACGCTGCCTGGGGTATCTTTGGAAGAAAGTGACCGGTTAGGACGTCAGGCTGAAGAACTGTTGCTTACTGTACCTGAAATAAAAACAGTAGCCAGAAAAACAGGTCGTGCGGAATTGGATGAGCATGCATTGGGGGTACATACTTCAGAAATAGAAGCGCCGTTTGAGTTGAAAGAACGTAAACGGTCTGAAGTAATGGCTGAAGTGCGTGAAAAACTGGGAACTCTTTCGGGTGTAAGTATTGAAATTGGTCAACCTATTTCGCACCGTATTGATGCTATGTTGAGTGGAACACGGTCTAATATCGCAATAAAATTATTTGGAACAGATCTGAATCGGATGTTTCAGTTAGGAAATCAGATTAAAAATGAAATATCTGGTGTAGAGGGTGTTGCAGATTTGAATGTTGAACAGCAAATCGAACGGCCACAATTACAGATTAAGCCTCGGCGTGAGATGCTGGCAAAATATGGCGTATCACCGGCACAGTTTGCCGGAATCGTTGAGACGCTGTTAAACGGACGTGTTGTATCACAGGTTTATGAGGGAAATAAAGCTTTCAATTTGACGGTGAAAGTTAATGACGAGAACCGTATGAATATGGAACGTATCCGTAATCTGACGGTGGATACCCAGCAAGGTAAAGTGCCTTTTGAAGTCTTGGCTGAAATCAGTTCTGCTTCTGGCCCGAATACAATCAACAGAGAGAATGTGGCACGTAAGATTGTGATTTCTGCTAATGTGGCGGATCGGGATTTACATAGTGTGGTTTCTGATATACAGCGTGTAATTCAGGAACGGGTGGAACTGCCCGAAGGATATCATGTGGAGTACGGCGGTCAGTTTGAAAGTGAACAGGCTGCAAGTCGAATTTTGGGCTTGACTTCTTTATTATCTATCTTGGTGATTTTTATGTTACTGTACAAACAGTTCCATCATGTAAAGCAATCTGCCGTCGTGCTTTTGAATTTGCCATTGGCTTTGATAGGTGGTGTTTTTGCGGTTCGTTTTTCAGATGGTATCATTAGTATTCCAGCCATTATCGGTTTTATATCGCTTTTCGGTATTGCAACTCGTAATGGTATACTATTGATTGACCGTTATAACGATTTACGGAGTGCAGGATGCAGTTTGACAGAAAGTGTACTTCATGGTTCACTCGACCGCTTGAATCCGATTTTGATGACAGCATTGACATCTGCTTTGGCTTTGATTCCTTTAGTAATCGGAAGTGATTTGCCCGGTAATGAGATTCAGAGTCCGATGGCCCGGGTTATGTTGGGCGGTTTGTTGAGCAGTACTTTGCTGAATGCTTTTGTGGTGCCGTTAGTCTACATGTTGATCAGTAAAAATGAACCAGTTCCGTCGGTATCAGAAAATAAAACAAGTGAATTAAGTTCCATTTAATTGAAGACATGAAACGTAGAAGAATATATATAGGTGCTGTCATATTGACTTTGTTTCCATTATGGAGTCAGGCACAGTCATCCATGCAGGAGGCATTGGATGAAATAGAATTGAATAACAGTTTTTTGAAATCAATGCGTGATGAAGCGGAAGCCGAACGTTTGGCTAATAAAACAAACGTTAATCTTCCAGATCCCGAAATCGGTTTTACCCATAATTGGTATACTAAGGGGAGTAATTTGCGTGTTAAGGAGTTTTCAGTGACGCAGGAACTGGACTGGGCCGTGATAACCGGTCAGCGGAAACGTATATCCAGAAAGAAAAATGAACTGGTTGAATTGCAGTACGTCCAGGATCGTAACGGCGTACGTTTACGTGCACTTCAAGAATTGATTTCTTTAGTGCATGCCACATCATGGTTGAAAGAATTGAAATCGCGTGAGAATGATGCTGCAACATTGGCTGAAGCTTATCAGAAAATGTTGGAATCGGGAAAGACAAATGTGATTGAGGCCAATCGGGCACGGCTGAATTTGGTTCGTGTTGCGAATGACGTAAAACGTGCTGAGACTGATCGTCAGGAATTGTTGAACCGTTTAAAGGCTTTGAATGGCGGGATGGAATTGGCTCATGTTGTGACAGAATATGGCAACAATGAGCTGCCGTTGGATTTTGAAGGATGGTGTGCTGAGGCTGAAAACGTAAATCCGGAACTGGCTTATGTCAGACAAACGGTAAAATTGAGTCAGCAAGAGTTAAAACAAACTCGGACAGAATACATTCCGAATTTGTCTGTTGGTTATGCAACGGAACAATCACCGGTTGAGGGTAAACATGCTTTGGTACTTGGATTACGAATACCCTTATGGCAAAATCACAATAAGTTGAAACAAAGTAAAAAGGCAGCTGTGGCTGCAGAAAGCCGCGAAGCAGATACACGTATTCAACTTATTTCAGAAATGGAAACTTGTTATGATAAGGCTCGTTCTTTAAAGATGGTTGCTGATCATTATGCACGCGAACTCGAACGTGTCGATATTCAGGCCGCTCTACGAAGTGCTCTGATGGAAGGCCAGATCAATGTCTTGGAATACACGACAGAATTAGAGCAGTATTATGATGCGCGCGAGCAAGCGTTGAATGCAGAACGGGATTATCAGATGGCTTACGCAGCTTTGCAGGCATATACTTGGCATTAAACGAAAGAATACAGGAGTTTGACTGTTCGGACGACCCGATATGTTTGTAGACAAGCATATCAGGGGCGTCCGAATTATTTTTTTGTATATCAAAATACTATCCTCCGGAATATTTCGTTTTAATACAAAAAGAAAATTTAGAATATGCACTTTTCGAACGATATTTTGCGGACAAAACAGATTCTTATTTTTGTGGCAGGGGTTATTGCTGCAATTTTTTTGGTTGTATCTCATGGCTTGGTTCGCGACTTGTCAAAACAAGAATATGCCAATATGTCGATTTGGGCAGAAGCCATGCGGACATTGAATTCTGCAGATGAACACACAGATCTTTCTCTAGTTTTAAATGTGATTAACAGCAATCATACAATTCCGGTAATTGTGATGGATTCGAAAGGCCAGGTTCTGGAGTTTCGAAATATTCGGATACAAGAACGTAATTATGAGGATAGCCTGTCCTATGTTACCCGTCAGGCAAAGGATTGGCTGGCGTCCGGACAAGTGATCCGAATGGATTTAGGTCCGGATGGGGAAGAAGCAGGAGGTTTTCTGGATATTTGTTATGACGATTCAATTATGTTGAAACGTTTAGCTGCATATCCATACATACAGTTGGCTGTTGTTGTTGTATTCGTTCTTGTTTCAATCTTCGCATTGCTTAGCTCCAAGAAGGCCGAGCAAAATAAGGTTTGGGTGGGGTTATCCAAGGAGACTGCTCATCAGCTCGGTACACCTATTTCCTCTTTGATGGCTTGGGTTGAGATTTTGCGTGAAAATTATCCTGGTGATGATTTGGTTCTAGAAATTGAAAAAGATGTAAAACGGTTGGAGATGATAGCTGAACGTTTTTCGAAAATAGGTTCTTTGCCAGAATTAAAAAAAGAAAATGTTGAGGAGGCTTTGTTTCGGGTTGCGGAATATATCAGAAAGAGAGTTTCATCTAAGGTTCAATTGGACGTTACTGTAGAAAAACATTTGCAACCGGTTTCTATTTGTGCTCCATTGTTGGAATGGGTGATTGAGAATTTGTGTAAAAATGCTGTAGATGCCATTGATGGTGTCGGTAAGATTCAAATTGTCGCTTTTGAAACTTTGGATAGTGTTGTCATCGAAGTTTCAGATACAGGAAAAGGCATTCCCCGAAAAAATTTTCAGAAAGTTTTTATGCCGGGATTCACCTCAAAGAAAAGAGGGTGGGGACTGGGATTGTCTTTAGCCAAACGGATTATAGAGGAATATCATAAAGGTAGGATTTATGTGAAGAATTCCGAGATAGGAGGGGGGACTACGTTTCGTATAGAATTGAAAAAGTATTAAAATAATAGTTTTTTATCCGTTTTACTTGTTATAATATCCTATTTTTTATACCTTTGCAGCCCGTATGGATATGTTGGATAGCTATAAGATAGATTTAAAGAATATGCGTTCTGATAAGGTTGAATATCAGTTCGCATTGACTGATGCTTATTTTGAGGCTGTTCAGGGACCAGAGGTGCAGAAGGGACATGTCGATGTAAACCTGAGGGTGAAGAGAACGGCAGGCGCATATGAACTGACTTTCTGTATTGATGGTATTATTCAGATTCCATGCGACCGGTGTCTGGAACTTATGGATCAGAAAATAAGTACAGAGAGTGTCCTGAAAGTCAAATTAGGTCTGGAATATGTTGACGAAGGTGAGTTGATAATCATACCTGAAGAAGACGGTATTCTGGATGTTTCTTGGCTGATGTATGAAATGATCGCTTTAGAAATTCCGATGAAACATGTGCACGAACCTGGGCTGTGCAATGGGGCGATGATGGGGACACTGGCGCATATGTTGACAGACATTGTTGACGAAGAGCATTTAGAACAAGACACTGATGCCGTCCATCCGGTTCAGGAAGAAACAGACAGTAATCGTCCTATTGATCCTCGTTGGAATGAATTGAAGAAAATATTAGATAATAATTAAAGTTTAAAGAAAATGGCACATCCTAAAAGAAGACAATCAAAAACGAGAACTCTTAAAAGAAGAACTCATGATAAGGCAGTAGCTCCAACTTTGGCAGTTTGTCCTAATTGTGGCTCATTCTATATTTACCACACTGTATGTCCGTCTTGCGGATATTACAGAGGTAAGTTGGCTATCGAGAAAGAAGCTGCTGTTTAATCGGTAAATAAAATTAATGGCCAGAGTCTTCAGATATTGAAGGCTCCGGCTCTTTTTTTAAGATAGAATAATTGTTAAGATGGAAAAAATTAATGCTGTAATAACCGGTATTGGTGGTTATGTTCCAGAATATGTGTTGAACAATGATGAATTGTCTCGCATGGTAGATACAAACGACGAGTGGATTATGACTCGTATTGGTGTCAAGGAACGTCGTATTCTGAATGAAGAGGGCTTAGGTACAAGCTATATGGCACGGAAAGCTGCTAAACAGTTGTTGGCTAAGACAAATGTGGATCCGCAGACAATTGATTGTGTTATTGTTACAACAACAACACCGGACTATCATTTCCCATCAACAGCTTCTATCGTGATCGGTAAGTTGGGACTGACCAATGCTTTTGCTTTTGATTTCCAGGCTGCTTGTAGCGGATTCTTGTATGCAATGGATACTGCTTCTGCTATGATTCAGAGTGGACGTTACAAGAGAATAATAGTAATCGGCGCAGATAAAATGTCTTCTATGGTGGATTATACAGATCGTGCCACTTGTCCGATATTCGGTGATGGTGCTGCTGCGGTTTTAGTAGAACCAACTACCGAGGATTTGGGTTGGAAAGATTCTTATCTCCGTACGGATGGTAAGGGATTACCATTCCTTTGTATGAAAGCTGGTGGATCTGTTTGTCCGCCGTCTTATTTTACAATTGATCATCGGATGCATTATTTGCATCAGGAAGGACGTACAGTGTTCAAGTTTGCCGTAACCAATATGAGCGATTCTTGTGCTTTAATTGCTGAGCGCAATGGATTGACTAAAGATAATATCGCTTGGGTTATTCCGCATCAGGCAAATGTCCGTATCATCGAGGCTGTAGCTCATCGTTTGGAATTACCGATGGATAAAGTGATGATGAATATCCAGCGTTATGGTAATACGAGTGCGGGTACTTTGCCGTTGGCACTTTGGGACTACGAAAAGCAATTGAAGAAAGGAGATAATCTGATCTTTACTGCTTTTGGTGCTGGTTTTACTTGGGGAGCCGCCTATATGAAGTGGGGATATGACGGTGCTGATAAATAATAAAAGCACGTATATTACTTCGTATTTTCAATAAAACAAAAAACGCATCCTGATGACTGGTGCGTTTTTTTGTTCGCGTGAGTTTGTTTTGTTTATTCATTGTTCATTTTGTATCGTATGGCACATAAGGCTGGATTTGTTAATATTGTAGGCAATCCGAATGTAGGTAAGTCTACGTTGATGAACTTATTGGTTGGCGAACGTATATCCATTACGACTTTTAAAGCGCAGACGACTCGTCATCGAATTATGGGAATCTTGAATACAGAGGACATGCAGATTTGTTTTTCAGATACCCCTGGCGTCTTGAAACCTAATTACAAGCTGCAGGAGTCAATGTTGAATTTTTCCGAATCTGCTTTGCAGGATGCCGATGTATTGCTTTATGTTACGGATATGGTGGAGACACCGGATAAGAACAGTGAGTTTTTGGATAAAGTTTCTCGAATGAATGTTCCGGTTTTGGTGTTGATCAATAAGATTGACTTGAGTAACCAGAATGATTTGGGCGAGAAAGTGACTCTTTGGCATGAAGTGCTACCGCAAGCAGAGATTATTCCGATATCGGCTAAATGTAAGTTTGGTGTCGATATGGTGCTGAAGCGTATCAAAGAACTTTTGCCGGATTCGCCGCCATATTTTGGTAAAGACCAATGGACGGATAAACCCGCACGTTTTTTTGTGACTGAAATTATTCGTGAAAAGATATTGCTTTACTATGATAAGGAGATACCTTATTCTGTGGAGGTCATGGTAGAGCAATTTAAGGAAGACAAAAATACAATTCATATTAATGCTGTGATTTTTGTCGAACGCGAATCTCAGAAGGGAATCATCATCGGGCACCAGGGAGTTGCTTTGAAAAAGGTTTCGACGGAGGCACGCAAGGCTTTGGAAAAGTTTTTTGGAAAAACCATTTATCTGGAAACTTTTGTCAAGGTCGACAAAGATTGGCGTAATTCTGATAAGGAACTGAAAAATTTTGGATATAATTTAGACTAATAATCAGGCTGTGAAGCCGAAATAGAGATATTTGATATGGGAAATCTAGTAGCGATTGTTGGACGTCCGAATGTAGGAAAGTCTACTTTGTTCAATCGTTTGACGAAAACTCGTCATGCTATCGTGAGCGATCAAGCCGGTACAACGCGCGATCGTCAGTATGGAAAATCGGAATGGATTGGCCGTGAGTTCTCTGTAGTTGATACTGGAGGATGGGTGGTGAATTCTGATGATATTTTTGAAGAAGAAATTCGTAAACAGGTGACTTTGGCCACAGACGAGGCCGATGTGATTCTTTTTGTCGTTGATGTGCCAAATGGTGTGACGGATTTGGATCAGGCTGTAGCGGGTATTTTGCGGCGGACTAAAAAGCCGGTCGTGTTGGTTGCCAATAAAACGGATACAAATGATTTGATATATAGTGCGGCTGAATTCTATTCTTTAGGACTTGGTGATCCTTATTGTATTTCTGCTGCAACCGGAAGTGGAACAGGTGATCTTCTGGACTATGTTGTGTCTTTGTTTCCGAAAGAAGCAAAGGAAGAAGTAGATGATAATATTCCTCGTTTTGCCGTTGTTGGACGTCCAAATGCCGGAAAGTCTAGTTTGGTCAATGCCTTTATTGGAGAAGAGCGTAATATTGTGACAGATATAGCTGGTACGACGCGTGATTCTATCTATACGAGATACAATAAATTTGGTTTCGATTTTTATTTGGTAGATACAGCTGGAATTCGACGGAAGAATAAAGTAAGTGAGGATTTGGAATATTATTCCGTGATGCGTTCTATCCGATCCATCGAGAATTCCGATGTGTGTATCTTGATGATTGATGCTACGCGAGGTATCGAATCGCAGGACTTGAATATTTTCCAGTTGATTCAGCGTAATAATAAGAGCCTGGTTGTTGTTGTCAATAAATGGGATTTGGTTGAAGAAAAGACATCGGTTGTGATGAAGGAGTTTGAATATGCCATTCGTCAGCGTATGGCTCCTTTTGATGATTTTCCGATTATTTTTGCATCAGCTTTGACTAAGCAGCGTATATTTAAAGTACTTGAGACGGCAAAAGATGTGTTCTTAAGTCGGAAAGCGCGTGTTTCTACTGCAAAATTGAACGAAGAAATGTTGCCGCTTATCGAGGCTTATCCACCTCCTTCGATTAAAGGAAAGTATATTAAGATAAAATACTGTATGCAATTGCCGAATACACAGATACCTTCGTTTGTATTCTACGCTAATTTGCCGCAGTATGTTAAAGAACCATATAAACGGTTTTTGGAGAATAAGATCCGTGAACGTTGGAATTTCTGCGGCACGCCGATTAATATCTTCATCCGTCAGAAATAGTAAGGAATGAGTGATATTCAGCTTCTGCCTGCGACACGTAATGCATTGTGGCGTATGGCAGAAGTTTTTTTATAACATCATATAAAAATTAAGTTTGCATGAAAAAGAACGTTTGGGGTATAATGCTGGTCGTTTTTTCTCTGTGTTTTGTTGCTTGCCAGAATAAGGAAGAACAAGCGGCAGAGGCTGCTTTGGAGTATTATGGCTATTTGTTGGAAGGAGAATATGAACGTTATGTCGATGGTATTGCTTATAGCGATAAAATGACAGAAAAATATAAGAAACAGTTGATGGAACTTTCTGCTCAATATATGTATCGGGAGAAAAAGTTACATGGCGGATTAAAGGATGTTACTTATCTTTCAGGTATTTTTGCAGATTCTGTTGCTAATGTTCTGTTGGAATTACATTACAACGACAGCACTTCTGAAGAAATTTCCGTACCGATGATTTTATGCGATGATCAGTGGAAACTACAATAGTTGGCTTGATTTGTTTCAGTAACTTTTGCAATAGATAATAATTTATTATTTTTGCCATTAACTTTAAATGAATTGTATTATGGAGTTGTGCCCGATAACCTCAGATCATGTTTATTATGCCCAGTTCGAACAGCTGATGGAGTCTGCTTTTCCGGTAGAGGAAAGACGGTCGCATGAAAATCAGCGGATGGTGACTGATACAAATGCAAACTTTCATCCTTGTGCATTGCTTCAAAATAAAGAATTTGTGGGTTTGATTACTTATTGGCAAGGACCTGGTTTTGTTTACGTGGAGCATTTTGCTACGTTACCTTCTTTGCGTGGAGGAGGTTTGGGAAGGGAAGCGCTAGCTTTGCTTTTTTCGCGGGTCGGTTGCCCGGTCGTTTTAGAGGTTGAGCCTCCATTGGATGACTTGAAACAAAGACGCATTCGGTTTTATGAGCGGAATGGTTTTCAATTATGGCAGAACAGTTCTTATTTGCAGCCTCCGTATCAGAAGGGATTATCGCCCGTCAGGCTTTTATTGATGGCTTATGGTGCACTTGATGAGGAAGCTGATTTTGCTTGTCTGCGAAGTTGGATTCATAAGGAAGTATATGGATTTCTATCTCCATTATTGGATGATTCCGGCTTGAAGTAAATCCCTTGAATTTCAGACCTGTATTTTAGTTATTTGGGAAAAGAGACAATTATTTCTTTAAATCCGAACGAACGGAATAAGGCCGAGACTTGTACGATAGCATTTGTCTCGGCTATTTTTTTGTTCTCTTCTGTCATGCAACGTCTTTTCATGGAGTTGTATGCTTTGTAATATAAAGTTTGTTTTGCAGATTCACTCCAGACTCCACTTTCATAAAAAGCCTTGGTTTCTGCTTCGTTGATGAAATTTTTCTCTAAAAGAATTATGGGGGGTAGTTTTACGATGACTGTATCACCTTGAGTTTTGATCCAATCTGCCGATGTTTGCTTCAAGTCGATTCCCAGACGCAAGGTTCCATAATAGATTCTGACTAGCCGGTCGTCCATAAAAAAGCCTTTTCTGATGGTGTCAACCAGTTCTTCTGTTGGTAACGACAAGAATTCCCATTCTCCAATTTCCCGTATTGCTTGAATTTCGGCAGGGGACAGTTCGATTGTTTCTGTGTGTTTGATTCGACTTGAAAAGACAGATGCTTTTTTTATAAAAAAGAAAACAAGCACAATAACAATGAGTAATATGGCGAGCCAGATTACTTTCTTATATAATTTTTTAAGGATAATCATATTGCGTATTTAGTTATGGTTTCAAGAAAGTTATGTTTTCAGGGTCAACGATCAGTGGAAGATCATCTACTGTAAATGGTTTGCGGAATTGTATGATGATTTCTTCTGAAGAGTATCCTAATGAGGTTAAAATCGGAACAAGTGTTTTGGTTGTGTTGAGGCGTGCTGTTTCTATAATTCCCATATCTGGTATGAGTTTCAAAATGCTGTTGACTCCTTGTTTGGCCAGTTGTTGTATTTCCTCGTCTGAATATCTGCTTCTGGTCAGGTCTATCAGTTGTTTCTTTTCCCGATGATTGATTTGAACCGAAGTTACCTGAACTTTTGGGTCGGGTAAGATAATCGTTATTTTACCATTTTCTTTTTTTATGTGTTCTTCTGAAAGTTGTGTCAGGTCGACATAGGCTTTTAATGTCACGTCGATTGGAAAAGCCAGTTTACGGGTGCCGGCAGGTAATTCCAGATTATAGTCTTGATTCAATAAGTTACCTTTCAGATGGATAACATCATTATGCGTAATAATTTTATGAATTTTATATTCTGCTGTATATAGTCTGGATTGAGGTGTCATTTGTAGTATGGCAGATGTTGGAGCTGCGTCTGTTTCAGACTGCTTTTGTTTTGATGTTGAACAACAGCAGCATAAAATGATAATGATGATATAATATCTGAATGACATATATGCAAAGTTTGTTTTATATTCATTAATATGGCAAAGTTATGTATTTCCTTTAAATGGCTGCTATTTATAAGTTGATTTCTTGTGGGTAAGCTTTGTTGTATGCTGTTTTTTTTGTTCCTTTGTATCATTATTTAAAGAAGAAAAACGATATGAAAAAAAACTTTTGTTTTTTATTTGGGTTATTAATGTTGATGACTGCATGTGGTGATAGCGCAAATAAAGTACAAGAATCAGCTTCGAACGAGACCGAGCAAGAAGATACGAATCAGATTCAGAAAATGCGAGACTATAAATATGATAGTGATATTTCCTGGAACGGAGGAACTTATCATTATTGTGTAGAACGTCAGGTTGATGATTCTTTAGATTTTGTTACTGATGATACTGGCGAACGCTATGCCGACAATTATATTGTATTGGAAGTAACCAAAAACGGACAGGCCTTTTTTAAACATACATTCCGAAAAAAACAATTTACCGATTTTCTGACGGAAGATTTTAAAAAACATGCTATATTGGAAGGAATGGCGTTTGATCGGGCTGATGAACAAGGATTGCGCTTTTCTGTTAGTATCAGTTATCCTATGTCGGATATGTATATTCCGTTGCTGATTACAATAGCCCGTGATGGAACTTACCAGATTCAACGGGATCCGGTATTGGATAATGTTGTAGAAACAATAGATTCTTTAGAAGAATAACACCTCTAATAATATGCTAAAATGAGTTGGGCATCTCATTAAGATGAGTTGGCCAATTGGTGTTACAGAGATGCCCAACTCATGAATCAGTTGTTTACGACAAGTTTTATCATGGTATATAATTATAATAATTATGCCTGCTTTTATAAGGTTGGATGTCTCAACAAATGAGATATCCAGCCTTTTTAGTTTATGAAATATCATCAGATTGATTTTTTTTCTTTTTTTATTTGATTATCTATTTTATTGAATTATAGTATTTTATCCTGTTCTTTTCCAGATCGATGTGCTTTTGCTATCAAAAAAAGTTTGTAGAATGTTTGGTGGTTTCAGAAAAACTCTCTACCTTTGCAACCGCAAACGAGAAACAAACGCCCCTCACTGAGGCAAGCGCGAGAGTTCCGTGAGCGG
>CALUIV010000044.1 GCA_944320775.1 uncultured Paraprevotella sp. | reverse complement strand
AGTTTTGGTATTTAGGGTAAATTAGAGGATTTGGCATGCCGACAGCTCTCGAAAAAGAAAGTTGTCGGCATGTTTTTTATTTGTGTAATAGTAAACTTTCTGTTTTACAAGTTTTGTTTTGATTTTATGAGATTTATAATTATTTTTTATATGAATAATTGTCTCTTGTTTTTAAGCATATTCTACTTAGGACAATTATATCCATAGTTTTGTTTTTAGATTTTAAAAGAGAATTGGATTTTGAGTTAATATAGAACATATGAGTAAGGTTGGAATATACAAAGTATTGAACTGTTGATACATATTAAAAAAATAAGTGTAATTAGAATTATTGTGAGGTAGATTATAAAAATCTTGATAAAAAATTGTCTAAATCTCTTTAAATGTCTATTTTTGTGCTAAACGAAAGAGTTTGGTTATAGGTAGGAACTGTAATTCAGATTTTGATTCGTTTTTCTATATGTTGATCTTAAAATAGTGTAATAATATGATAAGACCGTCTGAATTCATTCATCCGGAAGATGAAGCTGCTCTTCGTCAGTTGGAAAGTATCCCCGGATTTCCAGCAATTGCTAAAAAAGTGTTGGAACTAGGATATGAGAAAATGCAATATGGGATTAATATGGCTTCGTCTATTCGTTTGTCGCCGACGCAATTACCTAATATATATAATCATTTACCACCTATTTGTGAAAAATTGGGCATTGATGAGCCGGAGTTCTATTTAGAAATGAATCCATTTCCAAATGCCTGTACATCAGGAGATACACGTATCTTTATTCAAGTAACATCAGGATTGTTGGAAATGATGGATGATGAGGAATTAGATGCTGTATTAGCCCATGAATGCGGACATATCTTATGCCATCATGTGCTTTATAACATGGTCGCTCAGTATTTAAGTATGGGTTTAGATAAATTAGGTATTTTAGGGGCTGTAGCAAAACCTGTCGAATATGCGTTGTTGTATTGGAGCCGAAAGGCTGAGTTGTCGTGTGACCGTTGTGGCAGTATAATTACTTCACCGGAGGTTGTTGCCCGGACTATGGCCCGATTGGCTGGTGGACCCAAAAAACTGACAGCCTCGCTTGATTTGCATGAATGGGCAAAACAGGCAGATCTTTATGATGAGATTCGTAATGATGGTTTGTGGAACAAAACGTTGCAGATTGCTGTAACAATGGGTCTTGATCATCCGTTTAGTGCCGTTCGTGTCCGTGAAGTGATGAAATGGGGCGAAAGTGCGCAATATAAGAATTTGATGCAGAATCTGCATATGCAGTCGTCTGGAATGAAATGTCCGAGATGTCATAAAGCTGTAAGTGAGTCTTGGGCATATTGTAAACATTGTGGAATGAAATTATAAACCTTAAAATTATAGATTATGTTTTTTGATGAAAATGGAATTTTGGATTTGGATGAAATGATTGCTCAGAATGTTTCATTCAAAAAAATAATGGAAGATGGTGTGGTTACTGAACAGGAACTGAAAGAACAGTCGGATAGAGTAATCAATATGTTACATTCTTTAGAGCAAAAATATACAGAAACGCAATTGGCAGAAATTAAAAAACTTTTAGTGGAATGTGGCGTTTTGTATGCAGTATATCAACAATATTCAATTCAATCAATAAAGTAAATCACTATGGGAACATTTAATACACAGAAAATGCTTTATGGGGCTTCTTCATTGATTCCGGAGATTGCATCTCGTATTCAGCTGGATTTTCAGGCAGAAGGTTATGAAGTGGCTGTTACGTCCATGAGTAGTGGTGCCTATGATATATCTATAACTAAAGGAGGAGTGTTTAAAGCTGTTATCGGAATGAAAACTGCGTTGAAGGTTAATTTACAACCACGTGGAGGTGATATTTGTTTTGAAGCTGGCGTCGGAATTTTTGGACAACAAGTTATTCCGACAGTGATATCGATGCTATTCTTTTGGCCTGTGCTGATTACGCAAATATGGGGTATGGTTGAACAATCCAAATTAGATGATAAGGCTCTAAGCATAGCAGAAAAGGTAATCGTAGAGAATCAGGGAAAAACTGGATCGTCATCGTTTACTGCTTCATCCGGTCAGAAACAATTTTGCACGATATGTGGAAAAGAAACGGATGCAACAGCAAAGTTCTGTCCCAATTGTGGTCATGCCTTTGAATGACATTATGGAAAAGAAGGAATATTTGGAGTTACGTTTTAAGAAGGACTTTTTGCAGTATAGTTTACTGCAAGAAGATTCTTGGTCGGCTGAGGATATTGCAGATAAGTTGATGGCTTCTGTGAATTTGACCGGTTATTATCAGCAAATGGCCAATAAAATATCTGATTTATGTGAACAATATCTTTCGTTTGATAAATTGAGAGTAGCTGACGGACTGACTAATCAATTGCCGGATGAGTTTCGCCTTGAGATAAAAGACCGTATTATTGCAGACTATGAATGTTTTTTAACCAAACAACCGATAGAAGATCAGGTTGGGGAATGTATGGAAATCTTGCATCGGCAAATAGAACGCTTGGCCTGGCGGCACGGTATTGGATCTATGACAGAGGCTTTGGAACGGGTAATTTCTTGTTTTAAGGAAAAACAAAAGGATTTATCTACTTTTGCCGTGAGTCGGGTAGATTTGAATACATTGCGAGAACGTTATGAAGATGCTCGTAAGATTTCTATATTAGAAAGTATTCAGGGGAACAATATAGATGATATAACAGCATATTACGATCTGTTACAGGAATATGTGCGCGATTATTGTGAGCGGTTACTGCAGAAAAGACTGTCGGATATCTATGGGGATTTGGCAGGTTCGGAAATGCTAGAACGGTTGCGGCAGCATTTTGCTGTTTTGGCAGAACAGGCAGTCCGAATGCGTACCGCTTTACCTGAATTGCCAGATTGTCCGGATTGGAATAAAGAATACAATCGCTTGGTTCCGACTGATTTTTATGAACGTAATGTGGAAGAATTTACGGCGGAGCAGGCTTTTCACATTGTGTTGCTTCAGTTTTTTGCAAAAAATGAAGACTGGATGGTTGAGAACGGACTGTTGGTGAATGGCGAAATTTGTATGTTTGTTCAGATCGGGTACGATATAATCGGGAAACTATTACCTGTCGTTTGGCAGAAAATGTGTATTTAGTTTTGACTTAATATGAATCGCTTATGGAATATGTTCATTTAATCATCAGGCGGCACCGTTCTTTTACCGGTGCTGCTATGCCGTTTCGGATTATGGTAAACGGGCGGGAACTGACTAAACTGAATATTGGCCAGGAATATGTGACAGATGTGCCCAAAGGGCAGTTTACATTGAAAATCTCAATGGTAGGGAATGCTTTTACTTTTCATAAACTGGAAAAAGAAGTGGTCGTATTTCCAGATTATTGTAAACAGGGTACAATTTATTGTGATATTTCGGTGAAAATAAACTGGTTGGGGTGTTTTACGTTTGGTATATTCCAGGCAGTGGGATATCCGGAAGTTCAGGTCCGTTATGAATAAAATGATGAAGCATGAAGTACCTTGTTGTCATATTGTTGGCCTTGTCTGCATATTGTACAACAACTGCGATGTTGCAGCTGTTTACGATGAGTTATGAATCTGTAGAGATACCCATCGTTATTTCCGGTACATTGGCTTATGCTGAAGCAAAGGCACAGCTCGTGGGGTACTATGTTGCTGCAGTTTTATTTTTGGTTTTATTTGTGATCCTTGATGTTTATTTGTTTGCCTGGTATCATCAGTTGCGCAAGAAGAAACGGGATACGTTGAATATCGGGACAGTGCAACCACCTTGTATCTTGTATCTCCGTTCTTTTGTGGATGATCTGAAAACGCGGAAAAAGATTGCACATTATATTGATTTTCGATCAGAAGAGGAAATTCTGGTGGAAGTGCTTTCGGATATAGCTCCTGTGTATGCGATTGGAGATCCGCGGGATAAGCGGTTGCCTCACGGAGCGTCTCGAATTTATGTGGACGACGAACATTGGAAAGAAACGGTTGTGGAGGTAGCTCAAAAGTCAGTCGCTGTTGTATTGCGTTTGGGCAAGACGGACAGTTTCTGGTGGGAAGTTGAGATGGCATTGAAAAATATTCCTTTGCAAAAGCTGTTGTTTGTTGTGCCGGAAAGCAAAACCTTCGGAAATGTTGCCTTATTATATAAGATATTGCTGGATCATGGGATAGACATCAGACATTTGGACATACAGATCGGTAAAAAACGTTCTGGTAGCATTTCCAGTATACTTTATTTTGATCATGATGGTGTGGCTCAGACCGCAGAAGTGGTGATCCCTCGTTTTACACGCTTTTTCATTTCTTATGAGCATATCCTAAGAAATACCTTATCAGGATTTCGGGCAAAATATGGTCTTTCGACTAAACGGATGCTGAAGGTGCGGGTGGCTCGGGTGTTGCAGGTGCTTGTATTGACTTTCATTCTTTTTATTGCAGGGAGCAGTTGCTTTCGTGATTATGTCGCTTTAAAGTACCAGATGCCATATGAACTGGTGGAACAATGTGTTCAGGATTCGACCTTTATTGAAAAATATTCGCATGAGATAAATGGAACTAATCTGGTATGGAGCCTTGTTGAAGCGAAAAAGGGTGTGTATGCCCTCGAGGATGAGGATTTTTTGTCTTTGTTGGCTATTGAAGCAGAAGTGATTCAGCAAGTCAGTAGGGACGAATTGGAGCAGATGAATGCTGAGCCTCAGAATTTACTGCTGCTGATTAAGAAGTATTTGCCCGATGCTTATATGTCGTATGTGAATCTTTTGGCGCAAGCTGCGGTTTTGTCGGTTCACTATCCGGATGAGGTGGGGCGGTTGATCCAGGCATATCAGGAATCTGCAGAATTTTTGCCGGACTGGGTAAATGTGTTGTTTGCAGAAACAGAATCTATGCCATCGGATGAGGCTGTTCAAAGATTTTATGAATCTCTAAGAGGGCATTGGGAGGATGACGGATTTGCTGATATCATGAAAATAGTCCTGAGTCAGACAATAGGAATTTATTTTGCTGGAGGTTCTTGATTTATAATAAATCAGTTTTTATTATATAAAGAACTTACCAGTTATAAAAGAAACTTATATGGAACATGATGTTTTTATTAGCTATTCGAGCCAGGATAAAGTGGCTGCTGATGCAATTTGCCATATCTTGGAACAGAATGAGGTGCGGTGCTGGATTGCACCACGGGATATTCCTGCGGGTGCTGAATATGGAGATTTAATAGATGAAGCAATTAAACATTGCCGGATTGTTGTTGTTCTATTTTCTCAAACGGCAGCAACTTCTCTTTGGGTAAAAGGAGAGATGAACATTGCTTTCGAGGAAGGAAAAATTATCATTCCATTCCGTTTGGATCCGACACCGCTTACGGGACAAAGCCGTGTTATTCTGAACCAAAGACATTGGATTGATGCTTATCCGGATTATCAAACGAAGTTTACAGAATTAGTAGATGCTGTATTAAAAGCGATAGGAAGAAACCGATTAATAAAGCAAACTAGTAGTCATGGAAATGTCAGGAAACGATTGTGGAATAGGAAACGTCTGATTTCTTGTATTGGTGGAATATTTATCGTTTTATTACTGGCTTTCTTTCTCCCCTATCTAATTCGTTCCTTAGATAGGTTTCAATATGATCGGGAAGGGCTACATGTGTCTGTTAAAGGGCTTACTGGGGAACAAGAGGAGGCCTTAACATCAATTTTAGATCGTATGCGGTTAATCGAGGGAGGAACGTTTGTCATGGGGAACAATATCAATCATATAGATTTTTTTACGGAACAAGACAGCTTTAGTGCTCATCCGCATTATGTTACGTTAGAAAATTTCTATATCGGTCAATATGAGGTGACGCAACGTGAGTGGAAAGCTTTTCTGTCTTTGGATGGCCGTTGTATTGAAGAAGGCGAAGCTGAACAGGCGATGGATATGCTTTCGTGGGAGGATGCTGCTCTGTTTGCTGATACGTTGGCAAAGATTACAGGATTGAAGTTTGCATTGCCGACAGAAGCACAGTGGGAATATGCAGCAAAAGGAGGAAAACGAAGTAGAAATTATGTTTTTTCTGGACATAGTGATGATCCTACTGAAGTAGGATGGACTTCTGCTGACGGATTGAATGCGGCACATAAAGTGGGTGGAAAACGATATAATGAGTTAGAATTATATGATATGACCGGAAATGTGAGCGAATGGTGTCAAGACTATTTTGCTCCTTATTCATCTGATTCGGTTACTGACCCGGAAGGGCCGGAAAGAGGATTAAATAGGGTTTTGCGTGGAGGTGATTTCCGAACGTCTAATTTGTTTGATCTAAAAATAACAACTCGATATAGTGCAGCGCCTTTTGTGAATAGAAAAGCAACAGGATTACGATTGGTGATTAATATAAAATAACATTAAAATGATGTATAGTAAATTGATTTTTGTTCTGTTTTTCTGCTTTCCTGTTTTTTTGATGGGGCAAGAATCAGAACAGCAGAAGGATGAACGCAGACGACTTTTTATTGAAGACTTTCTGAAAACTTATCAGGCTGCCTACGAAAAAAAGAAAATTGATTATATTGCTCAGTTTTTCAGTACCGATGCTCTAATTATTACTGAAACGAAACAATTGAACAAATGTGGAGCAGAAATGGTCCCTATGTCGACGAAGAAGCGTCCATATAAGCTGATCGTTGAAGATAAAAAAGAATATATTAAAAGGTTAAGGGGTATTTTTGAAAAAAATATGTCTATAAAATTGAGTATGTCAGGATGCCGGATTGTTCGTCATGCGATGTTTCCGGAGATCTATGGCGTATCCTTTCTGCAATTATGGACTGATCAGGATGGTGGGGATAATTTAGAGAGTCAAATGCCCGGTTATATCTTTCTGATGATAGATTTTAAGGAAAACGAAATCCAACCTGTCATGCATGTACGTACATGGCAACCTCGGGATAATGTGAAATCGCCAAAGGATAAGTTTACATTAATGGATTTTAGAATATATGATTTTTCGAAATAGTTTCTTTTTCCTGATATACGCCTTGTCTTCTTTATCTTTGTTTGGACAGGAGTTAAAAGTAACTTTAAGTTCCGATAACAAAAAAATTGATCGCAACGCGCGTAATGGTGTTTCTACCGTTATATTTGATTCTCGGGTGAAAAATCTGAACATTATCAATCAGTGGGATGATGAATTGGTAAAACCGTCGGAACACATGTTTATTTATCGTATTGACACGAAAAAGGATTTGGCAGACGGGTTTGAATTGTCGCAGCGTGTTTTTTTGTTGAATTCTCCCAAATCGGCTGAGTTCGTATTGGATATAGATGAGATTCGGCCTAATCAGGTCTTGTATTATACGGTGGTTTTGCCCGACTATTATGCTTGGACAATGGATTTGGAATATCTTTTTACAAAAACAGCAATGCATGGTTTCCGGTTGTCGTTTGGAAAGCGGTTCGGTATCTATTTCAGTTATAAATGGGGAGATTATAAGAAAGCGGGTACTGATATTGCTACCGTTACAGAAGATTATGATGTGACACGGGCAAAAAAGTTGGGATATATTCGTAATGCTTATACTGTAGGATTACGGTTAGGCTTGGTTAATAAAGAACGGTTAGGTTTGTATCTGTTACTGGGCGGTGGATATGGAGATTTTGGTAGGCAATGGCAGAATCCTTTAGAAGTGAATCAGAATATTTATTTTTACAGTGATTATATTCGTGGATTCAATGGAGATCTGGCTTTACAAGTCAATTTATTAAAATGGTTCACTTTTTCAGTCGGTGCGGATATGCTTGTCGGAAATGGAAACTTATCTATGGATTATCAAATAGGACTTGGAGTACATATGGATATGGATAAATTGTTTAAGCGGAAAAAAATCAGTAGATATGAAAAGTAACGGGCTTTGTTTTGTTTTGCTGTCTGTAATTCTGCTATTTGTGCAAGCATGTACGTTGCGTGAATTTAATCCTGAAGAATGGGCTGTGGAGCCCGAACTGGAACTATCGGAAAACTATGTTGTTTTTACCAGTGTTGTCGGGTCGCAGAAAATTTCTGTGACGACAAATTATGATTCTTTTATCGCTAAAACGGATGCTGAATGGTGTCATATAACTACAGATATAGACAGTATGTGTTTTTGGGTGGAGGTAGATCCAAATGAATCCGTCGAACAAAGAGTTGCTATTGTTCAAGTTTCTGTATCACGGGGAAATAAATCTTTGATACGCAACTTTTCTGTAGTTCAGGTAGGTGGAATTTGGGATACTATTGGAGATTTCAATGTGTTCTGGCAACACGAAGTAGGAGCGGGGCAGCGGGATGCTTTGGTGGAGCTAATTGAAGGATTGAAGTTTGTCGAGGGGGGAACGTTTCTGATGGGGGATAGCGTGAATGCCCATTGGGTGACCTTGTCTTCTTTTTATATAGGCAAGTTTGAGGTCACCCAAAAGCAATGGAACGCTTTGATGTTTCGCAATCCGGCTTTATTTCGGGGAGAGAACCTTCCGATAGAAAACATATCTTGGGCTGATGCCTTAGAGTTTGTGAACCGTTTGTCAGAATTGACGAATCTAGACTTCGCTCTGCCGACCGAAGCGCAGTGGGAGTATGCTGCAAGAGGAGGAAAATATAGTTTGGGATATAAGTATCCCGGAAGTAATGATTATACCGAAGTCGCTCATTTTGTAGATGTGTTTACGAGTGAGGACAGTCCTTTATATACGACGGTGGCTGGCGGTTCCAAATTACCGAATGAGCTAGGATTGTATGATATGGCTGGTAATGTAGCTGAATTTTGTTTTGACTGGTATGATGCTGATTTTAGTGCGGTTCCTACAGATCAGGATCCCATTGGTGTTGATACAGGAATATATAAGGTTGTTCGGGGTGGGGATTTTTCTTTTCCTTATTTACAATATGAGGTCAGTTGGCGTAAGTTTTGTGGTGTAAACAATATCAATGAAAATACAGGAATTAGAGTCGTGTTAAAACCATGAGAGATATATTTTTACTGTTTGGCATTCTGTTGTTTTTCTCCTGTTCGCGGGAGGTTACAGAATTGCCGGCCTTACTGCCTGAAGAAGTTAATGGATTTCAGGTCGTTTGGCGGAAGAATGTGACATCGGAGCAAAAAAACGTGATACGTTCTTTCTTGCAGCACATGGTGAAGGTTGAAGGAGGTCGGTTTGTATTGGGAGCTACACCGGAGCAGCATGGTTGGGCAAGATCAAATGAGTATCCCCCTTGCCATGTCTGTTTATCGGATTTTTATATTTGTAAATACGAGGTCAGCGAGGAGGAGTATATGACCATAGTTGATGATCCGCGTGCCAGTACATATTCAAGGTTGTCTTTGTCATGGGAGGATTGGTTCTTGTTTATACAGATCCTGCAAGAAATGTCTGGTGTGCGTTTCGACTTTCCGACGGAAGCCCAGTGGGAATACGCTGCACGGGGTGGAATTTACAGTAAAGGGTATATTTTTCCGGGGAGCAATAACTTGGAGGAGGTCTGGACTGATTCTGAGAAAGAAGGAAGTTCTGTTCCAAATGAATTGGGACTTTATAATATGGCAGATCTGAAAAGTGAGTGGTGTAAAGACCGGTATGAATCATATATCGGAGACCGGTATTATGTAGACCGTTATGTTGCCGAAGGAGAACATCAGGTTGTGCGTGGAGGTAATTATAAATGTTCTGGAGAAACATCTGAATATTTAAATGGATATGGTGGTGATAGTTTTGGATATTATAAAAGTCCGGGTACGTTATTGAGCCCATTTGATTTTCGCTATTGTCGTTCTACGGCGCGTTCGTATTATTATGTGCCAAGTGAAAGTTTGAATGGTTCGGGAAATTCCTATTATATAGGATGTCGTCTGGTTATAAATCAATAGGCATGAGAAGAATATTGTTTTTTTGTATGAGTATTTGGATGCTTATCTCCTGTACGCAAGAGTTGGTTTATGATGGAAATCATTCGTCAGAGTGGGAGAGTTATACGGTGCATCTGACCCAGGCGGGAACCTTGACTGATCTGCTACCAGAAAACTATCTGGAAATAAAATCATTAAATGTGGCTGGCCCAATTAATGGAAGCGATCTGAAGGTAATTCGTCGTATGTGTGGTGCTGATGAATATGGAAATGAAACGGTTGGGGAAACTGAACGGTTGAATTTGGAACAGGCTGTTTTTGTAGAAGGCGGAGAACCTTATTTTTATTATGATGGCGAGCCTATATTACAAAGGAATCAGGCCTTGTCACGTTATGCTTTTGGATATTGTAAGAAGCTTAAAGAGATTCTTTTGCCGGAGAACCTTGAAGCGGTTGGCTCACAAGCATTCTATGAATGTGTGTCAATAGAACAATTGGTCATTCCTGAAAATGTTCGGATCGTCAGTCGTAGTGCTTTTTGTGGATGTTCTAATCTGATTTCCATCCGTTTGCCGGAATCTATTCAGGATTTGGATGATTTTTTGTTTTATAAATGCAGTCAGCTTGAAGAGGTATTTCTTTCGGATCAGATCAAAAGTGTAGGGTATGGTACTTTTTGGGGTTGTAGAAATCTGGAAGGGTTGGAAGCGTTATGCCGAGAGACATTGGAATCTTTTGATGCATATGCATTTGCTGGAACTCCTTTGGTTGCTTTTGAGATACCTGCGACGATGCATGTCATACCGGATTATGCTTTCTCGGACTGTTCTGGTTTACGTACGGTCTTTTGGCATGAAGGGATTGATTCGGTTATGGCTGGTGCATTTTATCATACTTCATTGTCAGGGGATCTGGTTTTACCGAAATCGCTTTCTTTTGTGGGACAGGAGGCTTTTGCCAGGACTGAAATCAAGACCTTGACTGTTCAGTCGGATATCAAATGCGAAACACCGGATTTGCTTAATGCTGGAGCGTTTCAATCTTGTGATAATCTTGAGGAGGTAACACTGACAGAAGGATGTACGTTTTTGGAACTGGAATTTTCTCATTCTGATGCTTTACGAAGCCTTAAATTGCCTGAAAGTCTGAGAAGAATCGGATTTGATGGAACATTATTTGAGGATGAGGCTTCTTATTTATTTTCTGGATGTACGGCTTTAACAGAACTTGTCTTGCCTGATAGCCTGCAATATATTGCAAGTGGTATGTTTATTGGAACGTCAATTAAAGAGATTCGTTTTCCGAAAAACTTGGAATATATTGGAATCAATGCATTTGCTGAATGTTTTAATCTGGAGCAAGTGGAGATGAACAGAATACTTAAGGAAGTGTCTTATGGCTTATTTTCGGATTGCCCTGCATTGAAAACAGTTATCTGGCCGGAACAAATAGAAATTATAGGTTCTCGTGCATTTGAGCAGTGTAATTGTTTAAAAGATGTCAGATTCCCGATTTCGTTGGTTAAGATTGACAGTTATGCATTTAAAGGATGTACTTCATTTACGAAAATTGAGATTCCTGCTAACGTACAGGAAATAGGTACTGAAGCTTTTGGTGAATGTCGTGGCGTTTCTCAGGTAGTTTTTGAGGGAGCGTTGGAGCAGATTCCCGAGGGGTGTTTTTCTTCTTGTTCTGCTTTAGAGATGGTGGAATGGCCAGAAAACTTAATAAAGATAGGTGCTTATGCATTTTCTAATTGTGGCGTTTGGAATCAGTTGGATATTCCCAATGGGGTTGTTGATATAGGGCCCTATGCATTTCATAACAATCGGAACTTGGAAAGAGTACGATTACCTTTATCAGTGCAGACAATAGGGGCAAATTGTTTTCAGGATTGTATTCATTTAGAGCGTTTTGAGGTTCAATGGAAATTTCCGATAACAATCTCTAGAACGGTTTTTGAAGGTGTCGTTTTAGCAGGTGTCGTTTTATATGTTCCTATGGGGACTTCTGCTGATTATTGTGAGATGGAAGTATGGAATAAATTTGAAGATATTCGTGAACTGTAAACCTTGTGGTTAATGAAAAATTCTTGAGTGTGAAAAAATATGATATTGGCTTAAACTAGAAGAGAACATTTGTTTCGGTAAAAGAGTATTGTCTTGATTTGTTTTTAAATTTTGGCAATTTATATGATATAGTTTGCAATGGAGTCTTTTCTTGTTAGTATATGTTGTGGATATATCTGAAAAGTTCGGACTGTTTTTGGAGATCATCAGGAATATTTTATGGATAGTTTGAATGGGGTGAAAGAGTTGATTTAGTATTAAGTTTGATCAGAAGTATCTTTAGAAGAAATCTATTTGGACCGAAGAGAACAAGAAGAATATTAATTGTCATATTATATGAAGTGCTGATTTCTGAATGTGTATCTGGTAGATTGTCCTCCTATAATTCTATGGAGGCGGATATGATTATTAAAAACAATTTCAAAATGTAAAGCAGATGTAGAGGTTGCAAGACAGAGGACAAGATAGTTGAATCGTCATATAAACACAGAAAAGGATATAGAAAAACAATCTAAAAAAAACTTTGTCGCTTGGCTTTTGTTTTATAAATTTGTAGCACTCCAGTTTGGAGCATTTTGTTTAATCTTAGTTTAAAAGGAATGTCAGATCAGGAAATTATAAATGCTTTGATCAACGGTGATGAAGAAGTAACTCATCGTTTCTTTTTTATAACATGCAGACCTTTGTTCCAACACATTATAAACTATGTGTTTCCTTGGCATGTAGATTATGACGAGGTTGTCAATGAGTTGTATTATGAATTAATGAAAGACAATGCACGTAAATTACGCAATTTTGAATTTCGTAGTACCATTTTCCAGTGGCTTAAAGTTGTGGCTATTCGTCATTTTATCCGAAAACGTGATGAATTGATAGAAAACCGTCATGAGAATTCTCTTTTAGAAAAAAATGATGTGGCTGTTGATGAGACACATCAGATTTCCGCTCGTTTAGATTTAGAGGCATTATTTGCCTGTATGTCCAATAAAAGATACGCATATATACTGAAGAAATTGCAGATTGAGGGGGTAGCTCCCAAACAACTTGCAGAAGAATTGTGTATTACAGTAGATAATTTGTATAATATTAAAAGACGGGCAATGGTTGCCTTGGCACATATTGCTTTAAAAGATGTTCAAAAATATGGAAAAAATGGATCATATTGAAAACATTTCAGACGAACTGTTTGCTGCTTTCTTGGAGGGAAATGTAGATTTGACTGAAATGCAGAGTGTTTTGAATGCTTTGCGTGAAAGTAAGGAACTAAAGGAGTGCATGAATATTTCAGAACGTGTGGATGATGTTTTGGATATGGAAACAGAACATGACATTCTTCCTATGATGGCATTGGCTGCTGATAATGGCAGAGATTGTCTATGTGACATTCAATGTGAGGAATATATTCTGAAAAAAAGGGGACTGTCTTGCAATTTAGGCATCTTGGCTGATGAGGCAAGAAAGAATAAATGGCTGAAAGATAAGGGCATGCCCTTGTTTCATATAGGACGTTTACTGAGTCGTGTGTCTTTATCTGTTTCCCGACGCTACCATTGTAGCCTGGAAGATTTGCAGGAGGCTTTAGCTGAGGGTAAGGATGTTATCGTTGTCGTCGATGGCGGTGAATTGGCAGGCGATATGATGCAAGAAAAACTTGAAGATCTTCTGGTCGGAGAAAATCCGGATCATGCGGTCGTTGTGAAAGAGTATGATTCACAGAAAAAATTAATCAGTTTATATGATCCTCAGGCAGAACAAAACGATGGTTGGTTACCTGTAGAACGGTTTATGGATGCCTGGGCTGATTCTGATTATTATATGGTTTTGGTTAATGAACGTGAGAAAACGCCCTATATACCTCATCCTATAGATCTTTCTGATGTGGAACTTTCGGAGGAATTGAATGAACTGAAGGAGGCTATTGCAGAGAATGCCCATGAGGTATGGGCCGAAAACAGAATGCGGGAAGGATGGACTTATGGACCGGTCCGTGATGATGAGAAAAAACAGACGCCCGACATGGTTGCCTATTCTGATTTACCGGAGTCAGAGAAGCTCTATGATCGTGAGATGGCCATAAAGACGATTAAATTAGTTAAAAAATTGGGGTACGACCTGATTAAAAAGGATGAATCAGAACTGTATTGTGCTTTGTTGCGAAGAATCCGGAATATGGGGCATCTGTATCATTGCGGAAACTGCGGAGGCGTAATATTTAAACATCAGGTTTTTTGTGAACATTGTGGAAAGAAGTTAGACTATATGGATTATCAGGAATAATTCATTTTTTTAAAGTCTTTAATCACTCTCGCCTGAAGAAATTCCTTTCCGGTGAGAGTGATTTTTTTATATATTTTTATTTGCAAAAATCATTTAAGTTTTGTTTTTTTGTATGTGTAATCAGATCTAATATATATGCTCAGTGGTAATCTTCTAATTTTGTTCACGGCAATATTGCCTGTTTTGGTTTTGATGATTTATATTTACAGGCGAGATTTATATAAAAAGGAACCTGTAGGTCAGATTTTCAAAGCCTTCTTTTATGGTGTTTTATCCGTGTGTGTGTCCTTGTTTTTTTCTGGTGTTATTGAAGGGACTGGATTGAATCATTTGGGCTTTTCTGTGCTTGGAGGACAGGTTGGAACGGCATTTTGGGGTGCTGCAATTCCTGAGGAGTCTGCCAAATTATTCATGCTATGGCTTTTCTTGCGTAAGAATAAATTTTTCGACGAGCATGTCGATGGAATTGTTTATGCCGTAGCTGTTTCCATGGGTTTTGCTGCTATTGAAAATATTTTGTATTTGTTTTCCAATCAGGACTCGTGGTTTCAGGTTGGTATGATGCGTGCCTGTTTGTCCGTTCCAGGACATTATGCGTTTGCTGTATTTATGGGATATTACTATTCTCTTGCGATGTTTGGCCGAGGTAATACTCGAAAAAGGTCCATGGTAATGATGTGGATTATTCCTGTTATTTTTCATGGAGTTTTTAATTCCTTGTTGTTCCTTATGGATTCTTTTTCGATACTTTCAACTCTATTGATGATCGGAGTTATTGTTTTCTGTTATTATATGCACGGAATGGCACGTAAGCGTATACAGGAGCATCTTCGGAGAGATTGTGGACTTAAATGAAATGTGAATTTAAACCAGATGAAATAATGGCACAAGAGCAGTATAATCCGCAGCCTGAGGATTTGGAGCATGTACGACTGCCAAAATCCTTGAATCGGCTGATTGATGCATTAGCAAAGAATGTACATGAGGTTTGGGCAAAAAAGCGTATGGATGAAGGATGGAAATACGGTGTAGAGAGGAATGATAAACTGAAGACTCATCCGGGATTAGTAAATTATGAGGATTTAACTGAAGAAGAAAAAGACTATGACCGCAATACAGCTTTGAGTACATTGAAATTTATTACAAAAATGGGATATAAAATTAGTACTGAGAAAAAATCTCATTGTAGGTTTCAGAATATTTGGAAAAGAGTCGTTCATTGGAAACCTATGCGTTTGCTGGACAGAACATTACAAGGAGGTATTGGTAAACAGCTACGTATATTAGGTCTTGTTGTATTGGGTGTTTATACTATCTTTTTTATATTGGCGTTTTTTTTTAGCAAATCTGAGGAATGGAATATGGATACAGTCCAGGAATCAGTTTCTGCAACTCAGCCAGTCTTACAACAGAAACAAGATGAGGATAAATGTCGTGAGATGTTATGGATTGTTTACAATCATTTTATTGATACAGGTAACCAGGTCAGTGTTCATGGGGTAACAAGAATTTGGGCTATTTTGATCAGTTTGATTGGCTCTGTTCTTGTTGGTGGTTTGTTGATTTCAACAATTTCGAATATCATGGAACGTCGGGTAGAGCGCTTCCGGAAAGGGTTGGTGCATTATCGTATGTCTGGTCATTATGTGATTATTGGTGCAGATGCAATGCTTTCTGGGCTGGTACAACAGTTGTTCCGTAAGGATCCAGATTGTGAAATCGTCATTCAAACTTCCAAGGATGTTGAAGATATGCGGATGAAACTTTTTTCCAGATTGGAACGTAAATATGAAAAAAGAGTGTTGTTTAATTATGCGCACCGGGATTCTCGTGAAGATTTGGAACGAATGTATATTGCTGATGCAAAGGAGGTTTTTATATTAGGAGATAGTGGAGAACTGGACGATATTGAATATTATCATGATTCGCTCAATGTGGACTGTTTTAATCTGATCGGTCAAATTTGTAAAGACAGTCAACGGAATCGTAAATACAAGCAACCGTTAAGATGTAATATGTTGTTTGAATATCAGTCTACCTATTTTGTTTTTCAATTCTCTGAGATAGCATCAGAATATAAGGATGTTGTTGAGTTGTATCCTTTTAATTTTTATGAAATCTGGGCCAGGAAGGTCCTGGTTAATTTGGAAGCAGATCGGTTGTTGCATAAAAAAAGTAGTTTGTGTCAAAATTCAGAATACAATGCGGAAGAAGACAAAATATATTATCAGTCCTTGGATCGGATTCCAATTCTGAAACATTCCGAACATTTTGTTCATTTTGTAATAGTTGGCATGTCACGTATGGGAGTTGCTATGGCTGTTGAGGCAGCTCATATAGCGCATTTTCCAAACTTTCTAAGAGATAAACGAAAAAAAACGCGGATAACTTTTGTAGATACTAATGCCAGTTATGAAATGGATGTATTTAAACAGTCTTATCCTCATTTGTTTGATCTTTCGTATTCTGTTTATATTGATGCTAAATCAGGAGAACGGAAAGAATATGTTCCCAAGGCTTGTTATAAACATTTAGGTGAAGATCTTTTGGATATTGAATGGCAGTTTGTTCAAGGTGCGATTGAGACGGAATCTGTGCGCTCGTTGATTGAGGACTGGACTACAGAGTCAAATGCCTTGATGACTATTGCTATTTGTTTGAATTTGACTCATCAGGCTATTTCTGCCGCAATGTTCTTGCCAGAATGCGTGCGTCGTGAAAATATTCCTATATTAGTGCAGCAACGTACAACATCAGCGATTATTGACAATCTTTCTGGAGCACATGATCACTATAAAAAAAATTATATATATAAAAACATTCGTCCATTTGGAATGTTGGGAGAATGTATGGATCTGATGGATTATCGTGATATAATGGCTAAACGGGCAAATTATGCCTATGAACAGATCTATGCTGAGGATAACAATATTTCTCCTACAATGGAGGTTATGGATTCATTATGGCAGAAACTTGGCCGTGAGAAAGGGATCATTAAACAGTGGTCAAATATATATCATGTAAGTGCTATTGGAACAAGGTTACGTTCTGTTGGGTTAAATTTTAATGTCAGGGAAATACCACCGCATAATATAGATGATATGGCGCAGGTTGAGCATAACCGTTGGAATATTGAAGAGTTATTGTTAGGATATAGGCCGGTTACTCAGATAGAAGAACAGGAAATTCTGCAAGAAGAAAGGAAAGGTAAAGAATTCAAAGAAAAGAAGATTTCAGAACTAAAGAAAAATTATATTCATTATCAGATTCGAGCTTATGATCAATTGTCTGAAAGCATGAAACTTAATGATAGAAAGATAACAGAAAAAATACCTTTTATATTGACAGGAAAAGATTTATAAGATAGTTGTTAGAAAAACTCCTTATTACGGATCTATAATAAAAAAGACGTAATAAGGAGTTTTTCTGTTGTAATAAAAATATGGTTGTGATTTTAGAATAGATAAAGAATGTAGCGGAGATATTATATCAACGACTGGACACATCTCATTATAAGGTTTATCCATATGAGTAACAGGATCTTGGAGAAGGAATGGCGGTGTCTTAACGACAAGCATCTGGATCTTCCTGAAAGTCTGAATAAAAACAGATTACATGATATGATAGATTATATATAAATGCCAACTCTTTTATAACAAAAGAAAATAGTTGAATAATTCTTTTTAAAGTTTATGATGTAAAAGATGAATAATAGTGTATGATTGATCAATACTTCGGTAAATTTTTACCGATAAATTAAACATAGAATCGGCATAATCCGGTTCAAAATTATATTCAAGAGAT
>CALUIV010000043.1 GCA_944320775.1 uncultured Paraprevotella sp. | reverse complement strand
ATAAACTGGGTTACAGAACGTACCAAACAGCTTAAAAATGTAGGCTAAATTGGGAACGTTAAACTGGACACCCTAATTAATAAATGTCTATAGTAGATTTCGAAGTTTTTTAAAAATCTAAAAAATGAATCTATAAAAAAATATAATATAACTACTTCACGACTCCGGCCTCAACCTGAGCCTCTACTGTCCCGCCGGTTTTTGTATACGTACCGGCCACTTTGATGCCACTGCTTTCTTTTCCGGTATTGACCACTTTAATCCGACCGCCGCCGACCGTCATATTGAAATCGACCTTGATGCCCATACATTTCTTGACATCTCCGGTAGCCGCGTCAAGGAACGTGTCGCCCGTGGCCTGAATGTCGATGGAAACAGGAGCATCCGTCTCATTCACGAACAGATGCACATCCGAGCTAATCCCCTTAGACCCGTTTCCGGGCACTTTAATATTAATTTCGCCTCCGCTAATCGTCATATTCCGGTCAGACTTCAGTCCCTTCATGTCATTTCCAGCCACAGTCAAATCCAGTTTGCCCCCTTTGATAAATAGCTGACCGTTGAATTCGTCCTGCGGATTCTTGGTCAGTTCAGCCTGAATACAGTCGCCCTGATTGCCGCTAACGGATACGTAACCTCCATTCATCTGAAAATACTGTCCGCAATGCAGCCCATCCTTAACCGCCTCGGTCACCACCACCCTGCCGGCAGTCCGCTTGATCCGCAGATACTCGTTGGAACGGATGGCATGCCCGGTCTTTCCGGCAACGGTCAGCGTACCGCCGTCTTCAATCTCAAGATGTCCGTCACAATTCAAGGCCGCTTTCTGAACGCCTCCGGCACAATCCTTCAGATAATTGTCCTTTCCTTCCTGAAGAATCAGTTCGATGCGCTTACCGCACTGCAAGTCGACTGCAGCCCCTTTGGCGGAAGTCAGATCCAACCCGTTCAGATAAAACTTACACTTGTAATCACCATAATAAAGCAACGAGCCGTCGGAACTCTCACCCTGCAGAACGTACTCCAACTCGTCGACAGTATTGGCAGAAGTCAAAGTCACGTGCGCTCCCTGTATCTGATAAGTCACCCCGGAAACCCCGGCCGGAACCGTTACCGAAGCCGTATTACCGGCATAACGTACCACGACTTTATCCGACAAATCCAATACCGGCGCCGTAAATGTCAGGCTGTCGATGGTGAGCACATCATAAGCCACGCCGCCAATGTTCAAATACGACCCCATGACGGTAAATGGCATCTCGCCCACCTGACTGCGGTCAAAACGGGTATAGTTACCATTCTGCCAAAGATAGAAATATTGTTGGGCCGCGGCCGACGAAGCCATAAAAAGTCCGACCAACAGAAACAGGTTTCTCAAAAACGTTTTCAAATAGCTCATGGTCGTATGAATTTAAGCGTTTGACCTACATAACGAATCACATAAATCCCGCCGGACAATCCATCCAGCGAGACCTGCCCTCCTGAAGACGGGACGTCCACCACCCGGACCAGCGTTCCGTCGGGTCGGTAAATGCAGGCTCGGCCTCCCGCCGGCGTTTGTGGAAAAACGACCGTAGCCGGAGCGAGCAAACGGATGCGCTCTCCGGAACAGTCCGGAGCAGCAATACCGGAGCCCTGTGCCGAAAAATACAGTTTGTCTAAAGTAAAGCAGTCGAAAATCTGCTTCCCGACATTACTCTCTACATTCATTTTACCATCGAACGTAAAAGTGATCTTACGGAGTTCGCCTACCGGCCATTCATAAGTATCGCCTCCGGCCACCACACAGAAGCGGTCGAAATCATCGGCCTGCATCCCTGAACCACAAGCCAGAACCAATCCGGCTGCCAAACACCGGCATAAAATACTACTCTTCATATTCAGCACTGATAAAAATTAGAACTTGAAATCATATCCCAGAACCAGCACATGACGGGCTTCAAAAGGCTGTTCTTCCTTCTCCACGTTATACAGATAAGCAAACTTTACCTTGTGTCGCTTGGAAATTTTATACGAAGAACCGGCCATCACCTTGTATTCATCCCATTTCAGTTTGTTCTGAAGGTCGTTATAGAATTCAAAAGAAACGAAAGGCCCCCAGTCACACTTCTTCTTGTCATACTCTAATTCCAAACGGGAACGCAGCTTGTGCGTCCGCTTCTCATGTTTGACATCGGGATCTGACTTTGATGTCTTAGAATCAGGATCGCCAGGCGCAAACCGATATTTCATACGTGGTACCTCCTGCTCCGGACGGAAAGTGTACTGATAGCGTTCCCGCAAAGAAACCTTGAGCCATTTGAAGAATTTCTTATCAAAAGTCACATCAGCCTTAAAACGGTGACGGGGCGACCAATATGCCTCTGTCAGATTATAACCCTCCCAGAAAAAAGGATCTACGATATCATATGTATACTTTTCTTTCCGTTCCTCCGGATGGTAGGAATACAAAAAGGCATAGCCCGCCTGGAATTTCATAAACTTGGTGGCTTTGTAGCTCAGGCTGAGCGTACCGCCCAGACGGTCCGTCTGCTGCAAACGCTCGGCCAGGCGGTATTCTCCCTCAAACGACAATTCCAGATTGTGGGGCAAGGCTTTTGAAACACAGACCTCGGTCCACAACCCAAAATCATCCTGCGCCCCCGCCATACAGAAAGGAAATGTGGCCAGCGCCGCCATAACGAAAAATCTAAACGTTTTCATCCTTCAAAAGTTTTTGGCATTCGTTCGACATGTTCCATGGAGTTGGCCCGCCCGGTCTCTGACTCATAATAGATTTTGATCAACGTACTGTCGCGCAGGAAATCAATCGCGCCAATCTCCAGCCGGAGAATCTTCAGCCCCGTACGCTGCTCCAGATCGGCAATCAATTCAGCACGCCGTTCCGGAACAATCAGACCGACCTTGTCATAACAGATAATCTTGCTCGACACATGGCGGACCATCCGGTTGCTCTCGAACAACCAGGCAACGCCTATGAAAATCAGATTGGGAATGAGTAGTTCTAGCAGGCTCATCTTCTCGGCCATTCCATTGACCACAGACAAGGCAACAAGGAAGAACAGATAGGTCATCTCACGAATCGGTACTGCCTCCGTACGATAGCGGATAATCCCGAAAATGGCAAACAGTCCCAAAGCAGCTCCCACCTTGAGCTTTGCCCCTTCCATGTAATAGACCAGCATGAATATGCTCACGGAAATAAGCATAAACGTAAAGTAATAGTCTCTTCTCAGACTTTTAGGATAGTAAAAGCAACGGACCACGATGCCGACCGCAACTATGTTCAACACAAAACGGGCCAGCATTTCCAACAACCCACGCAAATCAAGCAGTGGAGTGTTGCCTAACATAACAGGTTCGATCAAAAAATCTTCCATGTGTGTTTCAACTATTATAATGAATAATTATTCGTTTGCATTCGCTTTCTGATATCATGAATCCGGCGTTTGAACCGGTTCTTTTTCAATGTTCCGTTGGTCAGTACCGAACCGACGCAATATTTGCTGAAGCCTAACGGTCTGACCCTCAGATCGCGCAACACGGATAATATCGGCGAAGCGACATATCCGTCGCGTTTCAATTCGATAATCACCAGATTATCCATATCGGTCTCCTCGCCGGTCTCCAGGTTCCGGAATCGGAGGTCCAGATCCACGGTCAGCCGCTCCGTCTTTTCCTTATTGACCAGAGTGACCCGATGGAAACGGTTCATGACAACCGGCTGAAGGTCGGACAGTCTAAGCCGCAGATGCTCCTTCAGGAAGCTGTCGCCACCGGCTTCAGTCAGTCGGTCGGGCGCCGGCACCATCATGCGCACCTTATTCGTGCGCCGACGATTATTCTTTTGCTTCACCTCCAAAAAACTGATATCCGAGTCGCAATACGTGCGTACGCGCACTTTCTGGCGGGGATATTTCCCATTATGGTGCATGGCATAGAATCGGTGGTCGGGAAGGTCCCAATAAATGGTCTGATAGTCCGCAACGCGCAACCGATCTATTTCCTGAACGTAATAAGCCGCGCGGATACGCTCCAGAATCTGCAGGAAACACTGCAGATTAGTGACAAATTTAGTATCCGTACGGTTCATCAGCCGTATGGAATGCATCTGGTCCAAAGTAATAGGTTGCATCTGCTCCAGCAAAGGCAGCAACTGCAAAGAATAAGCGCCGCTTTCTACCACAACAGGAATGTTTTAAGGTTATACATATTACAGAACAGCTACAAAGATATTTATTTTTCCGTTTTATCTGCATAGTCTTATTGTAAAAAAGGAAAAAATATTCTACTTTTGTTCCACTATCTCATTTAATCATTAAACTTTTAAAGCAAAACAATATGATCGACGTAAAATCATGCCTGAACGAAGCTCAGGAAAAAATGGATGAAGCCGTTATGTATCTGGAAGACGCTTTAGCACATATCCGTGCAGGAAAAGCTGATGTCCGTATTCTCGACGGTATCCGCGTAGACTCTTATGGCTCTATGGTTCCACTTAACAACGTAGCGGCCATCAACACACCTGATGCGCGTACTATTGCGATTAAGCCATGGGATAAAAACATGTTCCGCATCATCGAGAAAGCGATTATTGACTCCGACCTGGGCATCATGCCGGAAAACAACGGAGAAATCATCCGCCTGGGCATTCCACCATTGACAGAAGAGCGCCGCCGCACCCTGGCAAAACAGTGCAGCAAAGAAGCAGAGACGGCTAAAGTGAGCATCCGCAACGCACGCCGCGACAGCATCGACAAGTTAAAAAAAGCCATTAAAGATGGCCTGAGTGAAGACGTGGAAAAAGATGCAGAAAATGATTTGCAGAAATTACACGACAAGGCAATCAAGCAGATCGACTCTTTGCTGGCTGCTAAAGAAAAAGAAATCATGACCGTCTAAATGAGAGGACTCGTCATTAAAAATACAGGAAGCTGGTATGTCGTCAAAACGGACGACAACCGGCTTGTTGACTGTAAAATCAAAGGGAATTTCCGGCTGAAAGGTATCCGCAGCACCAATCCGGTTGCCGTGGGCGACTTCGTACAGATTACGATGAATCCGGAAGGCACCGCCTTCATCCACAACATCGAAGACCGCAAGAACTACATCATCCGAAAAGCCTCCAACCTGTCCAAACAGAGTCATATCCTTGCCGCAAACATCGATATGGCCTTTCTTGTCATCACCATCAGTCATCCGGAAACATCGACCACTTTTATTGACCGTTTCTTAGCTTCGGCCGAAGCCTATCGCATTCCAGTTTCCCTGATTTTCAACAAAGTGGACTGCTACGATGATCAGGAACTGCATTATCTGGACGCGCTGATTCATCTGTACACCCAAATCGGCTATCCCTGCTATTCCTGCTCGGCCCTGAACGGACAAGGCATCGAACCCCTGCGCCAACAACTTATAGGCAAGACTACTTTATTCTCAGGAAACTCCGGTGTCGGCAAATCCACCCTGCTCAACGCGCTGCATCCGGAAGCCGCAGCCCGTACGGCCGAAATATCCTCAGCCCACGATACGGGCATGCACACCACCACTTTCAGTGAAATGTTCGCCCTGCCCGAAGGGGGCTATATCATCGACACCCCGGGCATCAAGGGTTTCGGCACCTTCGACATGGAAAAAGAAGAAGTAGCCCATTATTTCAAGGAGATATTTGCCATATCGGCCGATTGCAAGTATGGCAACTGCACGCATACCCACGAACCCGGATGTGCCGTCCGGCAAGCTGTCGAAGACCATTACATCAGCCAGAGCCGCTACCAGTCCTACCTGAGCATGCTCGAAGACAAGAACGAAGACAAGTACCGGCAGGGCTACTAACCAGTATTTCCGGCATACTTTACAGATAAAGATCTGCCGAAAACCATCCGATAAAAATCTAAAAGGAAAACATTATGGAACTTCTTTTTATCTGCATCCTGTTTGTGCTCTGTGTTTTTTTCATGGCACTGGAGATTTTTTTCATCCCGGGAACCAGTCTAGCGGGTATCGCCGCGGCAGTCAGTCTGATCGGAGCCAATTACTTAGTGTTCGACACGTTTGGCATCAGCATCGGGTTTACAGTCCTGGCGGCATCGCTCGTGGTCTGTCTCGCTTTAGGCATCTGGATGCTCCGTTCGAAAGCGCTCGACAAGATTTCCTTGCAGCGCACCATTGATTCCACAGCCGCTACAGCCGAACAGTTGTCCGTTAAAACCGGCGACCGGGGCAAAGCCATGACCCGCCTGGCCCTGATCGGGAATGCGGATTTCGACGGCAGAATCGTCCAAGTACAATCAGCCGACGGTTTCATCGACGAACAGACTCCCGTAGTGGTCTGCCGGGTTATCGAGGGCCAGGTCTGGGTAAAGCGAGCCGAATGACCATTCCCTTCAGAACCATATTTTCTACTTCTATAATCAACCTTTAAAAATCAGTATTTATGGAACCCATGTTTTTTGGCCCGCTGATTGTCTCCGTGGCCGTCATCATTGTATTAGCCATCTTTTTTCATTTCGTGCCATTCTTTTTATGGCTTTCAGCCAAAGTTTCAGGCGTACATATTTCTCTGCTCCAGCTTTTCCTGATGCGCATCCGAAATGTGCCGCCCAGCGTGATTGTTCCGAGTTTGATTGAGGCCCACAAAGCCGGCCTCACCAACGTGACGCGCGACAATCTTGAGGCGCATTACATGACCGGCGGGCATGTGCAGCGTGTCGTCCATGCCTTAGTTTCTGCCTCCAAGGCCAACATCGACCTGCCGTTTGAAAAAGCGACGGCCATCGACCTGGCCGGACGTGATGTATTTGAAGCGGTACAGACCTCAGTCAACCCGAAAGTCATCGACACACCTCCGGTTGCAGCCGTAGCCAAGAACGGTATCCAGCTGATAGCCAAAGCGCGTGTCACGGTTCGTGCCAACATTCATCAGTTGGTCGGTGGTGCAGGCGAAGACACCATCTTAGCCCGTGTAGGCGAAGGTATCGTTTCGTCGATCGGTTCGGCTGAAAACCACGAACAGGTTCTTGAGAACCCGGATTCAATTTCCAAACTGGTTTTAAAAAAGGGACTGGATGCCGGCACGGCATTCGAAATCCTGTCTATCGACATTGCCGACATCGACGTAGGTAAAAACATCGGTGCCACCCTGCAGATCGACCAGGCCAACGCCGACAAGAACATCGCCCAGGCCAAAGCCGAAGAGCGCCGTGCGATGGCCATCGCTGCCGAACAGGAAATGAAGGCCAAAGCCGAAGAAGCACGTGCTGAAGTGATTCAGGCCGAAGCCGAAGTACCAAAAGCATTGGCCCAGGCTCTGCGCGAAGGCAATATGGGCTTTATGGACTACTATAAGCTTCAGAACCTGAAAGGCGACACCGCCATGCGGGAACGCATCTCCAAATTAGGAAAGGATGACATTAAAGATATTTTGGAATAAACCGGAATCATTCCAAACTCAATAAAAAAGTCCGACTCGTGTCACAGCGAGTCGGACTTTTTTGTATCCATACTTTCGGCAGCCGGAATCCGGTCTTTTCCCGAAAGCTCATTTTACCCTGATGACGAGATGGGCATCTGGACGGCACGAGTTGGGCATCTGATTGGCACGAGATGGGCATCTGTCTTCAAAGTTTATGTAAAGAATTTCATCCCAGCCAGTGCCGGCAGCAAGAAGCTGCAGGATACGCTGATAAAGAAGATAGGATTATCCGCCAAAACTGATTTCAAAACCTCTTTATTCATATATTGTTCTGTCAACAAGACAAAAACAAGCAAATATTGTCTTATATACAAAACAAAAAAACCCGAAAGTCAAACTTTCGGGGGCTCTATGTAGTTTAATAAAAAGCTTGTAGCTCCTTGACAATGACTCCTTTTTCTGATAAAGAGCCTGCTTTATGTTTAAAAAATCAATGCTTCTTGTAGTTATAAACCTTCAGATTACTGATGCGGCTTGAGAACTGACCGGCCTGCTCCAAGGGGAACACCAAGGTGCGTGACTGATACATCTTGTCTTTTCCACCCTCATTGAAATAGAGGGTACGCTTGCCCAGTTCTTCTACCAACTTACCGTCGATATACAGACGGGTGGCCTGATTGTCGCCCTCGATGGCGATATTCGCCTTACCCGGTTTCACCCGATAACCGAAAGTGTAGAGATAACCGTCGCGGGCATAGCCCAGCATACCGCTGATCGGATCGGCCAGATAGAACACGGCATCACGTGAGCGGAACAACTCGGTGCCTTTAGCCTCATCGGCGCCTTCGATGTCGAAGCTGACGGTATAATCGTAGCCCACTTCGCGATGAGGAGTCTGCATGCCCGGAGTTACCACGGCGGCTTCATACACCATTTCCTTACCCTCGCCGATACGGCCCAGGATATTCACACCCGGAGCCTCGCTCAACGCCATACGCTTCTGGTTGAAGTCGGCATAAGGCAACTTGGCATCCTTGCCGGTCCACATCTTTACGGCTAAAGCCTGCATGGCCGGGAATACGCGGTGGTGTACGTCCTGCATGGAGATTCCGTTGCCCACATGGTCGTTCCAGACGGCAAACATACCGCCCAGCACATAAGGATCGTTCTCTTCAAAAACTTCGTTGGCAATCACTGCCGGAGTCCAGTTTTCATAGAGATACTGACAGTTCAGATAATCGTAGTAATAACCGGCCTGCGGCACAATATAGGTCAGTCCGTCGGGGATGCTAATCATCTTGTAGCCCAATTCCTTCATGTCGCGCGGTTGGGCATAAGGATTGTGCCAGATGTTCATCACCACATTATCCACTTTGACCGGAGTGTCGCCCTTGGCATGAGTCAGAGCGCCCCAAACGCACGCCTGTTTGCCAAACTGTTCTACATATTTGATGTAGTGATCGGTAAAGGCACGGAACTGTTCTACCACCTGCTTGTCCTTGTTGGAATATTCATCGGTACCGATATTCACCCGCTTACCACGGAACACCGGATTTTCGCCTTCGAGATATTCCTTGAACAGACCATCCATAAACTTATAGGTTTCGGGATTTCCGAGCTCCAGATGGTCCATACCATAGGTCTGGCTTCCGATTTCGGGCTTATAATGTGCGAAGGCCAGGGCATGAGCCGGCGCATCGATTTCGGGAATGATTTCCACATAATTATTCTCGGCCAGAATCTGCAAGTCGATGAACTCCTGCTTGGTATAGAACCCATCCTCGGCTGTCAGGCCCGGATAAGTGTCGCACTCCAGACGGAAAGCGGCATAGGTCTTGTTCCAGTCATGCTCAAAGTACTGTTTGAAACCATTGTCGTTCAAGTGAATCTGGAAGGTATTCATCTTGTAGTAGGCCATGAACTTCACATAATCGCGCAAGAAATCAATGGTGAAGAACTTACGGGCTACATCGAGCATGAATCCGCGCACGGCATAGCTCGGGAAGTCACGCATACTGCCTTTGGCCAGGCTGCGGCTGTCTGACTGCTCCGTCATCTGCAACAGGGTACGGGTTGCCCAGAAAACGCCCGAAGTTTCGGGAGCGGACACCAGCACGCGGTCAGTGATACGCATGTCGTACCCTTCTTTCGGCATCTTCTTGTCGGCCTTGAGCTGGAATACGAAATCTCCGGCTGCGGCCTTGCCCACCATCACCGGCATACGCACGCCGAACATCTCTTCATAGTCTGCAGCAAAAGCCTGGGCTACACGCAACAATTCGGCTTCGCCGGAAGCACAGACAATACGCGAAGAAGCGGTCGGAACAAACTGTCCGTCGCCACCCTTCCATTCCTTCAGCTCCGGAATGACAAACGGTTTGGCGTTTTGAGCCAGCATCACACTTGACAAGCAGAACAAGCTGCATGCCAACAAAAACAAATTCTTGATTTTTCTCATGATAGGTAAATAGGGATAATTAATAAGATAATCATGTTCTTTGATACAAAGAAACAATTTTTTTTACTCTCCTGCAAATCTTTTATTCTATAGGAGGGATTTATAGTAAAAAAACACTGAAATTTTATTTTTAGGAATAAAAAAACCCCTCTGTTTTTTTAGAACAGAGGGGCAATCTTATCATTTACCCAAATTTATTTGCAATTACCGACACAACGAGGTTTGATCTGTTTGAAGAAATCGTTGCCTTTATTGTCAACCAAAATAAATGCGGGGAAGTCTTCCACTTCAATCTTCCAGATGGCTTCCATACCCAGTTCCGGATATTCTACACACTCGATGCTCTTGATGTTGTTCTGAGCAAGGATAGCAGCCGGACCACCAATTGAACCGAGATAGAAACCACCATGCTTCTTGCAGGCATCGGTTACGGCCTGACTGCGGTTACCCTTGGCCAACATAATCATGCTGCCGCCGTGGCTCTGGAACAGATCAACATAAGGATCCATACGTCCGGCAGTAGTCGGACCCATAGAACCGCAAGCCATACCGCTTGGCGTCTTGGCCGGACCGGCATAGTAAATCGGATGGTCCTTAATATACTGTGGCAGTTCTTCACCACGGTCCAGTTTCTCTTTCAGTTTGGCGTGGGCGATGTCACGGCCTACGATAATGGTACCGTTCAGGCTCAAACGGGTAGCCACCGGATACTTGTCCAACTCAGCCAGAATCTCGTTCATCGGACGGTTCAGGTCAATCTTCACAGCGTTACCCTCGCCAGCCTGACGCAGTTCTTCCGGAATCAGTTCGCCCGGATTGGAATCCAGTTTCTCGATCCAGATACCGTCCTTGTTGATCTTACAACGGATGTTACGGTCGGCAGAGCAAGATACGCCCAAACCTACCGGACAAGAAGCGCCATGACGAGGCAGACGGATGATACGCACGTCGTGTGCATAGTACTTACCACCGAACTGAGCTCCCAAACCGATACGATGAGCTTCTTCCAATACTTGCTTCTCCAGCTCGATGTCGCGGAAAGCACGACCGGTTTCGTCGCCGGTAGTTGGCAGCGTATCGTAGAAACGGGTTGAAGCCAGCTTCACCGTGAGCAGGTTCTTCTCAGCAGAAGTACCACCGATTACAAAGGCGATGTGATAAGGAGGACAAGCAGCTGTACCCAAAGTCTTCATCTTTTCAACCAGGAACGGAACCAGGGTAGCCGGATTCAGAATCGCCTTAGTTTCCTGATAGAGGTAAGTCTTGTTGGCTGAACCACCACCCTTGGTAACACACAGGAATTCGTATTCCATACCCTCAGTGGCCTCGATGTCGATCTGAGCCGGCAGGTTGCACTTGGTATTCACTTCCTCGTACATGCTGAGGGGCGCATTCTGTGAATAGCGGAGGTTTTCCTCAGTATAAGTCTTGTAGACACCCTTTGACAGCGCCTCTTCATCGCAGTAGCCGGTCCAGACCTGCTGTCCCTTCTCGCCGTGGATAATGGCCGTACCGGTATCCTGGCAGAACGGCAGAACGCCCTTGGCGGCTACTTCCGCATTGCGCAAGAAGGTCAATGCCACATATTTATCATTCTCACTGGCTTCGGGGTCGGTCAGAATCTTAGCCACCTGCTCGTTGTGTGAACGACGCAGCATGAAAGAAACATCACGGAAGGCAGCGTTGGCCATAGCGGTCAAACCTTCAGGCGCAATCTTCAGGATTGGGGTTCCCTCGAACTCGCTGACAGACACATAGTCTTTGGTCAGCAGATAGTATTCCGTATTGTCCTTGCCTCTCTGAAACATAGGAGCATACTTGAACTCTGGTACATTTGCCATAATTCGATATTTTATTAGTTGATAGTTAGATTTATTTTATCCAAGCAAAGATACGAAGTATTCCTGACTTTTTTATCGGCCGCGACTGAAAACTTTCCTTGAGCCGCTCCGTATTCACGGTTTTTAAGCTTGCAGACGGGCTATCAGTTCGTTACCCAGTTCGGTCTTCACACGAATATGCTCCAAAACTGCCGTTACGAAAGGATTGCTGTCGAACGCTCCGCGCACTTCCTCAAAATCCATGCGCTGCTCTTCGCGACTGCCATCAGCTCCGAATCCGGTCATCGAGGTCAAAGAAAATTCCTTTTTGGCATCTTCATAGACCATGCGGTCCAAACCGACAACCGCCGCCTGCCAGCGCTGAACAATTTCTATGATATTTTTCCGCGTCAAAGTATCGGCATCCAGTCCATAGTACTCGAGCATCTTTTCATAGGCCCAGGTCCATTCATACTCGTAATAATGCGCGTGCATTTCCGCAAAGCGGGCATGCATCTGTTCCACACGACACACCGTGCCCTGCTCGATATCGTCCATCAAACGTTCGATCTCGCTTTTCGGAGCAATCAGGCCGGAAATGTCCACCCATTCGCCTTTGCCAACCGGACAATCCGGCAACAGACGTGCCCGCAACGCGGCATCGTCCGTTATGACCTGCCCTTCGAGCCGCTTGATGACGGAATTGCCTAAAAATTTCTGAATAGCCGTCTCATAAAACTTAATGCCTTTATTCAGCGAACTGTTCTTAATCTTCGCGCTCTGGTAAGAATAGATTTCAGAAGTTTCTCCGGACACCCGGGTCAGTTCCTTCATAATCCGACGTCCGTTCATCATCTTCTGTATCGTATAGGGACTCAGCAGATTATAATTGATCTGGTCCAGACGATGCGGATCCGTACGCTTGTCGCGCTTCGGCCATTTCTGGGCATCGCGAATGGTTCCGACACTCCGTAGATTCACACCAGGCACCAGATAAGTGGTGTTCTTCTCCTCGATCAAATAGGAAAAAGGCAAATCGGACGTATCGGGATGGTGCACATGGCGCCCCATGACCAGCGAAAACGCGCCGATACGGGCCGGCCATAAAATATAGGAATCGGACGTCGTCTTGGCACCACGCTCCAGAACACCCTGATGAATCGGTCCCAACTTATACATATGGTTGCTCTGATTCGAACCCGACCCGGCATTCATGAACGAAAACATACCGGCAATGAGCAAGGTGGATTTATGATGCGTCACCGTAAACGGTCCGGCAAAAATAGCACAAGCCTCGCCGTTTTCCTCCTGACAATTGCTAAAAAACAGCGAATCGGAAGCCGAATAAGTATGTCCCAAATGACAGGCCTGTCCGACAAAACAACGAGTCAGCATCGTACCATCCTGAACATGCGAGCCACTGGATATAATGAAATCATCACAAATCACGCCCTGACCCAAATGTACCGGTGCAGCTTCGTTACTGTTCACCGTGCCATTCTTCAACCGACCGACGCCCTTAATCTTGCAATAATCTCCGATACATACATTTCGGATATAACCAGAATCGACAATGGTGACATGACTTCCGATACGACCGGTCTCAGAGGCCCGTGCGTCGGCATAATCCAAAATCATCTTCTTCATCCGGCCGATCAGCTGCGGCCGATGGCGATAGAGCGCCATGAAATAAGCCTGATGTGCAGAAAGATTGTCGTGGATATACACTTCACGTCCTCCTGTTTCGTTCAAAACCGCCACTTCTACCCCATTGCCGAAACGGCTTTTACCGTCGACCAGAATGATATCCACATTCTCAATAAACGTATGATCGCCAATCTCATAATTGGCTATATAGTTCTTGACGTTTTCAATCAGGCAATTGTCGCCGACCGTCACCTCGTGCAAGGTGACATGACGCAAACCGGCATGTTTCGTAATGCCTCCGGCAAGCGTGAAAGTATCTTCAAACACGCCCAGACGCACATGGCCTGAGAAGCGGGCATGATGCACGTGCTCGGTGCGAAACCGTTCGGCCACTTCAACCTCTTCCCAATTGTCTGCAACGCAGGACTGCGCCTTCAAACAGGAAATCTCTTCTTCCGTTAATTTTCGATAAGTTTTCATAGGCATATCGTGCTTTAATTGTGCATAAAACCAGAAGAAGCCGAAAGGAAGAAATTTTTCAGTTAAATTTCTCCATCTTCATCATACTTCTGGAACAAAAAGTCGTTATAAGGATATTTCTGTACGTGCAACTCCCGAACCCGATCATACAAAAGTTTACGGAATTCATCGATATTCGTTTTCTCCCGTGCAGAAATAAAAATACAGTTTTCGTTCAGACGGGCCATCCAGGTTTTCATCAGCTCGGCCAATGAAATATTCTCCCGGGTTGCCGGCGTCAGATCATCCGGATCTTTCTCCACCCAGCTATAAGCATCGACTTTGTTGAACACCAGCATCATCGGTTTCTCGCTGCATTTCAAATCCGCCAGGGTTTTCTCCACAACCTTGATCTGTTCCTCAAAATCCGGATGCGAAATATCCACTACATGAAGCAACAAATCGGCCTCGCGCACCTCGTCCAACGTGCTTTTGAAGGAATCGACAAGGTCCGTCGGCAGTTTCCGGATAAACCCGACGGTATCCGAAAGCAAAAACGGCAGGTTGTCGACAATGACTTTGCGTACGGTCGTGTCCAACGTTGCAAAAAGCTTATTCTCGGCAAATACATCGCTTTTGGCCAGCAGATTCATCAACGTACTTTTACCTACATTGGTATAACCGACCAAAGCAACACGAATCATGCGCCCGCGATTGCTGCGCTGGGTTGTCTTCTGACGGTCGATCTCAGCCAACCGCTGTTTGAGCAACGACATGCGGTTCAGGATGATACGGCGGTCGAGCTCCAACTGGGTTTCACCGGGACCACGCAAACCCACCGAACCTTTTCCTCCTCCGGAACCGGAACCACCACCCTGACGTTCGAGGTGCGTCCACAGGCGCTGCAAACGGGGCAACATATAGCGGTATTGCGCCAGTTCGACCTGGGTCTTGGCATTGGCCGTCTGCGCACGCATGGCAAAGATGTCCAGAATCAGCGAAGTACGATCCAGAATTTTGACTTTCAATACCTGCTCAATATTTCTGATTTGTTTCGCAGAGAGTTCATCATCAAAAATGACCATACCGATCTCCCGTTCGGCCTCTTCTTCTGCCTCAATATATGCCCGGATTTCTTCCAGTTTTCCTTTTCCAACATAGGTTATGGAACTCGGACCGGCTACTTTCTGCGTAAAGCGTTTCACACATACGGCTCCGGCCGTATCAGCCAGAAACTCCAACTCGTCCAGATATTCATTCGTTTTACGCTCATCCTGTTGCGGTGTAATCAATGCAACTAAAACAGCAGTTTCCGCCTGAGCTTCTGATATAACAAATTCTTTCATGAAACAATCTTATTTTTTATGGTTACAAATATAAACAAAGGAGCCAACAGATGCAAATAGAAAGACATAACCAATACACAATAAAGCATACCAAAACAAAAAGAACTATACCAGACCTCCATAAAGTCATGATATAGTTCTTTTCAATTGAATTTTTCTATTATTATAGAATATGCACTAAAGCGCTTACTTAAGGTTTATTTCACTTGTACAACCAAATATTTGCTCACGCTCCAAAACTCAGCCGGATTTGTTATTTGCAAATAACACTGATTGTTTTTATCTTTCTTTATGGCGTATGAACCTTCTGGATGATTGGTTAACAGTTTCGCACTCTTGGAATAAAGATTAAGTACTTTATCGTAACGGATATCAATCTTAGTAAAATAATCCTTATTAAAATCACCAGATTGCAATACATCTCCATTTTTCAAGATTTTCTGCTCCTTCAATTCCGCCTTGGTTCCAAAAACATACCAAGCTGTATTCAACATCTTATCCTGCTCTGCTACAGTCTGGCTCTTATTGGCATTTTCAGCAGTCAGCTGTTCTACATTTGTATTCAGGCTGTCAATAGCTGCACCTTGCTGTGCAATAAGAATATCTTTCTCAGCTAATTGTTTTTCCAAATCCTTAATTTTAATAGTCTGCTCCTCTAGCTCTTTACTTAACTTATTAACAGTCTGTTTCAATTTATCAGAATTAATGCTGCTGGTACGCAATTTATCTTTCAACTTGGCTATCATTTCCTTATTCTGAGCCAAAGCATCCTGAATAAACTGCATGTTTTCACGAATAACCTCCTTACTCGTTGCAGACTCCAGATCTCCGTCAGCCACAGTTATACGTCCTTCAGCTTCATTGATTCTTTTGAAACCATCCTGAATCTCGTTCAGAGTCCCCATAATTTCATTCAACTCACTGTCCTTGGCATCAATGACCTGCATTAAAGAATCACGTTCCTGAGCAGCACGTTTAGTTGCTCCGTTATCACAAGCAGCAAACGCAATAACACATGCTGCCATAAGAATAATTTTCTTCATAAGCATACATTTTTATAATTAATCTTCCTCAGCATCGTCTTCTTCAGTACGATACTTTCGGCTTTTCTTTTCTTTTTTAGGTTCTTCTGCACCAGCCAATACGATCACGAATTCTCCGCGAGGCTCATTTTCTGTGAAATGTTTTAAAACATCTTCCAATGTTCCACGTACACTCTCTTCATGTATTTTAGAAATCTCTCGACAGACAGAAACCTCACGCGCCGCACCAAAAACATCTATAAACTGCCCTAAAGTCTTGACCAAACGGTGAGGAGATTCATAAAAAATTAATGTACGCGTTTCTGTACTAAGTGCCTCCAAACGTGTTTGGCGACCTTTCTTAGGTGGAAGAAAACCTTCAAAACAGAATCGGTCGCAAGGCAACCCTGAAGAAACCAACGCTGGAACAAAAGCAGTTGCACCCGGCAAACAAATCACTTCGACATTCTCTTTTATCGCTTCACGAGCAACCAAAAAACCCGGATCTGAAATTCCGGGAGTACCGGCATCCGAAACAACAGCAACGGTCTCCCCTGCCTTTAACCGACCGACAATCCCGCTCACAGTCTGATGTTCATTAAATTTATGATAGGATATCATTGCATTTTTTATCTCGAAATGGCGCAACAAATTACCCGTAGTTCGAGTGTCTTCCGCCAAAATCAAGTCAGCCTCCCGAAGCACATTCAATGCTCTGTAAGTGATATCTTCCAAATTTCCGACCGGTGTCGGTACCAGATAAAGCGTTCCCATTCAGCAAACTTCTTTTAACATTGTGGGAGACAAATGTACGCATAAAATAGCGTATCACATTCTAGTCTATTCATATTTTAACAGAAGTTTATGATTTAAGTCGGAATTCACCTCAAATCTGCATAGAAAATATTATTTTTGCTTTGATTTTCAAGAATAACAAGACAATAACAAAATGAGAAAAGAAATCACTTTCGACCGATTTGTACGCGGTATCTTATATCTTGGAGGTATTGCTCTAACCATTTATATTCTCAACCGCCTTAGCAACGTCCTGATTCCATTCTTTGTTGCCTGGCTCGTCGCTTATATGCTCTATCCACTCGTCTGCTTCTTTCAATATAAATTATGTTTAAAAAGTCGTGTAGCCAGCATTATTATGGCGTTTCTTTTTGTACTAATCTTGCTAACAGGAGTTTTGGGACTGATCATTCCTTCATTAATCTCTGAATTCATTAAGTTCCGTGAAGTTATTTCTACCTTTATGGCCTCCAACTGGACGGACAGTCCATTAAAAAGCGCTATAGAATTATTTTTTGTAGAAAATGTAGACCAAAACCTGATTATCAAATTACTTCATGAAAAAAACGTTGTTGAAGCATTGCGCGTTGCATTTGGTCAAGCCTGGACATTCGTATACCAAACAGTTGATATGGTTATCGGATTCATTGCATCCATGATTTCTTTGCTTTATATGTTTTTCATTCTGCTCGATTATGAAAAACTTTCAAATGGGTGGATCAAGCTAATCCCCAAAAGAAACAGAAGATTTGTTGAAACATTGGCCAACGATGTGAAACATGGCATGAATGCTTATTTTCGAGGTCAGGCCCTCGTTGCCTTTTTAGTCGGAATATTATTTAGCATCGGATTTCTGATTATCGACTTCCCTTTAGCCATTGGTCTTGGCCTATTCATCGGATTCCTTAATTTAGTCCCCTATCTACAAGTTGTCGGTTTTATCCCCACTATTCTGCTTGCATTACTTAAAGCAAGCAGTACAGGACAAAGTTTCTGGATGATTCTTCTGTTAGCTATATTGGTCTTCATCGTTGTACAAACAATCCAAGATATGATCCTCGTACCCAAAATAATGGGAAAACTCATGGGGTTAAATCCAGCTATAATTTTACTTGCATTATCTGTATGGGGAAGTTTACTGGGTATTATCGGCCTGATTATAGCATTACCATTAACTACTTTAATTTTATCTTATTATAAACAATATATTGACTGGAATGAAAAATTGTGGAATGAAAGACATAGAAATCTGACTGAAACAAAACAAGTTCAAGAAGATGAATCAACTAAAAAAGACGAAAAAACACTTCAAACATAACACAAGTAACTCTGCTTGTAGAAATGTTACAAAACCTATACAATATTGTAGTATTCAGAGATAATATATTACTATTTGTTAAAACATACACTAAAAGCATGTTTTATCACCAATAAAATTTGGCAGTTTAAATTAAACGCAATATCTTTGCACTCGCAAAAAGCAAACAGGCTGATTCGTTAGCTCAGC
>CALUIV010000042.1 GCA_944320775.1 uncultured Paraprevotella sp. | reverse complement strand
TAGTACCTTGTGTACATAAACCAAGAATGAATCCATTGAAAAGGAAACACTTTCCAAGAATATTTTTCTGAACTTCTTTTTCATCTTTGACAACAAAAAGTTTCTGATCAAGTTCCTCAATATGTATATTTCTGATATGCATTGTAGTTATGTTTCTTATGAGCAAAATTACGAAAATCAGTAAGAACATGAATTATATTTTCAGGAAATATTACAGAATACTTTCTTATATCTGGAATGTCTTTTTGAGGATTAATAATTTGTCTTATATGATTTTTTTTCTAATTTTATCCCTCGTTAATTCTTAAATAACGATTCAGAGGTTTAGTTTTTATTTCTTTAGTTTTTATCTATAAATAACAAATGTATTATGACAAAGCCTGTTAAATATGATGTTTTCATAAGTTATCGAAGAGACGCATTTGAATCAGCAAATCTTATTGCAGAAAAATTAAGATCAGCCGGTTATACTGTTTTTTTTGATGTAGAAATGCTTAGGTCTGGAAAATTCAATGAGCAGTTGTTTGTTGAAATAGAACATTGCAAGGATTTTATAGTTGTTTTATCTAAAAATGCTTTAGATAGGTGTGTTAGTCCAGATGATTGGGTCCGTTTGGAAGTGTGCCATGCCATGAAGTTCGAAAAGAATATTATTCCTGTAATGCTCACAGGGTTTGCTGGCCTAAACCCATGCCTGAAGGAATGGAGGAATTATCGAATTATCAGGCAATAGCATCTTCCTCGCATGATTATTTTGATTTATCGATGAAACGGCTTATGGGGTATCTCAAAAGCAAGCCTCATAAGAAACAGCGTGCTTTTCTTTTGAAAATAGCAGCCTTAATGGTTATATTACTAGTTTGTTCTTTTGTTGCTTATTATGCTTTTCGTTTGACAGCTATTCCTTTATGTAAAGAGGTAGCTACAACACTGAGCCAGGGTATGGGGGTGATGAACCTTCTTGGTACTGATAATAGTAATTTACAGCAGGAATGGGAGCGTTTTTGTGAAGGATATGAGGGTACTCAAGATACAGTTAAATTACGAATATTAAAGGATGATATGTATCAAGCAATAAATCATTACCGCAATGAGGTAAATAAACTCTATTTAGGACAAGGTAAACCTGATTTTGAGATTAATGAATACAGGACATTTCTTTTAGGATTGTATGATACAAACGTGGCGGAGCTTGATGCGTTTTGTCAGACGTATCAAGCTATGTTTGACGATTTAAATCATCAGTTTGATTTTATACAAGATAAGCTAGATCGGAATGATTTTTCTAAATTAAGTTTGATGATGGTTGATTTGAATTTTCGAGGCTTTCAACATTCGCTTAATTCCTTTTATTATGGATATATGGAATTTATTTCCTTGTTGCCACAAGATGCTTTAGAGCTGCATAGACAAATAGTTACAGAATGGAATTGTTTGCCTAATGGGATTGGATTGAATTTGTCTAAAGAAGAATATGAGCAATTCCAAAAGAAAGAAATGAATGAATTTGAGAATCTGATAAAGGAGACGGAAATTGAGATTGTGAAGCAAGAATCTGACTTGAATGAACTAGAGAAAAAATTGGAACGAATAGAGGAAAAAATAAGTAGTACCCCCGATCAAGTCCATGTTTTACAATAATAAACGGTTTAAAATGGAATCGTTTTTATGATTAAATTTTCAAGGGTGAATTTCATAAAATCCATCCTTGAAAATTTAAAGAGAAATATTTTTATTTGAAATAGTTTCTTTCCTATCATTTTATTTATTATAGGTCCATCCATAGTCGTTATGGTAGACCATTAGTCGACTCATTCCTCCGTCTATTGTGATATTCTCTCCATTTATAAATGAGTTTTGTTCATCACAAAGAAATTCGACTGCATGTGCAATATCCATAGGATTTCCAATTCGTCCAGAAGGATGTTGTTCGAGGTCGCTGTTTGTGACAGGCTGATTAATTGTAGGTTCATCATGATAATCTTTTGTATCTATCCAACCGGGAGCAATGGAATTGACACGAGCAATACCTTGTAGACTTATAGCCAATGCATGAGTTAGAGCAGTGATACCTCCTTTTGCTGCAGTATAAGATTCTGTGTTGGGTTGAGATTGAAAAGCACGTGTTGATGAGATGTTCACAATTGATCCCAGTCCGCAAAAATGTTCCTTAAAGAGCAGGGCGAGCATATATGGTGCTGCAACTCCGATGCGCTGTACATACAGAAAATCATCATAGCTACAGTCTTTTAAGATGCCACCATGCATTAGGCAAGCGTTGTTGATAAGGCAATGAATTCCTTCTGGGTGTTCTATAAGTATTTTCTGCACAAATTTTTCTAAAGTCTCTTTTTCTGCAATGTCGCCTACATACCCTGTTACTTGTTGGTTTATCCGATGCATTCGTTTAATCAATTCTTCTGTTGGTTCTGGGTCTTTATCTATAAAGTATATTGTGTGCCCTTTTGCTGCAAAATATTCGACAAGACAGCGTCCTATACCTGCGGCTCCACCCGTAATTACAAAGTTTTTATTCATTGTTTTTGATTTATTTGATGATTTATGATAAAGTTATTAAATAATTTGATAATAGTTATATTCAATATTGTTTTTGTTCTGGTTGAGTTGAATTTTGTTTGAGTCATATTCATATTGATCGGAATGGAGTAGAGTAAGGAATTGTGTATTTAGAGTTGTATAATAAAACAAGGGTCGCTTCACAGCGACCCTTGTTTTCTAGTTTTTAGGTATTAGTTTTTGTTTAAGGTAAAAAGATTGTTTTCAGGATAACGATGCAAAGATAATACTTTTTTTTTAGAATTAACAAATCTGAAAAGATGTTGTTCAGCATGTTTTCTTTGTTTTTTTGAACTTTTAGTTCTATTTGTAACTGTTGAAAGTAAGATTAATTGTAGAAAAAATAAACTGGAAAAGATACGTTTGAATGCGTTTATCTTTTCCAGTTGTAATGATGATATGAGACTAATTTATCTTATCATAATTAATACCATGTAGTCGGAGTTGTGTACATCTTGAATCCGTCAAGAGTATTCCAATATCCACGAGTGAAGTCAGGAACTTCAACAGGTGCGCAATTATTGCTCATTGACAAATAACCCAATTCTGCAAGACAGCACCATTCAGCCAAGTCATAAACATCGATATCCATTGGCAAACCATTTTGCAAACAGTAAACCATACGATAGTCCATGATGAAGTCCATACCACCGTGTCCACCTACATTCTTTGCTTTTTCACCAATTTCAGTAATCAATGGGTGTTGATATTGTTTTACCAATGCTTTGTGAGCCTCAGCTGGCAAGAAGCCGTGAGCAGAAAGATTTTCGTGGTTAGGTACACCATCCAATTTTACTTCCTTACCCTGCAAAGCATAGCCTTCTACTGGATATTTGTTTGCAAAACCTTTAGTACCAGTCAACTGATATTTACGATTGTAAGGCTGCGGGGTCATTACATTATGCTGGATCTCGATAACCTTACCTTTTTCCGTACGGATCAAAGTTGTTGTATGATCACCGTTCTGGAAATCAGTGCATTCTTCACCGGTTGCTTTCTCAACTAAAGCTTTACCAATGACAGATTTTGTATCCATAGCGGTTAAGATTGTCATACGGTCGCCACGGTGAATATTCATTGCCTGTGCTACAGGGCCAAGGCCGTGAGTTGCGTAAACATCACCTTTGTGAAGTTTGTTGTATTCCAAACGCCATCCCAATTTGTCGTTTTTGTCTTTTTTCCAATAGTAAGCCCAGAAATCGCTCAAATCATGGATATAAGCACCCTCACCGCGGATTACTTCACCGAAAAGACCTTTCTTTGCCATATACAAAGTATTCATTTCGAAGAAGTCATAGCAGCAGTTCTCCAACTGAATACAATGTTTACGAGTCTTTTCTGACATGTTAATTAAATCCCAGCAATCTTTTAAGCTCATAGCAGAAGGAACTTCGATTGCTGCATGTTTGCCATGTTCCATAGCATAAAGAGCTACAGGTACGTGGTGATTCCAATCCGTTGCTACATAAACGAGGTCAATGTCGTTACGTTCGCAAAGCTGTTTGTAGCCTTCAGCACCGCTATAAATGTCTGCTCCTGGCAAACCGGCTTTTTTAACAATGTTTTCGTTTACGCTTTTTGCACGACTTTCTTCATGATCGCAAAGAGCAACGATTTGTACGTTCAAGCCTACATCCTTCATATGTGTGAAGCGTTCTACAGCACCGGGACCACGCATACCTAAACCTACGAAACCGACGCGTACAACTGGGAGCTTTTCTGTCTTGAGCTCCAATACATGTTCTTGTCCTTTTTCACGTTTTGGTACTACTGTACGGATAACACCGTCTTTGCCACGTTTCCACTTGGTAGTAAAGTGATAATTCAACTCACTTTTCTCACCTTTTTGTGCTGCATTGACATCTTGAACCGGAGACCATGACATCAGCATGGCTAATGCACCGGCTAACAAGTAATTCAGTTTTTTCATTGGTTGAAAATGTTTAAATTAGAGTATAAAAGGATTTTTATTGAGCCACAAAGATAAAAATAATGTTTCTTTATTGCAAAAAAATAGTCTTTTTTTACGAATTAGCGACTGTTTTTAATTAAGCTTTTAAGATTTTCTTATCATTTGTTTGGTTATTCTCGCTCTTTTCCAAATTTCGGATCTATATGTAATAAGGCTGAAACACCGACAGTGATCAAGCAGCATAACATAACGACCAGAAAGAAAATTTTATAACCGACAGCCTCCTGTAGCCAGCCGGCAATCATGCCCGGAAGCATCATGGACAATGCCATGAATGCCGTGCAAATTGCATAATGAGCTGTTTGTTGTGTGCCTCGTGAATAATAAATAAGGTAGAGCATATAAGCTGTAAAACCGAATCCGTATCCCAGTTGTTCAATGAAAACTAAACTACTGATCACGGGAATGGAATGATCGCTGAAATAGCTTAAATAGACGTAAACCAGGTCGGGGATTGTCAGACTGGCCACCATTGGCCAAAGCCATTTCTTCAATCCTCCTTTTGAAACGGCAATGCCGCCAATTATTCCACCGAAAGTAAGTCCTAACACGCCTACAGTTCCTTGTACGAGTCCAACTTCTTGGGTAGAAAGACCTAGTCCTCCTTTGGTTACCGGATCAATTAGAAAGAGGTTGCAGATTTTCACAAGTAGAGCTTCTGGCAACCGGTAAAGCAACATAAAAAGAATAGCTGTTCCTGCCTGTGGCTTTTGGAAGAAAGTGATGAACGTTTTGAAGAAGTCTTTTGCTAATTGACCGGCTGAAGTCGTTTTTAACGGTCTATCTGTTTTAGGATGTGGCAAAACAAAATAATGGTAGATCAGCATGGCCAGAAAACAGCCTGCCAATACATAAAATGTCAGACTCCAGGAATATGCGATTCGTTTTGTATAAGCTTCCAGTGTTCCGGCAAGCATGATCAACAACCCTTGTCCGGCAATAGTTCCGATCCGGTAAAAAGTACTGCGAATACCTACATAAAGTGCTTGTTCATGTGTGTTAAGTTCTAGCATGTAGAATCCGTCAGCAGCAATGTCGTGGGTAGCACTACTGAATGCCATGAGCCAGAAAAAAGCCAGTGATGTCTGAAAAAAATAACTTGTTGGGATTGTGTATGCTACTCCGGCTAGACCGGCGCCGATCAGTAATTGCATGGTCAGGATCCACCATCTTTTTGTTTTGATCAGATCTACAAACGGACTCCATAAAGGTTTGATGACCCATGGTAAATAGAGCCAACTTGTGTATAGGGCAATATCTGTATTGGATATGTCCAGACGTTTATACATCATAACCGAAACGGTCATGACGGCAACGTATGGTAATGCTTCTGCTATATAAAGCGAAGGAATCCATTTCCATGCTCTGAGGGTATTATTTTTCATAAGAATTTCAATCAGTCTGTTTTTTATCTATACACTTTTAGGATTTCTGTGTTCTCGTAGTAATGTTGCAGGATCTCTTGGTATTTATACCCTTTGGCACCCATGACAGCAGCACCAATCTGGCACATGCCGACACCATGCCCCCATCCGGCTCCATGAATGATGAAACGTCCGGGAATACCATCAGAGTCCATATCCTGTTTTTCTACGATAAATGCAGAACTGTATAAATGTGAGGTACTGAGTACTCTACGAATCTCGAGTTCTTTGCCAATGGTCATGGTATGTTCTGTTCCGATAATTTTCAGACGACTCAAATGACCACCATGACCGCGTTCAACTGGAATTAGATCGATAATCTTACCATAATCAATACGCATATTTTCTTTTATGATTTCAGCTAATTCTTCCTGGCTGTATTCTACGGTCCATCGGTAGTAGTTTGGAGTTTCCCGATCGTAGTCATTGAGTACTTGTGCCAGAATTTCCTGATCATTCGTGTTACAGAATGATGGCGGGTTACTACGAATCCATTTTTCTGCTTCGTCTTCGCGGGATAGATCTGGAAATACCGGACGTATACCCTCTGTGTTTTCTGGAGCCGTGTCGCGCAGGGAGATCAAATAAGGCAATTGTTTGTCTTCCCAGCAATATTTATATTCTTCTGTAACTCCACCACAACATTTAGAAAAACGGGCATCGCAAATATCTCCGTCGTGCATGAGTATTTCACCACGCGTTGCTTTGATGGCTTCTACCACACGCTGATTACTGGCTCGGGTGATACCTTGGTAACGCTGGCAATGGTCATCGGCACATACGTCAAATGAAGTATGATCTTCGCGGTCATACCATCGGATTATTTCAGAATCTGTTTTTATAAAGGAGAAGAATCCATGAGAATTGTCGTCCATCTGCTTCCGTTTCTTCATTTGGGCGTACAACCAGCTTCTGCTGATGACAGCTGATGCTTTTAGAAATTCGATTGAGCAAGATGCGTTCATTTCGCTTGAAATGACACTGATCAGATAGTCTTCGACTGGTAAGATATTGATTGCGGTTATTTTTTCTTCTTCAACGATCAGTTTCAATGTTCCGCTGAAAATTTGAGTTTCTTGTCTTTGCCAGTGGAAACGGATACCAATTGTGACGTCATAAAGAGAGAATGAGGCAAATTTTTCCTGAGGTGTAAACGTAAGTTCACGATAAAGATTTCCATTCCAAAGGATACCTCCTTCGCTACATTCTACTTCTTGTTCACCGCGTACGATTGCCCCCTTTGCCAGATAGTTGGTATTCAGTGAAAAACGGATTTTTCTTCTGCTCATAATTCCTACAGTGACATCCGGTTCTTGATACTTGACTTCTTCTTCCTCGGTTTTCTTTTCTTGAGGATTTTCGGTTGAAACTTCTTTGATTACATTGATGACCGGGGTTAGTTCTTCTTTGGATAATGTCACTTCATTTAATATTGCTGCTACATTGTCGAATGTTATTCGATCGAAATCTTCAGCGCGTGGCGTAATAATCAGGCCACCCATATCTAATGCACCCGGACTGATCAGTATTTGTTCAGCTCCTTCTGCTGAATAACAGTCGGGACGATGTTTTTTTCTAGGGAAGATAACTGTTACCAGTTCTTCTTCACGACCGGCCATCCAGGATTGTCGCCAGCAAATGATATTCATGCGCGGCTCTTGCTCTCCTGGGAAAACAGGAAGTGCATGATACAGTTTCTGGAATAAAACGCATTCGTTTTCGCTGGGTAATGTTCGAATAACAAATGCAGGACAGACATACCCTGTGAGTAAATAGAGTCCGCATCCGGATGAAACTCTTCCGGTTTCTTCCAAAGCAGCTTCTTGTTGTGGAGATAATGGATAGAGTTTTTCCATCATGTTTTCGTAAATTTTCCAGTCGCGTTCTATAGGCACGATATTTCTGCTGCCGGCCTGCAAATGCATGTGGTCGGGAGCGGAAGCACCGCATACTGGTCCGTTGTAGAATACGATGTGTTCGGGCATATTCCAGGCCATATGGCGTAGTGTACTGAAATGAGCTGCTATAGTTTGTGGCGTATGGCGTCGTGTGGGCAACGTAAAATGTTGGGGCAAAATAGGAAATGGGTTTACCAACAGTTGATATTTTCCTTCCAACATTAATGCTAGTTGTTCTTTGGGACGGTTTAGGTCACATAGGAAACACGGACGTTTAGTTAGCGTTTCTTTATCAATGCGTGCTCCAGTTGATATGATACGTGCAGGGTTGAACTGTACTTCGAGTGTGTGTTCATCGTGACTTAATTCTTTGGTTTTTACCTGTTTATTTAAGTCTTCATAACGTTGTGCTGCTTCTTCCCAGATTTCCAGTTGTTTATTGAAGAAATCCTGAACTTCTTGCGCATTAACATGATGATTCCACTTTTTGTTCAGATTCTGGCGCGCTTTTATTTCAATTGTTCGTAACTGATCTTTGTATCGGTTATTTGCATTCACTTTTTCAATACTTAGCGCTGCGTCGGAATTTCCTTCCCAACGTCGACAGAGGTAGAGTTCTTCGAAAATTCGTCCAATTCGATAGCGACGAGAGAAACATAGTCCGAGTGCATAATCTTCTCCATAGCTGGTATTGGGTACCTGCAGTTCACGTAACACAGGTGTGAAAAATGCCCTTGGTGCTCCCAGACCATTTATTCTTAGTGCATTGTTCCGGCCATTTTCAGGAGTCCATTCTTTATGGTCGATTATTCCAGGAGGTAAAGTTTCCAGATTGAAGTTTGTCATTCGGTATGATCCGATCACCATTGCAGCCTGTTGTGTATAGAATACATCTACAATTTTTTGGAGTGTATCGTTATTACTATAAAGATCGTCTGAATCAAGTTGTACGGCAAAGCGACCGCAATCAGGGTGGTGTACGGCCATATTCCAGCAGCCGCCTATTCCCAGATCATAACGTTCCGGAATGATATGGATGAGTCTGCTGTCGGAAGCAAATTCATCAATTTTTTCTGTTGTCCCATCGCTGGAATGGTTATCAACTACGATGAGATTGTATTTAAATGATGTTTTTTGGGATAGAACGCTTTGAATGGCATCTCCGATGGTTTTTACCCGATCTCTTACGGGGATAATTACCGATGCTTCATATTCAAAATAACTGGCGTCAAATTTGATTTCGTCAAATTCGTCCGGTTCAAGATATGCATTAATGGCTTTCAAATGGTTGGTACATGCTTGTTCCATTTCGATTTGTGCTTCTCGGTTCTTTGGGTCCACATAATCAAAATTCTTTTCTCCACTTTTTCTTGTGTCAGTTTCCATTTCTGTATAGAGGGTTTCTTTCAAATGGAAAATTGTACCCCGTCGGCTTAGAAACAGGCGCAGATCATACAATCCGGCATAATGGTAGGAGGTATTGGAATTCTCTTCCGTATAAGCTTTCAGATCTTTTGTACGGATAAGGAGTAGGGAACCTGTTTGAAAATCATCACGTAAACTACCTTGCTGATAGTCTATGACAGGACAATATTGGCGCTCGCCATTTTTTATAATAAAATGATCGGAATAAACCATGGGAGCATCATAATCGCCGGCAACATTCATCAGACGTTCTATGGCAAAATAACCCAGTTGTAAAGGCTGGGTTTTTGTATAGAACAAACAATAGTCTGCTGTGGCATGTTGTGCCATATGGTGTATTGTTGATGAGTCGAGCAAAGAATCAGTCATGATGATCGGATAAGCCTCAGGGGTAGGCTTTTCACTTTCGGGAAGTGATAGAAGAAATATGTTGTTGATACTTTTACAAGCCTCCAGTTCGTTCAGAACCGGTTCTACTTGTGCTCTATTCTGATAAGGGATAAAACAGTCGATACGCTGTCTCATAGTCGTATGGTTTGATGTTAATTTTATATATTTACTTTCGCAAATATACAAAATATGTATGGTATTACTGTGAAAGTTTTCACATTTTCCGTAACTTTGCCTATGATTGAATTGGTTTTTTAGCATGGAACAGATGAATACGCCTTTGAAGACACCATTATTGGGAATGACGTTGACCCAACTGAAAGAGGTGGTGGCGCAAGCGGGATTGCCTGCTTTTACAGCAAAACAGATTGCCGGTTGGATTTACGATAAAAAAGTACGGACGATTGACGAAATGACGAATATTTCCGTGCGTAATCGTGAGAAACTTTCTGAAAAATACATAATTGGTTGTACTGAACCTGTGGAGGCACAGCGTTCTGTCGATGGAACAGTCAAATATCTTTATCAGACATTAAAGGGAGATTACATAGAAACGGTATTTATTCCCGAGGCCGACCGGGCTACACTTTGTGTTTCTTCTCAAGTAGGATGTAAGATGAACTGTCGTTTTTGTATGACGGGAAAGCAAGGCTTTTCAGGTAATCTGACAGTGACTGATATCTTGAATCAGTTGTATTCTTTACCCGAGCGCGATTTATTGACTAATGTCGTTTTTATGGGCCAAGGAGAACCTTTTGACAATTTGGATGCAGTATTACAGGCAACAGAATTGTTGACGGCTGATTATGGTTATGCTTGGAGTCCGAAACGTATTACGGTTTCTTCTGTGGGACTGAAAAAAGGGTTGAAACGTTTCTTGGACGAAAGCGATTGTCATTTGGCCATTAGCTTGCATAATCCGTTTCCAGCAGAACGGGCTGCAGTCATGCCTGCCGAAAAAAGTTTTTCTATTACTGAAATTACAGACTTGTTGCGCCAGTATGATTTCTCCCATCAGCGAAGACTTTCTTTTGAATATATTGTTTTTGGTGGCGTAAATGATTCTCAGCGACATGCCCGTGAATTGATTCGTTTGTTACGTGGGCTTGACTGTCGTATTAATTTGATTCGTTTTCATCAGATACCTGGGGTGGATGAACTTAAAGGAGCCTCAGAAGAAACTATGTTATATCTTCGGGATTATCTGACCCGTCATGGTATCTTTACAACGATTCGGGCTTCTAGGGGTGAGGATATATTTGCAGCTTGTGGCTTGTTGAGTACAGCGAAGCAACAGGGAATTGAAATTTAATTAATTAATTAAAATACGATCGTATGAAATCTTTAAAAATATGGGGAGTTGTTTTGTGTTCCCTTTTTGCATTGTCTTCTTGCGATGGTGAATTGGCCAAACCGGCAGCAAGTGGTCGTCCTTATGAAATGATGGTGGTCGTAGATGATTCATTATGGCAACGGCCGGCCGGTCGTGCCTTGTTTGATGTCTTGGATACGGATTTACCTGGATTGCCTCAGCCGGAACGGTCTTTTCGGATTTCGCAGACAGATCCGAAACGATTTAATCAGATATTGAATATTTTCCGTAATATTATCATTGTAGATATCAATGACAAAGAGTATACCCAGACCAAAATGCGCTATGTACGTGATGAATATGCCCGTTCTCAGGTAATTCTCCGCATACAAAGCCCCAATGAAAAGGAGTTTGCTGAATTTGTTACAAAAAATACAGATCGGATAATTGATTTTTTTGTCCGTATCGAGATGAATCGTTTAGTAAAACAATTGAAGACAAAACATTCTAAATTGGTTGCGGATTTGGCTCGTGAAATGTTTGATTGTGAGTTTTGGGCTCCAGATGAGATTCAAAGTTACAAAAAAGGAAAAGATTTCTTTTGGACTTCATCTAATTCGGCAACGGCTATGGTCAATATTTGTATGTATGCTTATCCGTATGAAGGACCGCAAACATTCAATAAGCAATATGTTCTGGCCAAGCGTGATTCATTTATGAGAATGAATATTCCCGGTTCTATGCCTGATATGTATATGGCAACTGATACCGCTTGTACATTTGTTAAACCAATTACAGTAAAGCATCAGTATGCTTTGGAAACAAGAGGATTGTGGCAGATGGAGAACGATGGAATGGGAGGACCTTTTGTCAGTCATTCACGTGTGGATACGGTTAATAATCGGGTGATTGTTGTTGAAGGATTTGTCTTTGCTCCCGAAAAAATGAAAAGAGGTTTGATCCGCCGGTTGGAAGGAGCATTGTATACGCTTAATTTGCATAAGGAAAAAGAGGCCGAATTGGAACTGGATATTCCAGAGGTAGAAATAACGGCTAGTAAAAAATAATTAAAGAAATTTTATGGAAAAAGGAAAAATAAGAGTGGGTATCACTCATGGTGATATCAATGGAGTCGGTTATGAGGTTATTTTGAAAATCTTTTCAGAACCGGGTATGTTGGATCTTTGTCAGCCGATTATATATGGTTCTCCTAAGATAGCTTCGTTCCATCGTAAGGCTTTGGAACTGACTACGAACTTTCTTACAATAGAACGGGCAGAAGATGCTGTAGAAGGTAAGGTGAATCTTGTAACATGCATGGAGGATGAAGTCAAAATCGAGTTCGGAAAACCGACAAAAGAAAGTGGACATGCTGCTCTGCTCGCTTTGGAACGTTCGATCTTGGATTATCGTTCTGGTCTTATTGATGTTTTGGTTACAGCACCAATAAACAAATATACGATTCAGAGTAATGAATTTCATTTCCCGGGACATACAGAGTATATACAGACTTGTGTGGGTGATGGAGCAGAAGCGCTGATGATTCTGATGAATGACAGTCTGCGTGTTGCCTTAGTCACTACACATTTGCCGGTACGTAAAATTGCTGATGCGATTACGCAAGAGGCCGTTTTGCAGAAATTACAGATTTTTGACCGTGCACTTAAACGTGATTTTGGTATTTCCAATCCGCGTATAGCTGTTTTGGCGCTCAATCCACATGCTGGCGATCATGGATTGCTTGGTTCGGAAGAGACTGAAGTTATTCAACCGGCTATGGAATTAGCTTCGCAAAAAGGAATCTATTGTTTCGGACCGTTTCCGGCAGATGGCTTTTTCGGTTCAGGAGCATTTGCTGATTATGATGGAGTTTTGGCGATGTATCATGATCAGGGATTAGCACCTTTCAAGGCTTTGTCTATGAGTAACGGGGTAAATTATACAGCTGGTTTACCATTGGTTCGTACATCACCTGATCATGGTACGGCTTATGATATAGCTGGCAAAGGACTTGCGGACGAAGCATCTATGCGTCAGGCTATTTTTACAGCTATAGATGTTTATCGTAATCGTTTGCGTTTTGATGAGGCTTATGCACGGCCACTTAGAAAACAATATTATGAGAAGCGAGACGATAGTGATACGTTGAATTTGACAGCTGCTGACGAAAACGAATGAAAGCAAAACTCAGAAATATCTTTTTTCTGATAGGTCTTGTCGCAATTGTGGTGATGCTCTGTAATTTTGAAATGCCTTATCAGGAGGTCTTTCAAAATATTCGTCGTGCCGGTTATTGGTTTCCGGCTATAATCGCTCTTTGGTTTTTTATCTATATGATGAATACAAGGGCATGGAGCATCATCATTTCATCTTTTGTGACTGAACGTGAGCGACGGGTTCCTTTTTGGAAACTGTATAAATATACGGTTACCGGTTTTTCGTTGAATTATGTTACTCCTGTAGGATTATTGGGGGGGGAACCTTATCGGATTATGGAAATAGCTCCTAGGATTGGAAAAGAAACAGCTGTATCTAGTGTTATTCTGCATTCGATGATGCATATTTTTTCTCATTTCTGTTTTTGGGGCGTTTCTATTTTACTCTATTTAGGTTTATATGGTTCGACAATGGAAAGTGGCATGATGGCTTTAATGGCCGTTTTTGCAATATTTTGCGTGCTTGGCATTTATTTTTTTATGAAAGGATATCGTTATGGACTGGCTTTGCGTGGACTTCGCTTATTGTTGCGGATACCGTTTTGTCGTTCATGGGCCGAGCATTTTATTGCACACAATGAAGCTTCGTTAGTCCGTATCGATCAGCAGATTGCCGAGTTGCACAGACAAAGTAAACGTGTGTTTTATGAATCTTTATTTTGGGAGTTTGGTGCACGATTGGTAGGATGTCTTGAAGTTATGTTTACTTTGCTCATTCTGACAGACCACGTTTCATATTGGGATTGTGTTTTGATCCAGGCCTTTACTTCGCTTTTTGCCAATTTGTTTTTTTTCATGCCGATGCAATTGGGAGCTCGTGAGGGAGGTTTTGCCTTAGCTATTGGTGGCTTGGCTCTTTCAGGTGCCTATGGGGTATATACTAGTTTGATTATCCGCTTACGGGAAATGGTGTGGATTGTAGTCGGTATTTTGCTTATGAAGATTGGTAATCAAAAGGAAAGAAACTAGCTGTATAAAAGATGTTTTGAGAGCGATATTTAGTTTTTTAAACACAAGATGGAATATACTAAGAAGGTATTTGCTTTTTTTGCTATATTCCATCTTGTGTGTTTGGGGAATCTTGACAACAAGAGTAAAATATGAATTGCTTTCATATTTTAACAATATATTTTCTACATTATCTGTTTTTGTATGTAACGATTGCATTGAATACTTCAATGTCTGTTGGCACGGTCAGTTTGAAATTCAGTTCGTCTCCTTGCGAAATAAATAAAGGCCGTTCTAAGGTTGCTGCCAGTGTGTAAAGCGATTGTGAATTTAAAATGTTTTTTTGTTTGGCCTGTTCGAAAATATTTAATAGTTCAGAAAGCCGGAAAGTCTGAGGAGTTTGCGCCCTGTATAATGCTTCTCTGGGGATAAGTCCTTCCGAATGTTTGCCATCTGAACTTATGATGTATGCTTCACAGCTTGTTATACCAGTAATGGCATTCCCATGTTTGCGACAGGTCTGCAAGTTTTCCGTGATCAATTGTTCTGAGATTAACGGTCGGACAGAATCATGGGTCATAATGATCGGGTCAGTTTCAGTTTTCATCGTTTCTGCAATACCAAGAATGCCATTTCGGATCGATTCCATACTAGTCGTTCCTGCAGGGAAAGTACCTGAGAATTTGCGAAATCCTGCCTTTACCGTTTGATTTTTTACATACTCTTCCCATTCTTTCTCACAAACAATGAAAATTTGGTCGATTTCTGGATGTTGTTCGAAAGTTTGCATGGTGTACAAAAAAACCGGACGTCCGTTAATTTCCAGAAATTGTTTGGGACGTTCATGATGCATGCGGCAACCGTGGCCTCCGGCCAATAAAAGAGCGACGACTTTTGTTTTCATCTTAAATGTTCTGTTCGTTAGTCTTTCGCTCTATTATTTCTTGAGCAAATTTGTCGCAAAAGGCTTCATGTATATGACGTGTATAATAACGTAAACCTTCCAGAATGACAATCTCAAAAAAGAAATAAATCCAAAGCTGGTTTATCAGCAAAGATAGGAATAGAACACCGACACGAGCATCGAATGTAAGAATATTAGTATATTTCATCAGGGGTAAACTGGCCTGACGGAATTGGTTGCGGAGATCTTGAGGAATGTCATTACCATAATGTTGTTGCAGGAGACGGAAAAAACGTTGGAATTTAGGGGTCATTTTTTCTTGGCCTCTGGTATAACGAGAATAGAAAAAAAGATAGATTTTTTCAAACCATTCCCGTTTATTCCAGTGTAAATGATGCATTTTGTCTATTTGTTGCTGATATCGATCCAATTCACTACCTTTTTCGCCTTTCAGAAAAAAAAGATGAATGTTTCGGTAATAATCTGCTAATGCACATTGTTTGGCATGACAATGGAAACCGGCAAAAGCACCGATGATCCAAATCCAAATACCCCAACTTTCGTTCAGACGCAGAGCAAGAAAAACGTAGATGGAGAAAAACCAGACATCGCCTGCAAAACCGTCAAGGATTCGTCCGATTAAGGTTGTTTTCCCTGTCATTCTGGCCAATTGGCCGTCTGCGCAATCATACCAGTTGGCCCATATCAGCAAAAACATACCGATGAGATTCATGATAATATTATCAAACCAGAAGAAAAAACCAGCGGCACTTCCTATTAGAATAGAAAGGATGGTTACTGCGATGGGGTGAACATGCAGTTTTTTGAATAATAAAGCCCATAGGAAACCGGGTGTACGAGTTACATAGAGTTCGAATTTACCTTCCGTATCCTCTGATTTCATTGTCGAACGCACGCGTGCGGATAATTCTGCTAAATTCATGTTGTTTTCATTTATTTGATTTGTTCTCCAAACCTTGTTTTTATGCTGTAAAACATATAACATTGCAATATTCGTAAAAAAAGGTGAGATATGCAAACCGACTCCTCAAAAAGTTCAAAAACTACTGTCAAAATAGCGTAAATATGGATTTTTTATGTAATTTTGTCAGCATAATCAGGTGAGACAAATGAATACAGTCGACATTCAAACGATAAAAAGACGATATAATATCGTGGGTAATTCCGAAGGCCTTAATCATGCCATAGACATAGCTTTGCAAGTAGCCAAGACAGAATTGTCTGTATTGATTACAGGTGAAAGTGGTGTAGGTAAAGAAGTCATGCCACGTATTATTCATGAAAACAGTATGCGCAAAACAAAAAAGTATTTTGCCGTAAACTGTGGTTCAATACCGGAAGGAACAATTGATTCGGAACTTTTTGGTCATGAAAAAGGAGCTTTTACTGGTGCGATCGGTGAGCGTGAGGGATACTTTGGTGCTGCAAATGGTGGTACATTGTTTTTGGATGAAGTAGGAGAATTGCCTTTGTCTACCCAGGCGCGTTTATTGCGTGTGCTGGAATCGGGTGAATATATACGGGTTGGTTCGAGTGAAGTACGTAAGACAGACGTACGTATCGTTGCTGCAACTAATGTAAATATGGCTCAGGCTATCCGTGACGGTCGTTTTCGTGAGGATTTGTTTTATCGGTTAAATACAATTCCAATTAAAATACCAGCATTACGGGAACGTCCTGATGATATACCGTTGCTTTTCAAAAAATTTGCTATGGACACGGCTAATAAATATAATATGCCGGAACCGATAGAACTTACTGAAGAAGCTAAATTAAAGTTGCGTTCTTATCCTTGGCCGGGAAATATCAGGCAATTGAAGAATGTCACGGAACAGATTTCAATTCTATCTCCGGAACGGATCATTACTCCGGAATTACTTCAGCAATATGTTCCGGATACGCCGGTTTCACACGATTTGGTGCCTTGTAACAGTAAAGAGCAACATTCTTTTGAGAATGAGCGTGAAATTCTTTATAAAATTCTGTTTGATTTGCGTAATGATGTTACAGAGCTGAAAAAATTAGTACATAATCAACAACAGAATATGACCTCTGCTCCGGCCAACCAGTCTGTACAGACAGTGTCGCCTGAACATCAGGTTGCTTATTTTCCGCAGCCTGTATCTTATCCCGTACAACAGCCTCAAGTGGTACGTCCTGTTTCGCATGTTTCTTCTGATCACCGTCATGATGAGGAGGATATTCAGACACCTGAGGAATACGTTGAAGAATCGTTGGCTTTAAACGATTGGGAACGACAAATGATTGTGAAGGCTTTAGAAAAGAACCGGGGGCGCAGAAAGGGTGCTGCTCATGATTTGAATATTTCGGAGAGAACGTTATATCGAAAAATTAAAGAATATGGTCTGGACAAAGATAATTAACAGATATTTTTTTGTATGTCTGGCGTTGCTGGCGATGGTGTCGTGTACAGTCACTTATAAATTTAATGGTGCTTCCATTGATTATGAAAAGACTAAGACCATACAGATAACACCGTTTCCTTTGCGTTCTGCTTATACTTGGGCACCAATGCAGTCTATTTTTAATAATCGTCTGACGGATGTTTTTGCGACACAAACCAAATTGATTCAGGTAATCAGAAACGGTGATTTGCAAATTGCTGGAGAAATCACTGGTTATGAACAATACAATAAGTCTATTTCTGCAGATGGACTTGCATCTCAGGTACAGTTGAAAATGACGGTTAATGTGCGTTTTGTCAACAACAAAAATCATACGGAGGATTTTGAACGCCAGTTTTCGGCAACAGCTGAATATGATTCTTCACAACAGTTGACAGCTGTCCAGGAAGAATTGGTAACTCAAATGGTAAAAGATATTGTTGACCAGATTTTTAATGCAACTGTAGCCAACTGGTAAGATATACCCCTTAACTTGAATCCGATGGAGCTGAATTTGACCGAATATATCTTAAATCCCGAAAAACTAAATGCCAGTACTTTGCCGATGCTGGCGCGAATGGTTGTGCGTTATCCGTATTTTCAAATTGTGCGGATACTATATTTGCGTAATCTTTATCAGTTGCATGATCGGACATTTGGAGAGGAGTTGAAAAAAGCTGCACTTTATGTAGACCGGCGTATTTTGTTTTTCTATCTTGAAGGAGAAAAATTATGTTCGGAATTGAAGAAACAAGAGGAACATCGTAGAATTGGAGCAGGTTTTTCTACAGATGAAGATCGTGAACGGACTGATGTGTTGATCAATACTTTTCTTTCGAAGCGTCCAGAAGAGCGGGTGCGTAAGCCACGAGCTGCAGATGTAACAACTGATTATATTGCCTATATGTTGCTGAATGAAAATGAAACAGAGGCAAATGAAAAACAGGAAGCTTTACCGATGGCGCATCAGGAATTGATTGATGATTTTATCGGTAAGTCAGGGGGACGTTTCAAACTGCCCAAAGATAGTGCTGATCAAGAGGAGGAAACAGTGCAAACGGAATCGTTTGTGCCTTCCGGACAAGATCAGATTCTTGAGGATGATGAGTTTTTAACCGAAACGTTGGCTAAAATCTATATAAAACAAGGAAGATATGCGAAGGCTATAGAAATTATCCGGAAATTAAGTTTGAAAAATCCAAAAAAAAATCGTTACTTTGCAGACCAAATACGTTTTTTAGAGAAACTGATTATAAATAACAAATATAAATAATATAAAAAATGTACACATTACTTATTATTCTAACCATTATTGTGGCTGTATTGATGTGTCTCATCGTTTTGATTCAGGAATCAAAAGGAGGTGGACTTGCATCTAGTTTTTCATCATCAAACCAGATTATGGGCGTTCGCAAAACTACGGATGTAGTAGAGAAGGCAACATGGACTTTGGCTGCCTTGTTGGTAGTGTTCAGTATTTTGTCTGTTTTCTTTTTGCCAAAAGCTTCTACTGGTGCTGAATCAGTTTTAATGAAATCAGCAACTGAGCAAAAAGCAACGAATGCCAATAATTTGCCGGGATTTGATGCAAGTCAGGTTCCAGCTGAGACTGAAGCTCCTGCTGAAACACCGGCTCAACCAGCAAATTAATTGGTAAAAATATTAATTTTTATTATAGTTGAAAAAAGGTGCCTCAAAAGGGCACCTTTTTTGTTATCTTTGAGCCTTAGAGTTTATTATATTAATCAGACTCAATTGGGTCTTTTAAACGAAGAAGAAATGAAAAAAGGATTTTTAAAGGTTTCGTTATTGGCTTTGACGCTTTCTTTTGGAGGAGTGTTAAAGGGATATGCTGGAATGATAGAAAGTACGTTGATTCCCGTTGCCGGTTCTGAAGTAAAAGTAGGAGAACAGTCTCCAGGTTTTTCGTATAAAGATATAAATGGAAAAACAGTAACATTGGCAGATTTGAAAGGAAAACCGGTTTATATTGATATTTGGGCTACATGGTGCCCACCATGTCGGGCAGAATTGCCATATTTGAAAAAATTAGAGGAGAAATATGGAGATAAGATTCATTTCGTAAGTATCTCTTGTGATATGGATAAGTCGAAATGGGAAAAGATGGTGAAAGATCAGCAATTGGGCGGTATTCAATTACATTTCGGAAATGATCAAGAGCTGATGCAAGCTTATGGGGTAACCGGAATTCCGCGCTTTATCTTGTTGGATGCAAATGGAAAGGTATTATCGCCTGATATGACACGTCCTTCAGATGCTGCTACTGCCGGTAAGTTAGATGAATTGTCTAAGTAAGGTCAGAAAGATAATGGCTTCCTTTGCTTTTACATAGAATGGCATTGGAAGCCCTTTTTATTTTCTATATAGTATTTGTTCTTTATATATAAAAAAGAGAGAAGGAATTAATTATAATTCTTCTCTCTACTGTTGGGGTGACTAGTGGGACTCGAACCCACGACATTCAGAACCACAATCTGACGCTCTAACCAACTGAACTATAGTCACC
>CALUIV010000041.1 GCA_944320775.1 uncultured Paraprevotella sp. | reverse complement strand
TTTAACAGCATTTCAAAACATACTAAAAAATTTTGCCCTGAAACACACTTTTTTACGTTAAACTTGCAGCAACCGATAAAAGAACGGTGTTTTCAATCAAAATATGACAGAAGAAAACAATCAGAAACAATAGTAGAAAAAGAAAGAATAAGCCTCTTCCAGAAACAAAAAAAGAGAGACTGACCCAACATCAATCCCTCTTTCTATCATATAATCCGTCGAATTAAATCAAAGCCATAGTATCTTTAGCAATCATCAATTCCTCGTCAGTCGGAATAACGCATACCTTAACTTTACTGTTTGACGTAGAAATCACAGCTTCATCTCCATGAACAGTGTCATTCTTTGCCTTGTCAATTTCAACACCCATAAAGTCCAAGCCTTCACAAACCAACTCACGACAATCAGACTGATTTTCACCAACACCTCCAGTGAACAGAATTACATCTACACCGCCCATTGCAGCTGCATAAGCACCGACATACTTCTTGATACGATAATAATACATATCCAAAGCCAACTGACAACGCTTGTTTCCGGCTTTAGCCCCTGCACTCACTTCACGCATATCTGAAGATACTCCAGTAACACCAGCCAAACCAGACTTTTTATTCAGCAGATTAGACATCTCTGTTGCATTCAAGCCCTCTTTCTCCATAATGAAAATAATAGCCCCTCCATCAACATCGCCAGAACGGGTACCCATCATCAAACCTTCCAACGGAGTCAATCCCATACTCGTATCCATACATTTGCCATCTTTTACAGCAGAAACAGAACCACCATTACCTATATGACAAGTAATAATCCGAGTTCCTTCGGGCTTTATACCTAAATAATCGCATACCCGCTGAGAAACATAACGATGAGAAGTTCCATGGAAACCATATCTACGCACACCATATTTCTCATACATCTCGTATGGAAGTGCGTACATATAAGCATAATCCGGCATCGTCTGATGGAAAGCTGTATCAAACACACCTACCTGAGGAATATTTGGCAATAAGGCAGACACAGCATGAATACCTTTTAGATTAGCAGGATTGTGCAAAGGAGCCAAATCATTACATGCAGCAAAAGCTGCAAGAACTTCTTCGGTCAGCACAACGCTCTTATTGAATTTCTCACCACCGTGTACCATACGATGTCCAACTGCACTCAGCTCATCCAGCGATTTCAGAGCACCAAGCTGCGGATCTGTCAGAATCTGAAAGATAAATTCTACACCTTTCGTATGTTCCGGAATATTTTCCTCAATGATTTTTTTCTCACCATTCGGCAAAGTCATCTTTAAGAAAGAACCCGGAAGACCAATCTTTTCAATACCACCCTGAGCCATTACAGAATGGTCGGTCATATCATACAATTTATATTTAATAGAAGAACTTCCACAGTTCAAAACTAAAATTTTCATACTAATACAAAGATTATATCAAGAATAAATTATTTCTGTTCCTTTGCAGCAATAGCCTGATTAGCAGTAATAGCCACCATTGTATAAACATCCTCAATAGAGCAACCGCGAGACAGGTCGTTCACCGGACGCGCAATACCCTGGAGGATCGGGCCAATAGCATCAGCATTACCCAGACGCTGTACCAGTTTATATGAAATATTACCAACCTCCAGGTTTGGTACAACCAGCACATTAGCCTGACCAGCAATCAAAGAACCCGGAGCCTTGCTAGCACCTACAGAAGGAACCAAAGCAGCATCAGCCTGCAACTCGCCATCGATGCTCAGACCCGGTGCCATTTCACGTGCCAAGCGTGTAGCCTCAACAACTTTGTCTACAACCTCATGTTTTGCAGATCCCTTTGTAGAGAAACTCAACATAGCCACCTTCGGATCAATACCGGCAACCGCTTTTGCCGTTTCTGCCGTACAAACAGCGATTTGTGCCAACTGATTTGCATCCGGAACCGGTGTAACAGCCACATCACCCATTACCAAGACCCCATTCTTACCATAATTCGGAGCTTTGGTCAGCAACAACATAGCACCAGAAACACAAGTTATACCCGGAGATGTCTTAATAATCTGCAATGCAGGACGCAACACATCACCTGTCGTATTCCGAGCACCAGCCAATTGTCCGTCCGCATCACCAGCCTTAATCATCAAACAGCCCAAATAAAGCGGATCAAGAACTTTTTTACGAGCTTCTTCGATCGTCATACCTTTCTTCTTACGCAATTCACAAAGAAGTTCGGCATACTCTTCCATCTTCGGATGGTTTTCCGGATCAATAATGGTTGCCTTATGGATGTTACCCAAACCCCACTTTTTGGCAGCCTCCATAATCTCTTCAGGATTACCTAAAAGAATAAGGTCGGCAACTTCGTCTGTCAATATCTGATTGGCAGCCTTCAACGTACGCTCTTCTGTTCCTTCTGGCAGAACAATGCGCTGTTTGTTCGCTTGTGCACGCGAAACAATTTCTTTGATTAAGTCCATTGTATTTATATATTAATAGGAAACGCCATATTGTAATTTCTACTTTGCAAAAGTACGTATTTTTAATCAATTAAAACACTACTTCAGCATTTAATTTTCCAGGATCACGCATATTTAGAAAAAGAAGGGTGTTTATTTTACAAGAAGTCAACTCAAACAGCAAAAGTCAAAATCAATATTTATCCTCCGTCAATATACGTTCCAATTCTTCCGGCGTAAGCCGCAATTTAAAACTCCCTTTAAATGCGATCGAAATACCTCCAGTTTCTTCCGACACAATAATCGATAAAGCATCTGACTCCTGAGAAATACCCATTGCAGCGCGATGGCGCAAGCCTAACTCTTTTGGAATGTTCATACTGTGCGACACGGGCAAAATACACCCGGCAGCCTTAATCCGCTTATTACTGATTACCATGGCACCATCATGCAAAGGACTATTCTTAAAAAAAATATTTTCAATCAGACGTTGACTGATATTTGCATCAATAACTTCGCCGGAACGTACAATATCATTTAACGGCAAACTGCGTTCAATTACAATCAATGCACCAACCTTTTGTTTGCTCATACTCATACAAGCCATAACGATCGGCATAATATCTTCACGACTTTGCTTTTGAGCGGCATTTTGTTTTTTAAAAAACTGCAAAATACTACGTACACGCTGATGTGTTCCAATCGTATAAAAGAATTTACGTATTTCTTCCTGAAATAAAATAATCAACGCCAAAGCACCGACACTCACCAATTTATCCAGAATGGAACCCAGCAGTTTCATCTCCAGAATCTGCGAAACGAAAATCCAGAAGACGATAAAAACAAGTACTCCAAAAAAAATATTCACCGAACGCGACTCCTTCATGACCTTGTAACCATAATATAAGATCAAGGCAACGAGGAATACATCAATCACATCTTTTATACTGACTGTAAAAAACATAAATTCTATCGTTTAAACCAACTAATAAAATTGATCTATCCCAACATTTTCTCCACAATACGAACAACTTCCCGGCACGCCCGCACATCATGTACCCGTAATATTGAGGCTCCTTTAAGTAATGCAATAGTATGCAATACAGATGTTCCATTAAGAGATTCATCTGGAGTAATATCCAAAAATTTATAAACCATTGATTTTCGGGACACACCAACCAAAACAGGAAGCTCCAGTATTTTCAGCCGTTCCAAACAATTCATCAATTCATAATTATGCTCCAAAGTTTTTCCAAAACCAAAACCCGGATCAACGATTATATCCTTTTGTCCCAATTCACGTAGCGCTTGTATCTTCCGGGCAAAATAAGTCATGATATCCTGTATCAGATTGTCATAATGAGGAGCAACCTGCATATTCTGCGGGGTTCCCTGCATATGCATCATTATATAAGGTACACCCAAACGAGCTACCGTCTCAAACATACAAGAATCCAACTCTCCCGCAGAAATATCATTTATCATTGCTACACCATATTCCCCAACACAACGCTGCGCCACAGAAGCACGAAATGTATCAACTGATACAACAGCATCCGGAGCCAGCTGCCGAATTATCCGCAAACCTTTCTCTAATCGTTCCATCTCCTCTTCCGCAGCAACATCTTTTGCATTCGGTCTCGACGAATAGGCCCCGATATCAATAATATCTGCTCCTTCTTCCATCAGTTGTTCCACACGTTCGGCTATATCCCACTCTGTCTGTTTCCGACTTCCGGCATAAAAAGAATCAGGAGTAACATTTAAAATACCCATAACACGCGGAACAGACAAATCCATCAGCCGTCCGTTTACCTGTATACTGTAAGGAATCAACCCTTTCATAAGTTTAGATATTATCTTTGGTTATTCCTGCAAATATAGTCAGAATATTTTAGTCATCCGGCATGTATTATTCGTTTTTCCTCTATCTTTGTACGACAAATTTTTTATCAAATGGAAATCGCTGCACTTTACGAATTATTTCAGCAGCATCCGCAAATCACAACGGATAGCCGCAATTGTCCGAAAGGATCTATTTTCTTTGCGTTGAAAGGCGCTTCATTCAACGGCAATGCATTTGCTGCCAAGGCTTTGGAACAAGGATGCTCTTATGCTGTCATTGACGAACCTGAATACCGTCCTGACAACGATCCCCGCTACCTGCTGACAGATGACTGTCTGGCTACACTTCAGCAACTGGCCAACTGGCATCGCTGTCAATTTACAATTCCCGTGATCCAAGTAACCGGAACAAACGGAAAAACGACTACAAAGGAACTTATAGCTACAGTTCTGTCGAAAAAATTCCACGTTTTATACACCCAAGGTAACCTCAACAACCATATTGGCGTGCCACTCACCCTGCTGCGACTTACAAACGAACATCAAATAGCCATCATAGAAACCGGCGCCAACCATCCAGGAGAAATAAAAACCCTGTCAGAAATTGTAGAACCGAATTACGGTATCATTACCAATGTCGGCCGGGCTCATCTGGAAGGATTCGGTTCGTTTGAAGGTGTGATTCAAACCAAATGCGAACTTTATGACTATCTCCGCAAAAACAACGGAACTGTATTTCTGCATGTCAACAATCCATGGCTCGCCCCCAAAGCGACCGGAATGAACCAAATCGGTTATGCCAGTGCACCAACGGATGTCTCCGCCATTGTTCATGGAACGATTGGTCCCTGTGCACCGTTCCTCACTTTTAGCTGGACAGCATCGGCAACCCAAAAAACTTATCAGGCAAACACGCACCTGATTGGCGGCTATAACATGGAAAACATGCTGGCTGCCGCTGCAATCGGACTGTATTTTCAAATTCCTGAAGAAGATGTCAACGACGCACTTTCTTCTTACATACCCACAAACAACCGCTCCCAATTAACGACTACAATAAAAAACAAACTGATAGTAGATGCCTATAACGCCAATCCGACAAGCATGGCTGCCGCACTGAAAAATTTCGCCGCCATGGCCGTCGGACCCAAAATGGCCATTCTCGGAGCAATGAAAGAGCTCGGAACAGACAGTCGGGAAGAACACAAAAAAATCATCCGACAATTACAAGAATATGCATTTGACCGGGTTTGGCTGGTCGGAAATGAATTTGAAGGACTTAGCAAGGACTATCCGATTTTCAAAGACATTGAAGCCGTGAAGCAACAAATACATCAGGAAATGCCCGAGAATTATTATATCCTGATTAAAGGAAGCAACAGTACCCATTTATATCAGTTACCAGAACTATTATAAAGGATATAAACAACAAAAAGAAAGATATTGAACATTTTGACACTTTGCCTTTCAAGCCGTTCTATACTGCCGAATTCATCCGCATTTAAAAACAGATGTCAAAATTCGGCAGTATAGAACGGCTTTTTTACAATCATATTACTATCTATCAATTGATTATCCGTAAAATCACATTCAATATAAAACTGCAATCCAGAGCAACAAACAGAATTTCGGAGCATTGCAAGAAGGCAATTCACCATCTAGTAGACACGACTTTCCCATCTCGGCATCATTTCATGCTGATCTCACTCCTTTCAAATGCAGACACGAACATCACTTTTTCTTAGATAAAAGACATAGAAAAAGCATAAATATGACATAAAATAGCAATTCTTGCATAAAAAGCAGAATAATTATACAACAATAAAACCTAAACGAAGTTTTTCCAAAATCCAACAAGAAAGCAAAAACAGCATTTAAAAAGAAAAAAGACAGGAATATCCCTAAAAAGCAAAAAAATAAAAAAAGCAGTATCAATCATCCTGATACTGCTTCAAATAATGTAGCGGGACCCGGGATTGAACCGGGGACCTCATGATTATGAATCATGCGCTCTAACCAGCTGAGCTATCCCGCCATCTTCAAACGTTGCTGTTATCGTTTTGCGAGTGCAAAGGTATGCATTATTTTTGAATCTCCAAAATTTTCAGGAACTTTTTTCGAAAAAAATTCATTCTATATTTTCCTGCACTTTCCCGCTTTATTCTGAAAAAAGCCTAACGAACAAATTCATTAGACTTCCTTCTTGCGGTGCGCCTGATAGGACTCGAACCTACACGCCGCAAAGCACCAGATCCTAAGTCTGGCGTGTCTACCAATTTCACCACAGGCGCAGGATTTTCGGATGCAAAGATACATCATTTTTTCGAACTACCAAACTATTTTTTAAGAAAACTTCTGGCCTGTTCTATCAATGTATCCTTATTCTTCTCGATATCAGCCAGATCCATATTAACTAAAACATCCGGTTCTATACCGAATTCAATCTGCTGCATTTGCGCATCATACATCGGACAAGCAGAAAATCGAACCAGCCAGCCATTGGGCAGCTCTGACGTATAGGGCATACCCGATCCACCTCCTGTCCGGTCGCCCATAACCGTCACACGTGGCATCCCTTTCACATTACGCACAAAAGTATTCGTCGAACTATAACAAGCCCTGTTTGTCAACACGACTACTTTTTTCTGCCAACGTATGCCCTGAGAAGGCTCCACATACTCAGGTTCCGGATCTGAGAAATCACTATGCCCCGGCCCAGTTTTATGAGCAATATAACCAACCAAACGCTTTTCATTCGTAAAACGGGACGCCAACATGCTGGCATAAGTCAATTGTCCGCCTCCATTATTACGCACATCCAGAATAAGTCCTGTACAAGAGCGGAGATAATAGAAGACCTCATCCAAATTTCCATCCCCCAAAGCATCGCTGAAACTTTCGTAATAAATATATCCGATATTATCATCCAGAATCTTGTATTTCAGTCCGGAAGCAATCTTATAATCCGTTCCCAAATAGAGCCGGTGCACACTGTCATTGAAATTTGCCGGAAAATCTTCCTGCCAGCTCCAATAACGCCCCACATCAGCAGCCGTATATAAATTCACATGACCGTCGCGCAACTCAGCCAGCATGTTGCAAAGCACCTCGAACAGTTGAGCCGAAGTCATGTTCGGCGTAAGGCAGGCCATATAACGCCCTTTCACCTCATTCCAGTCCAACCCGTAACTTTCTGCTTTATAGTCCAAAAAACAATAGCGCGTGTCGATAATCTGCCAAAGGGCTTCCAGATTTCCTTCCGGCGTATTTTCATAATTGTCTTCATCAATACATGAAACCATAACCGACACAGAAAACAAACAAGCAATTAATTTTAGAAACGAATGCCCGAAAACCGAATCCAACACACGGACAAGCCGCGGAAAACGTATCTTACCCATATAAAATCAATAGAAAATTTGATTTGCCGGAATCTGTTTCCGACTCAGGAAATGCAGATCACGGACAAAACCTATCATAAAAGAATGACTGTAACGATGGTTTTTCAATCCATTCACCTGGCTTTGTTCTATTTCCGAAACATATCCCAGACGCAAGGTGGCCCGACGCATCGGTACATCAAAAGTCAGCATCTGACGGAAAGTCGGTGCATTACCAGGAAAAATAAAACAGACGTTATGGTCATAATGTCCCAAAGAAAACAGTTCATAATACGACTGCCCATAATTTGGCGAGAACATCAAACCGGCTAACAGCATATCCACCTGTCCCCGTAAAGCCAACAGCTGTTTTCCAACCCGAAAAGACCAGCTTGCCGCCAACGAAGCCGCCACGTCCAATTGCAATTTAGCCTGCGCCGGATTATTGCCGTTACGGAGATTATACAGACCTCCACCTGTAAAATTCAAATTTCCACCAGCAAAAAGGCGCAATCCGGCAGACGGCTGCCAACGATAATGCAATCCTGTACGCGATACAAGAAACCCGCCCATGGTCGTCCCATTCTGTACCGGACTCAACGCATAACAACCGATTGCCTGAAACAGACTCTGAAACCCGACCTTTCCACCGGCAATGCGCGTCGCATAAGAACGTTCACCCAAATAACTCAACTGGCCGCCCTGATAGGAAAGCGGAGAAAGATAAGTATCCAGCAGATTTACATGTCCCAGTCCCAGCAGATAAGCACGCGACACGACCCGGTCAGCCGTTCCAGTCATTTGCTGCGCAATACTTTTGATTGGAAAAGCCAACAGACAAAAATTCAAGAACAGGAACCATCTCCGACAAAAGATGATCCGATTATTTTTCTTCCGGTTCATCCTTAAACAATTGCATTTGTCCTGTCAATTCATCTATTATGTCCGCATGGCTCTTTCCGGCATCCGGATCCAGATTCTCCTGTTCCGTCTGTTCTTCTGAAACCTCCGGTTCGGCCTGTTCCTCTTCCTGTTCCGGGAATCGAACCGGTTCCAGTTCCTCCACTCCTTCTATCTGACAAGTGGTCAACCGTTTTCCTTTTGCCTTGAAACTCTTAAGTCCGATAAAGCTTTCCGCATCTACCTCCAGAGGTTCCCGGAATGCATCCTCTCCGCCAAAACGCACCAACAGACGGGGAAACATCTGATCGGTCAGCAAAATCAAACGGCTCTCTTTGTTCTCACCCAGGAAATTCTGATGCTTCGAACCCGATTCAAAGGTAAAGCGCTTGACATATGGATACCCCTGCTGATCCGCATCATACAGACAGGCACACCAGACCTTATGCTCGTCGAATTTCTCAATACGCAGGATATTCTGTTCAAAATGATTGTTCTGATCAAAGTTGGTGGTATAGAAGGTTCCATCATCCAGTACAACGAGAATCTGATCCTCACTATGGAACTCACCCAAATATTCGCCGCGCTCATCATAATTCAGACGGCTGACATCGTGATCGAACCAAACTTTCCGTCCGCCAAGCGTCGAACTGCCTCGAGCCTTCAAGCCAATACGCTGAATCTCCAGACGCGTCAGCAGATTTCCCATACTGTTCCGTCCCTTGATCGCAATTTCGCTGAAATCACAATCAAAGAAAATCTTCTTCAGTTTAGGCACAGGTTTCAAGGTTACTTTAATCACCTCGGCCTCTCCATTCGGATTCGCTGTGAAATACACCACTTTTGACCCCGGTGTTCCCTGAGTCAGGTCATATTCCCGATCACGGGTTGCTGAAGTGACATTGAATCGCTTCACCCGATAGCAACCCTTCTTGCCATCCCGATAAACGACATTATAAATGGTTCGCTTGTCGTTCTTCTTAAAGATGCCAACATGGATAATCTCAGCCTTGTGCTTTTCGGCCTTACTCTTTTCCGTTTCACCGACAAACACCTTTTCGCTGTTCCGGATGATTTTATAGGTACCATCCCGATAAAACAGGATCACATCATCAATATCCGAGCAATTGGCCACAAACTCATCCTTCTTCAGGCTTGTACCGATAAAGCCTTCCTCACGATTGATATAAAGCTTTTCGTTTGCTTCAGCCACCTTGGCTGCTTCAATCGTATCAAAATTGCGCAGTTCCGTGCGACGCGGATGAGCCGGTCCATATTTCTCTTTCAACATCCGGAACCAGTTACTGGTTACCTCGATCATATTTTCCAAATCACGATCGATGGCTGCCACCTCATCTTTCATCCGGGCAATCGCTTCATCAGCCTTATCCTTATTGAATTTCAGAATCCGGGCCATCTTGATTTCCATCAGTCGGAGAATATCCTCTTTCGTCACCTCCCGAATCATTTTCGGATAATAAGGTGTCAAACGTTCATCAATATGTGCACAAGCCGCATCCATATCTTTAGCCTGTTCGAAAGCACGATCCTTATAGATACGTTCTTCAATGAAAATCTTTTCCAACGAAGCAAAATGCAAACTTTCGGTCAATTCACCACGACGAATCAACAGTTCCTTACGCAACAACTCCAGTGTATTATCTACCGAGCGTTTCAATACATCGCTTACAGTCAGGAAACACGGTTTCTGATCATCAATAACACAACAATTCGGTGAGATACTCACCTCACAATCCGTAAAGGCATAAAGCGCATCGAGTGTCTTATCGGAGCTGACACCAGGAGTCAGGTGTACCAGGATTTCTACTTCAGCCGCCGTGTTGTCCTCCACCTTGCGAACCTTAATTTTACCTTTTTCGACGGCTTTAATAATCGAGTCGATCAGCGTACCGGTTGTTTTGCCATACGGAATCTCCGTAATAGCCAGCGTCTTGTTGTCGATCTTACTGATTTTTGCGCGAACCTTTACCGATCCGCCCCGTTGGCCGTCATTATACCGGCTGACATCTATACTTCCTCCCGTCAGAAAATCGGGGTAGAGCTGAAACGGCTCTCCATGCAGATAACTGATGGCCGCATCACAGATTTCATTCAAATTATGCGGAAGAATCTTGGAAGAAAGACCGACTGCAATACCTTCTACACCTTGAGCCAACAACAAAGGAAATTTCACCGGCAACGTAATCGGTTCTTTATTCCGGCCGTCATAAGACAGTTTCCACTCTGTTGTTTTCGGATTGAAAACCACATCGAGCGCAAATTTCGACAGACGGGCCTCAATATAACGGGGCGCAGCAGCAGAATCACCGGTCAGAATATTTCCCCAGTTACCCTGGCAGTCAATCAGCAAATCTTTTTGCCCCAACTGCACCAAAGCATCACCGATCGAAGCATCGCCATGTGGATGGAACTGCATCGTATGTCCCACGATATTCGCCACCTTGTTATAACGTCCGTCATCCATACGCTTCATGGAATGAAGGATGCGTCGCTGTACCGGCTTGAAACCATCAATTATATGAGGCACAGCACGCTCCAGAATAACATAGGAGGCATAATCCAAAAACCAGTTCTGATACATGCCACTTAAATGATGTTTGACATTCTCGTCATTCTGGTCTACAGGCTTATAATCGGAATGCTCTTCCTGTATCAAATCGTCTTTCTCGAAATTATCTTCGCTCATAAAATGATTATACCTTATTATATAATGTCAGCTATCGGGCAAATATACAAAAAAAAGAGGAGTTTCAGAAAACGGGTACAAAAAAACATTGCAGGAAAACTGCCTGCAATGTTTTTATATCCAGTTTATATTTCTGATCAAGGTTGCGAATCTCCTTCTATATAATTTTCCAGGAACAGATGTTCCCCGTCGAAGACAGCATAAGTAAACTGTGAAATCCAGTCTCCCAAAATGACAATACGCGAATCACGCGACAACATCAGGTCGAGTTCAATATGACGATGACCAAACAAAAAATAATTGATATTCGGATGTGTCTTCAGATAATCCTTGGCATATAGTACCAGATATTCCTTGTCCTCTCCCATATAAGGCGGTTCTCCCCCAACCCGTTCATGTTTCATCCGGCTATGCTTAGCCCAATTCATACCAAAATCAACAGCCCAACGAGGGTGCAAAGCCGAAAACAAGGCCTGACAGAACTTATTATGGAACACAGCACGGATAAACTTGAATTTCCGATCGGGATCACCCAAACCGTCACCATGAGCCATCATAAACACTTTATCTCCCAATTCGACAGTTATCGGTTCACGATGCAGCACCACGCCACATTCTTTTTCCAGATAGTCACCACACCAGATATCATGATTTCCCGTAAAGAAATGGACCTCCACCCCCATATCCGTCAACTCACTGACTTTTCCAAGAAACCGTGTATATCCTTTCGGTACGACCATTTTATATTCATACCAGAAATCAAAAATATCGCCTAATAAATAAACAGCCGAAGCCTTTGTTTTAATGCTGTCCAGAAAACGCACCAGGCGTCGTTCCTGTGTGCGTCCATGCGCTATGGCACGGCTTCCCAGATGTGCATCGGAAAGAAAATAGATATTCTTCATTATAAAAATCCTAATTCCATTTTAGCCTCCTCAGTCATCATATCCTTGTCCCATTCCGGTTCAAAAACCAAATTGACTGTTGTAGACCGCACACCCTCAATAGCTTCCAGCTTGATGCGCACGTCTTCCATAATAAAATCGGCAGCCGGACAGTTTGGAGCAGTCAGGGTCATATCGACAGTCAAATCAAAATCCTCGGAGAACTCGATCTTGTAAATTAAGCCTAAATCGTAGATATTAACCGGTATTTCAGGATCATAAACCGTTTTCAACACCTCGATGACTTTCTCTTCCAATTCCAATTTTGTGGGTATCTGCTTTTCCATTATATCTATGTCGTTCTTTTATATAATCATTTAGCTTTTGCGCAAAGATACACAAACTATACCTAAGGTACAACAAAAGAAGTCAAAGAAACAAGTCACAATCAAAATAGAACAGAGTCAGAACACCCCCTCATCCCGATAACTATAATACTTTCCGTCGGTGACAATCACATGATCCAGAAAGTGAAAATTCATCATCTTGCATGCCTGCTGCATTCGCTCCGTCAGCCGATTGTCCTCCGCACTCGGCCGGGCATTACCCGACGGGTGATTATGGCAAAGCGCAATCACTGTTGCCTGACGCAGCAAAGCTTCACGTAAAACCAGCCGGAGATCAACGGCCGTTTCCGTAAGACCACCCTTACTGACCAACACATTACCAATCACCCGACAAGCCTGATTCATCAGCAAGGCATGACATTCCTCGTGCGCCAGATCCTGCATCAGCGGCAAATAATAGCGATACAGATCCGCACTGCTTCGAATCTGCTGCCGCTCGGGTGCATCCTCTCCCATCCGTCTCCGTCCTAATTCACATGCCGCCAGCAAAGTAATGGCTTTTGCCTCACCCAATCCTTTGTATCTGCTCATCTTCCGGATTTTTCCCGACTTCAGATCCATGGTATCTTCCTGACGAAGCAAATCGGCCACCGACATCCGTCCTAAAGTTTTCAGACTATTGCCGCAATCAGCCAGCAACCGTTTCATCAAATCCACAGCCGATTCTTCTGGACTCCCAGACCCGATCAGTATTGCCAATAGTTCGGCATTCGACAATGCCTGTGCCCCCTTATGAAGCAACTTTTCCCGCGGACGATCTTCTTCTGCCCACTGATTTATATTCAATTTTGTGTTTTCCATAGATATCAGTCAGAAATTCTACTTATAAAAAGTTTTCTCGAAAGCCGTAAATTCATCCTTTCCACAGACACATCGTTTCCACCAGGAACGTAGAAAGCCACTACCATATCCCGTAAGTTGCACGAAAGAAGCCACAACTGCAAGCAAACCGATCTTCAGACTACGGTTCTGTCGGGTCGCATCGACCAAGATTATCAGTGAGAAAAGCAACAAAGGCAACAAGGGCCACCACGACAATCCACGGAACAACGATCGATAATGTGCCAATTCCGGAAAATCCGGTGCATACAGATAGTGATGCTCCATTTGGAAAATCCAGGTCGCCCCGATCCATCCAACCAAAGCCAATAGCAACAATATAACCACCCCGACAGTAAATACCATCGGCAGTAAATGTACCAGTTTCAACGACTCGGGATACTTCTTATATAAATTAATCCGAGCAATTCCGAAATTATGTACCTGACGGAAAAATTTTTTAATATCTGTCCGGCGTTTATGCCATACCCAAGCTTCGGGAAACAGCCGGCAAGCATATCCACCCTTAAATATTCGGATACTGAAATCAATATCTTCGCCAAAACGCATTTTAGAGAAACCGCCCAAAGCCTCATAAACCGTCCGGCGCACACCCATATTGAAAGAACGCGGATAGAATTTATCCATCTTCTTCTTCCCTCCACGAATACCTCCGGTCGTAAAAAATGAAGTCATCGCATAATTGATAGCCTTTTGCACATCCGTAAAAGAATCATGCGCCATATCCGGACCACCAAAAGCATCGGCCGGCTGACGTTTCAGTTCATCTTCGACTGCCTGCAAATATCCCGGCGGCAATACACAGTCAGAATCCAAGATAATGAGATAGTCGCCCGTACTGCGTGCAGCTCCATAGTTTCGGGTCTGTCCGGGCCCGGAATTTGGCTTCACAAAATAATGAACGTCCAAAACCCCGACATACTTATCCACCACTTCTTTACAAGGTATCTGGGAACCATCTTCCACCACAAGAACCTCAAAATTCCGATAAGTCTGATTCGTCAGACTTTCCAACAGCTCATCAGCCTCATCCGGCCGGTTATATACGGGAATAATAACAGAATATTTCATATTATGGTTTTTGAACAAAGATAGAAAAAAAATGAATAACAAGACAGTTACACGTCCTGTTATTCATTTTTATGAGAAATAAACAAGAATCTCTGATTATTTCACGCGGCCAAGATATGAACCGTCACGGGTATCAACCTCGACAGTCTCACCTTCGTTGATAAACAAAGGAACACGGATCTCAGCACCTGTCTCAACCGTAGCCGGTTTCGTTGCATTGGTAGCTGTATCTCCCTTCAGACCCGGTTCTGTATACGTGATCTTCAAAACGACTTTAGTCGGAACATCAGCAAAAAGTACTGTCTCAGAAGAAGCGTCAGTAACCACTTCTACGATTTCACCTTCCTTCATATAATCCACACCGTTGATCTGATCGTGTGCGATAGGAATCTGCTCGAAAGTCTCCTGATTCATGAACACATAGTCATCACCTTCCTTATAAAGATACTGATAAGGACGACGCTCTACGCGTACATCTTCCAATTTCTCACCGATATTGAAACGACGCTCCAATACGTATCCGTCTACAACATCTTTCAGTTTGGTACGCATGAACGTATTTCCCTTACCCGGCTTTACATGCAAGAATTCAATACAAAAATACAATTTACCATCCAAGCGGATACAGGTTCCGTTTTTAATGTCCTGGGCATTAATCATAAAATATTCTTTTGTAGTTTATATTAGTATAAATCTGTATTTTCAATCTTTCTGGCACAAAGGTAATTGATTTTTTCCAAAAAAACACAAAAGTTTTGTGTAAAAATGAGTTATCTCTTGTTTTATTAAAAAAAAGTATCTATTTTTGCACCCCGTTATATAGAACGAAATAACATATAAACAATATAGCAATGAAAAGAACATTTCAACCTCACAACAGAAAGAGAAAAAACAAGCATGGTTTCCGTCAAAGAATGGCTACTGCTAATGGCCGTAGAGTATTAGCATCTCGTCGCGCTAAAGGCCGTAAGAAACTGACCGTTTCTGACGAAAAGCACGGAAAATAATCCAGCTACACATTGCTGAGTAAAAAACGGAAAGAAGTAAAGGCAACTTTACTTCTTTTTGTTTTTTATTCGTATCTTTGAAGCGTAAACATAACAAAATTATCAACATGAATATAAAAGACTTTTTCCGGAAGCTGTTCTCCCCGATGATCTGGATTAACCTGGGTGCCATGATTCTGGTCGTTCTATTGGCTTTAGGTTTCGTTTGGAAGGGCCTGCTCGACTATACCAACCACGACGTAACGGTCGAATTGCCCCAAACAACGGGAATGGATGCCGATAATGCCCAACGTATCCTGCAACAGATGGGACTGAATACAGAAATCGAAGATACCATCTACGACAGCAAGCTGAAACGCGGACAAATCGCGTCGATGATTCCGGAAGCCGGTTCGAAAGTCAAACCCGGAAGAACCGTACGACTCACAGTCGTGACCAATCACAGGCCGAAAGCGCAGATGCCCGATTTGGCAGACAATTCTTCCCGACGTGAAGCAATAGCCCGCCTGCAGGCCATCGGCTGGAAAGTCAGCCATACGGAATATGTCCCGGGAGAACCCGACTGGGTCTATCAGGTCAAGATCAACGGACGCCCTGTGCATAAAGGCGAATGGATAGAAAAAGGCACCAGCCTGACTCTGGTTGTCGGCAACGGAACCGCTAATCTCTTTTCCGACTCTCTCGAAGAAGATTCCGAACAGATCACCAATGACACTTACGACGATACAAATTCTGACGACGGAACCATCGAAGGATTTGAGCTCTAAATCCGAAATTCATTTCCGGTAGGTAAAACCAGAAAAAAATGAAACAAGACGAAGAAAGAACAAATACAGACAGCACTGACACTTATAATACCTTCGAAGACGACGTTATTGGATATGAAATAGAAACAACCGACGTTCAAACAGACTTCGATGATTGGGACGATGAAGATACAGACGAAGATGATGGTCTGCTTCACGAACATTATGCTGCTACGGCACCAGCCGGACAGTCTCTGATGCGTGTAGACAAATTTCTGATGGAACATCTGGCCGGAGTGTCGCGTGCCCGGATCCAGGCTGCAGCCAAGGCCGACTGCCTGCGCGTAGACGGCCGACCGGTGAAAAGCAGTTACCGGATTAAGCCGGGTGAACGTGCAGCGATTGTCATGCGTCGTCCGAAATATGAGAATAAAATCATACCGCAAGACCTCCCGATTGAAGTGACTTATGAGGACAGCGATGTGATTTTGATTAATAAAGCACCAGGCATGGTAGTTCATCCGGGATGTGGTAACTATACCGGTACATTGGTCAATGCTCTGGCCTGGCATCTGAAGGACGATCCACGCTACGATCCGGACAGTCCCGAAACCGGTCTGGTACACCGCATCGATAAAGACACATCCGGCCTCATCCTGGCCGCCAAGACTCCACAGGCAAAGACCTGTCTGGCCGCACAATTTTTCCATAAGACCACGCGCCGTAAATACAACGCCCTTGTCTGGGGCAGCTTTGATTCAGAAACCGGACGCATCGAAGGCAACATAGCCCGTCATCCGAAAGACCGGATGCAAATGGCCGTGTTCCCTCCCGACAGCGAAATCGGCAAACCGGCAGTGACGCATTATCGCGTGTTGGAACAGTTCGGCCCGGTCACCCTGGTTGAATGCCGACTGGAAACCGGACGAACCCACCAAATCCGCGCTCATATGAAACATATCGGGCATCCGCTTTTCGGCGATGAACGTTATGGCGGCACGGAGATTCTCCGCGGCCAGCCTACTGCCCATTACCGGCAATTCGTACGTCGTTGCCTGGAAATTTGTCCCCGTCAGGCACTCCATGCGCGCACCCTGGGCTTCCGCCATCCGACTACCGGCGAAGAAATGGATTTCGAATCACCATTGCCCGAAGATATGATCTTACTGCTCGAACGGTGGCGCCGGTATGCTCTGGGGAACGGACAAACAGAACAAGAATAATCAAAACACAACAAACCAAAAACAATAAAAAACAAGATCATTATGGAAAAGAAAATCATAGCTATTGTTGCCGGAGGTGACTCTTCCGAACATGACGTTTCGTTGAGAAGCGCACAAGGCATCCTTGGAGAGATGGATCTGGAGCGTTTCGAGCCCTATATCATCGAACTGTCTGCCCAGGCATGGACAGCTATACTGCCCGACGGAACCAAATCACCCGTAAACCGCCAGCACTTTACCTTCACTGATGCATCGGGAAAAGAAATCAAACCCGAAATGGCCTACATCATCATTCATGGAACCCCTGGCGAAGACGGTACACTACAAGGCTATTTCGATCTGATCGGTATGCCTTATTCTACTGGTCCGCTGCTCACGGAAGCACTGACTTTCAACAAATTCGCCCTGAATAATTTCCTGAAGACCTTCGGAGTGAATACTGCCGAAAACATGCTCGTACGCCGCGGACACGAACAGTTGGTTACCGACGACGAAGTGGTCAACCATATCGGACTGCCCTGCTTCATCAAACCGAATGCCGGAGGTTCCAGTTTTGGAGTCACTAAGGTGAAGACACGCGACCAGATTCGTCCGGCACTGGAGAAAGCCCTGAATGAAAGCGACGAGGCCATCATCGAATCCCTGCTTCAGGGAACGGAAATCACCTGTGGCTGCTTCAAGACCGAGCGCGGCGACACCGTACTGCCCATTACCGAAGTGGTTACCCAAAATGAATTTTTCGACTACAATGCCAAATACAACGGTCAGGTGAGCGAAATCACACCGGCACGCATCGATGAAGAAGTTGCCGAGCGCGTACGACTCATCACTTCGGCCATCTACGATATTCTAAACTGCCGGGGTATCATCCGCGTGGATTACATCCTTTCACCCTATACGGACGAGAACGGGGAACAAAAGACCCGTATCAACATGCTTGAGGTAAATACCACTCCGGGCATGACACCGACCAGCTTCATTCCACAGCAGATTCGTGCTGCCGGACTGACCGTAAAGGATGTACTTACGGAAATTATCGAAGACCAGCTTGCCCGCGCAGGCCGGTAATCAGTCTATAACCGAAAAACAAAAACTTATGAGAACACCAGCTGAATTTGACGAAATCAGACCCTACGATCCGGAAGAAGTTCCTGCCGTTGTAGACAGCCTGCTTGCCGACGAGGAATTTTGTGCCATCATCCGACAATTGATGCCCCAAATTCCGTTCGACACATTGACCGCACAATTGCGCCAATGTCCCGATGCGCTGACGATACAGAAAAAATTCTGTTATCCGCTCATCAAACAGAATGCCGCACAATGTGCCGACAGTCTCAGTCTGGATTCTGCCGCCATTACAGCTGAAGGCCAGCCTTATACTTTTGTATCCAATCACCGGGACATCGTGCTCGACTCAGCCTATCTGGCCGTCCTGCTCATCGACAACGGATTCGGCAATACCGTAGAAATCGCCATCGGCGACAATCTTCTGGCCAAACCCTGGATCAAGACTTTCGTACGCCTGAACAAATCCTTTATTGTCCAGCGCGGCATCTCCATGCGTGAGATTCTGGTATCCAGCCAGCGCCTGAGCAAATACATCCACTATGCGGCTACAACCAAACGCGAAAATATCTGGATTGCCCAGCGCGAAGGACGTGCCAAAGACTCCGACGACCGGACCCAGGACGCTATTCTGAAAATGCTGACCATGGGGGGCGAAGGTAGTATCGTGGACCGTCTGAAGGAACTTCACATCGTTCCTACGGCTCTGTCGTACGAATATGACCCCTGCGACTGGCTCAAGGCTCAGGAATTTCAGGCCAAACGCGACAATCCGAACTACAAGAAGACCAAGCAGAACGATCTGGACAACATGCAGACCGGTATCTTCGGTTACAAGGGAAACGTACGGTTCACGACGGCTCCCTGTATCAACGACTGGCTGGAAAACCTGCCGGCCGACCTGCCGAAAACCGAAATCTATACCCGCATCGCCCAGCATATTGACCGGGAAATTCATCGCAACTACACGCTGTATCCGGGCAATTTCGTCGCAGCCGATCTGCTGCTCGAACGACATCCGCAATCTGCAACAGCCGAGAAGGCACGTAGCATCGTGGAACAGTTGCGGACCAACCCGCTACCGACGACCGCCTCGCTTACTGTAGATAAGGACGCTGCGGCTCCGTTCTCCGGGAACTATACGGCAGAAAACCGAGCCCGCTTTGAAAACTACATTCAGAAGCAGTTGGAAAAGATTGTCCAGCCCGATGCTGACTTTTCATTTCTGGAAGAACGCATCCTGACGATGTATGCCAACCCGATGCTCAATCACATCAGCGCCCTGATTCACGAAGAGGCGTAAGTAATCCATATTCAGGCGCCCAGGAAACCCTAAACGGCATCACGGGCGCCTGTTCATATTTTCCGGTTTCTTCTTTTTATTTTTATCAAATATTTATCCGCCACGTACAACCCAATCCACAAAATCGACATGAAAAAAACGGACTCCTCATCTTTCAAATTCAAGAGAAATGCCCGAAACCTGATGCGCCATGCCGGCCGTCTGTTTCTGTTCTGCTGCGGCCTGACCGCTCTTTCGGCCTGCCAATCCGAAACAGAGGAGGCTTCCTATCCTCCCATCATCACCGATTTTGCGAATCTGCACACGGATCCGACGGGCAACATCTATCAGATTGAGCCCGATGACTGTCCGCGTTATTATCTCAACCCCATCATTCGGGGAAGTATTCCCAACGCCACGCTGCGTGCCCTGTGCGGCTATGCGCTTCAGAAAACCGATACTACCGCTCAGGGGCAAACTGCCCGCCTCTATACCCTGACCACAGTAGAACTACTGCAGGATTCCACACAGAATACCAATCCGGGCAACGACCCTACAAAAATCCTGAGTGCCTGGAAAAGCGGCCACTACATCAATCTTCATCTGGCTCCTCTGACCCAGGGCGGCCGGCAATACTGGGGTTATCGGCTGACGCGCCCCGAAAACGGCCGTTCGACTTATACCCTGACGCTCTATCACAATCAGAACAACGACCCGCAGAGCTTCACGCAGGAAATCTATGCTTCCATCTCCCTAATGCCCCTGATGGAACAGGCGCAGACCGGCGACACGGTACGT
>CALUIV010000040.1 GCA_944320775.1 uncultured Paraprevotella sp. | reverse complement strand
TGACAAACTTTTCAAAGAACTCATTTTATTTACTGCCAGAGCCGCTTAGGCTGAGCTAATTTTTAACGAACTATTGTGAGTAAAAACAAAAGTTCTATGAAAAAGAGAAGTATCTCAAACAGTTTTTTGGAACAGTTAAAGACCGGTAGCTTGAAATCCATCACAGACTATGTAAGAGTTGACCCTTATTTGGATTTGGAACTAAGAGGTGATAGAGTTATGATATATTATAGAGGGGGAAAAGTGCTTACTGTCTACGATAATGGAAGTCTTACAGGTTTGGCTGATGAATACTATCTGTTGCCTGATACGGAAAGAATCCTACCTTCTATTGAAGGTTTGCATGATTACTTGGCTCATGCGAAACATATTGTAGATATTCATGAATCTACCAAAAACAGTAAATTAGGAGAGAAGGAAATACAGCAAAGGGTGGTTTACGAAAACAATCTGTCTGTGAATGCTGACAAAACAGATTATTTCATTGCCGATGTAGAATGGGCTGATAAAAAAGTATTGGGTGGTCGGGCAGATATCGTGGCCTTCTGTTGGAAGCATAAAAAGCCACGTAATCGTATTGTACAACTGACTTTGATAGAAGTAAAGCAAGGTGATAAGGCTATTAAATCATTGTCAGGACTAAAGAAACATTATGATGACTATCTTAAATTTAAAGAAAAGCAGGAATCTGTGAATTGCGTAGCTAAAGACATGCTTCTCGTTCTAAAGCAGAAGAAAGAATTAGGCCTTGTGAAAGGATTGGATAATCTATTTGAGAAAAAAGTTACAGAAAAAGATGCTTGGGGTAACAAGGTGCAGCGACAAGTAGAAGTTGAACCTAAGATAGAAGCTGAACCGGATTTTCTGTTCCTGCTTGCTAACTATCATCATTACAGTTCAAATCTTCAGATTGAATGTGAGAAACAACTAGATGATTGCAAATTTATCAATGCTTCTTTCTGTGGATATGGATTATATAAGGATCTGATCAAGATAAAAAAAGAATTGACTTTCTAACCAGAATGATTGAAATATGAATATCAAGATACACAGAGGCCTTGATCAGATAGGTGGTTGTATTACAGAGATTTCTACAGATACTTCCAGGGTATTCATTGACTTTGGTCAGAATCTTCCTGAATGCGGAGAACAGACGACACCAGAGGATGACGAGCAGATGGTTCTGGCTATCTTTTCTCAGAACAAGAAGCAACATGAAGCTGTATTCTATACTCATGGTCACGAGGATCATGTGGGGCTGTTTGAGTATATTCCAGACAAAGTTCCTCAATATATGAGCGAAGGAACGATGAAGTTGCTTTCCATTAAATATGGACTCTTATCGGAAGGTGCGTCACTTAAAGTGAACGAATTGCGGAAACAGAATTGTACTTCAGAGGAATATGATGATGCGGTCAGTAGCCTGAAAAAGGCTGAAAACAAATGTAAGCTTCTCAAACGAATGTGTATCTGGAAAAGGACTGCTCCACGTAAGGTTCCGAAAAGTATTTTAGTCGGCGATATAAAGGTAACTCCTTTTTTCAATTGCCACTCCATTTATGATTCGCACATGTTTCTGATAGAGGCAGACGGCAAACGGATCTGGCATACTGGTGACTATCGGGAGCATGGATACATGGGCAAAGGGCTTATTCCGACCTTAAAAAGGTATGCCACCCATATTGATACGCTGATTACAGAAGGAACCATGCTGAAACGTGAAGACAAATGCATTCACGAACGTGATGTTTCCGGCAAGATGGCTCATGTGATGCGGGCTTTCAAATATGTATTTGTGCTTGCTTCTGCTACAGACATAGAACGGCTTGCCGCAATCAAGGAAGCAGCAAATGCAGCAGGCAAGCGTATGTATGTGTGCTCAAAGTTTATGAAACAGACCATGAGTTTCTTCACGGAGCAGGAGGGAGAAATTTCTCACGGACTGTTTGCATTTCGGCCTAAACTCTACAATCAGCGCTTTTTGAACGGCATAAAACGGAATGGAATGGTTATGATTGCCGGAGCATCGCAAAAAGACCGTCTTCAGGAACTTCTCAAGGAACTGCCACAAGAAGAAACGCTTCTTATTTACTCGTCATGGGACGGATATTATAGAAATCCGGAACAGGTAAAGGCAAATCCTTTCTATAAGGAAATTCGTGAAATGTTTCATAATGTGGTGGATCTGCATACATCCGGTCATGCTGACCGTGGCACAATAGAGAATGTTATCAAAATGGTTAATCCCAAGGAGGTTATCTGCATTCATAAGGAAGCAGATGCTGAATTATAGTGTTTGAAAAGTTAGTTGAATCATGAGAATTATACAGATATCCGATACGCATAGCAAGCATCATTTGCTGACAGATCTTCCTCCTGCCGATGTTGTCGTTCATTGTGGAGACATTACCGAGAACGGCACAGAAGAAGAATTGCTTGACTTTCTGAACTGGTTTATCCCACTGCCTTATAAGCATAAGATATTCGTTATAGGCAATCATGACCTATGTCTTTGGGATGCTATAGATATTGAGGATTTACCAGAGAATGTTCATTTTCTTCAGGATCGTGCGTGCGAAATAGACGGGGTAAAATTCTTTGGACTGGCATACAACCATTCTGAAGAACTTATTCCTTCTGATGTGGATGTATTAGTCAGTCACGAACCTCCCTTGATGATTTTAGATGGAGAAAATAACACCCATTGGGGGAATGCTCCATTGAGAAACAGGGTTTTTGAGGTCAAGCCTCGCTATCACCTTTTCGGTCATGCGCATGGATTCCACGGAACGAAAAAATTGCATGGTATTGTTTTCTCAAATGCTGCACTATTGGATAACTTTTATCAGTTGAAATATGGACCAAAGACGTTTGTTTTGTGAGTCTTTTATGGCTTGATGAGGGATTTTATGTATTTGCTGCAAATGGATGAAAACTGATAACCCAGTTCTAAAAAGACGGAGTGGGTAAGTTGTTTGCTGTCGTGTTCATCGTAAGGATGATGCATATCAGGCTTTTCATCCCTGAGATTATCGTTCGAACAGTTGTATTGAGCTATTCATGTAGATGAATGAAGATATGGATATTGTGTTTATAAAAATTCTATTTCGGAATCGCCTCTAGGTACATCTCTTTTAGATTGAGGATGACCTTGGAAAACCTTTCTAACAAGTCTAAGCCGAGAAATCCGTCTTCTTGACCTTGCGAAAAGGCGACGACCTTAGATTGGCCCGTATGCAGATCGATTCCCGTATTGACATTCACCGAATTCAGTTTGGCCGTACCGTTTCCGATGCGGAACTTCATCTGGGGCATCAGATAACTTCGGGTGATCGAGGCACCTCCTATTCCGGCAACGCGAAGTGTTTCGGGAATACCGGCGGTTTCCACCTCGTTTTTGTGGCGTTCGTACCACGATGGTTGCATATTCGTGTAGTAGGAACCTGTGTCGAAATGGAAATAAAGCGGATTGCCCGTTTCGTCGGTTGTTTTCAGTTGCAAGCATTCTGTTTCCGTGCGGAGCAGGTTGCTTTCAGGAAGTGGGTTGGGAGTCGGTTCGGCGGGAACGATAAATTCCCGGTTGGCAAAATCCATCTGGAGTTCCTGCATACGGAACATGATAGACATACCGATGACCGGTGGCAGTTTAAATTTGCTATTGAAACGGTCGGCTTCGGCATGCCCGGTCCGGCTGTCGATGACGTAAAACGGTACATTGGTCCATGCCATGTCTCCGATACGCAAGGTGTCTGCCAGAGCATAGTATCCTTCTTTAATACCACCGATACCGCCAACGCTGACATCCTTATCCAATATGCGTAAGCCATATTCCTTAGCCAGTTCGGGGGTGATTAAATTGCCGCCGGCTCCTGTGTCAAATACCAGGCGACTTTCCTTGCCGTTGAGGCTTCCGGTTGTTTCCAGAAAGTGCTGGTCCTTTTCGTTTTCAATAATCATCGGGAAACGATAGGTTCCGGTCGGATGCAATGGTTGGCAAACGGAACCGCAAGCAGCCAACGCGCGGTATTGACGTACCATGGTCAGATATGGGGCTATCTGTGTGCTGTCCATTCCGAATCCCGCCAACTGGTTGCACAAATCCTGAATGAGTCCGGTCGCATCGGCATATTGGTCCAGTCGTGCCAGATTGACGCCCATCAGAATAGCCATAGTCAGGGTCTGGTCGCCTAACTCCTGTTGGTGGTTGTTCAGCAGATCGGCCAAAACGATACAAGCTGAATCCGGCCGGTTGAAATAATAATGCGTCATTGCCTTGGCCTTTTGGCGCACGAAAGGAGTTATGGAATTTGCTGGTGTGGTTTTCAGTTCCTGTTCCAACTCAAACCATCGGGATTCGTTCAGCATCTTTTCGATGCGTTTGTCTGCATGCTGAGCTTGAACGGTCGCGGTGACCAACAGTCCCGATAAGATAAACATTTTCTTTAATTCTCTAAGTGCTTTCATTTGTTACTTTCAAATCTATGAGTTATTTTGAAAAAATCCCCCTAATATATATATATATATCAACATGCAAGGATTGAAAGTTTTTTTAATATCTGGTTCTGATATTTATCTTTTATTGGGATTCAAAAATAGCGATTTATTTCTTTTCTTCCAATATGCAGGTGTCTGTATCAAGAGGTACTTTTTTATTTTATTTTTAGACAAAAACACAATGGCTTTCACCATGCTGATTTATTAGAAATGGTATACTAACATGGTTAGTTCGCTATTGACGACCTTTGGTTTCCAGTTCTTTAATACAGAAGAATCCTTTGTATGAAACAAGCCAAAGAGTCTGTTTCCCTTTTGTATCATTGGTGAAAAAGGCCGCCCACTATTCAAATCAAAACTTCCTGCAATCATTTTTTCATCTGTTCTCGAATAAATGGCAAAGCATCCTTTATTGTTGTAGATGAAACTACAGATTAGGTTGTTTGTGGTAACAAAACAGTCTCTCAGTATAGCCGTGTGCTCTTCTTTTGGGGCGTTGCCATTGTGTTCAGGAAAGCTGAAAGCAAACGCAGGTTCTGCTTTTCCATTTTCCCATTTATAGATTGTGTCTGACATGGGTTCATGAAAATAAGTTACGTCCTCTGACGTTTTTCCCAGAAAAGATTTTAATGTAGCAAGTTGGCTACCCAAAGGAGTTGCATCAACCATCAGGTTTTTCACGTTCCCTTTTTGATCCGTCCAAACAAATCTCTTATCTTTTTCTTGTACGTCTAATTTGGAGAATAGCAAACCATTTTTTGTTACCTCAAAGTCTAATGGCATAAAGTTAAGGTTTATATTCTCGATGAAATTAAGGTTTTTGTCGTATTTGATCACTTTTCTGCCATAGGTGTCCATGATAAAAATGGTGTCAGCTACGCATTTCACAACATTTGCTTGAAGGTATTCGTCAGTTGCATGACCGATTTTTTTAGCTTGTTTCAGAAGCTCTCCAGTATGCATGTCGAATAAGGAGATACGATTCTCGACATCGACTACTACAAGCACGCTATCCCCAAAGTCAAACGATGTAATGGAAGAGACGGGGCTTGCTTCTTCTTTCAGAAGAAAGAACAATGTGTCCACCTTGGATGCATAAGAAGCAAAGTCTATTTCAGTATCCTCAAATTCAGCGATATTGATCGTTCTAAAAGGTTTGTTGTCTTTCACATCAGCACAAGAACACATAAAAATCAGAAGCATGATAAGACTGAGCAATTTTCCCATAAAACTTAACAATTAATAGTACAACATATAGAAACAGAATGCGAATAAAAGAATGGGCAAGCGCCATTGGGTCCGCTGTAACAAAACGCATAGCATTTGGTAGTGTGTCAATGACACCGTTCCATCCAGTATCGCTTTCAGTAGGCATATTGCATATGCCCAATTTTAGGACCGCTTATCACTAGAAGATGCACAACATAGGATTGTCATTTTGCTCGTAAGTATTATTGTCAAAAAGATTATTCTCAATCAGTGCTTCAATATCCTCATTATATAAGACTGCTATGAATTTTTTTTCAGAAGTAACAAACTCCAACAAAGGAAAATTGAGATTCATCAAATCATTTTTCATCATCGAATACTCATAAGTTTTTGCTATATTTTTCTTTTTGTCATAGATACTTATAAAAGGGACATTTTTTATAAAAAACAGAGCCATGCTATAGTCTTTTCCATCCGTGTAAAACTTTATATGAGATATCTCATGTGACATCAAATCTTTCAACTGCTTCCGTGGCATCTTTTTCACCATTTCTATATTTAATTGATCATCTCCAAGATTGAGCGTATACAAGGGATATATATTATTGTCTCTGTCTATCATATAGATATTCTGATCCAAAAAACGACGATATAACATCCCATCTGATGTTTTTTGAAGGGGATGTATCAGCCTTCTGTAATTTTCTCCATATACATTATTCGGAAATTCAGAAGAAAGAATATGGAAATCACAATCAGTTATATATAAATTATTCTCATCGGGCATTTCATTTATGAAATAAAATTTATCATCCAGATATTCAAAATTTGTAGCTAAAAATGGAAGTTCCTTCACAGATAGGCATTTACCGGTAAATGAATAACACAGTAATCTTTTTTTCTCACAAAGAACATATATATATCGGTTCTCGGAATCAATGGACATATCATACAAACGAAGATACTCTCCGAACCCTTTTCCAACATCTCCAATATTACGGATAAACTTACCGCTTCGTACATCAAAAACAAAGATACCTGCTGCCACCTGACTATCCATGACAAAAACCAGAGAGTCTACCACAATAACCTTGTCTATATTCCCTATAATGGAATTGTCAGTATATTCTAAAGGAACAATCCGGTAATCTGATATAATACTTTTTAACTTAAAAGAATCAGTTTGTATCTCCGAACATTCCCATACAATACTTTGGAAAGTTTTATTGCTTTTATTGTTACCCTTTTTAGCCGTGAAAACCACAACTAAAGAACATAAGATAACCAAAATACTTGTTATAATATATTTCTTCTTCATAAAACTATTTTAATATATATGAATGGTTTATAAATCAAAGTTTCCTGCTATTTGCATACCCAATTCTATGGGTATACAAAACAATACGATTATACCGTTTCTGAAAATACCGGAATGGCAACGTCTATTCATTTACAATTTTTCCCACAATCACAGGTTTTACCGCCAGGGTTATTGCACCTGTAGCCAGGACCATTCTTCTCACAGAAATAATAATCTCCTGTAGATAATCCAAGATAATCAATAGGATAAGACCATGCGTATTTGCAACTTTCTTCATTTACTAAAGCCTCAATGTTTATTGAAAGCAAATTGCTTTTATTTTGTTCTATATTGTTGTACATTTTTTGTTTTCATGCCCACCAACCACGGTAATATGAACACTAATGCCACGACAGATGCGGCAAGCCCCGTCATGGTGGTGATGGCAAATGTATACCAGAATTTATTGTCTGTTCCGTCCAACAGGAAGGGGATAAGGCCGAGCATGGTAGACAATACGGTGAGCATGACAGGCACAATCTTGTGATTATAGGCACGTACGTATGCTTTCACAGGGCTCATGCGCGAGGATGTCCGCACCAGGTCGTACTGATGGAGAATGTAGATAGCGGCGTTAACCACCAGACCGCACAACAGCACGATGGCAGCCAGTCCTCCGGTACCGAAAGGAATACCCGAAAAGTGGAATGTAAGGAATACGGCCATCAGGGTCATCGGTATGAGCGCCAGCAATATGGCGAGCGGACGGAACAGGCTTTCAAACAGAATGGCCATGAGCCAGTAGGTGATGATGATACAAAGGGCAATCAGCCAGTATTGCTCCGAGGCCGTAGGGCGTTGGCTCCACTCCGGACGCATGCAGCGAAAACCGACAGGCAGCTGTTCCGACATCCGTTGGGAAATTTCTTTCACATAGTTTTCCGTATAGAGGTAAGACCCGAGGACGTTGAAGGCTACCCGCAGCACATATTCCTGATTACGTCTTGGTATTACGTTTTTTGCCTCACGTCGTTGTATGTCCATAACCTCGCTGAGCAGGATGTCGCGATCGCCCACCTTGACATGTGCGTTTAGCAGTTGCCACAGGTCGTGGGTGTCGCGGCGTGCCGACACCAGAGTTACATTAGTGCGTGCCTTGTCCCATCGGCCCAGGTCGCGTGTCTGCAGTATGTCGCTAAGAGCCTGATAGATCATTCCCGGATTGATGCCGAGCAGATGCATGCGTTCCCAGTTGTAGCGTACATAGTATTCGTCTTCCTGATTTTCATGTCCCGGTGTCTCGATGGTTATATCTACGGCACGTGGATTTTCATGCAGCAGGTCACTCAAATCTTGTGCATAGCGATAGAGACGGTCATAATTGTAGCCCGTTATCTCGATACGGTTGCTGCGGTATTGCAGATTCAGCGAGTTGCTGAAACCGCGCTGGCTTACGCCGTATGTACTCCAGTCCGCTCCGCCAATGCTAATTACCCGGCCGATCACGCGGTTCTCCACCTGATAAGGAGCTGCTGTGCCCAGTGCTTCGGGTTTGAAACGGACCGTAATATTGGCACCTCCGCCGTTTATGGAGGTTTCAAATCGGAGTATGGACGGTTCGGCTGCAAGCGTTTCTTCCAGCAGTTTCACTTTCTCGTTCAGCTGGGTTGCTGTGCCTCCTAATGGCATCTGTGCGCGTATATACAGTTTCATTTCTTCTTCTTCGCGTGGCCAGGAAGCTCCGTCCATGGATTGGGAGAAGATGTATGCCGAATAGCCGAAGCCGCCGAGATACAACAGGATAAACAGGGTGTAAAGAACCACGCGCCAGCGTGTCCGTAGTCGGGTAGGAAAAGCGAGATAACGGGCGTACAGGTGGTTCCAGCGTATGATGTACCGTCTTCTGCGGGTGCTTTTCGGTGTACTCCCGGCTGTCCGGAAATGCACGGAGTCTACCAGTGCCGGAACAAAAGCAATGGCTACAAGTAGCGCCACTGTCAGGTTGATGATCACCACCCAGGCAAAATCATACAGATCCTGTCTGAGATTGTCCGGAGCAAAGAGAATCACCACCAGAGTGCCTATGGTCGTAAGTAATGCCGCCAATATGGCAAAGAAAGCTTTGCGGTCGCGATAATAGGCATAGTGGTCTATCATGACGATGGACGAGTCGATGACCAGCCCAAGCGACACCGTAATGCCGGCGATAGAGAATACGTGCAACCGGAGGTCGAAGGCATAATAACATACAGCTGCTATTGCCAGGCATAGTACCAGCGTAGCGGCCACGATGCTCACATAGCGCCATCCCGGGCGCACAAGGAAAACAAACAGCAACAGTATGGCCAGCGACATCAAACTGCGTGAAATCAGGCGGTCCATTTCGCCCTGCAACTCTTCGGAAGAATCCTGTTGCAGTTCCAGGCTCACACCTTCCTGCATGTTTGGTTGCATCTCATCGATTTGCCGGCGCAGCTCGCGGGCCAGCTTCGTCAGGTTGGCTTGTGCGTTGACGTATATGTTCAGGCTGACCGTTTCATGTCCGTTTATGCGGTAATACGACGATGGTTCATAATTTTTGTATTCATAACGGGCCAGGTTTCCCATATACATCACTTGCCCTCCGGTGCCTTTGATCGGCATTTGTTCCAAAGGACGTTTGAAATCGGCTGTTGCCAACCGCAGGGTCACGCGTGCACTGTCCTGCAGCACATCGCCCACAATCTCATTCCGTCCGAAGAATGCTTTCAGTCCGTTTTCCAGGTCGTCGGCCGAAAGGCCGCAAGCCTGCAACAGAAGCGGATCGTAGGTAATCTCCAGATATTGCCCCGTACCGCCGGAAACATTCACCCACCGCACGTCTTCGTTGCGTTGCAAGACCGGAGTTATGTGCTGCTGTACGTATTCCTGTAATTGCATGGCCGTGAGCGGACTGTTGACTGTATAGGACAACAGATGTACCGTTTCTTCGCGCTGTCGGGAATGGTTCACAACGTCGCCGCCGGATAGAGTAGGTGTGCTTACTCCTTCGGGTAAACGTCCGCGTATCTGCCGTAACAAGGAAGCTATTTCGAAGCGCACCGCTGATACATTGACATCCGGTTTCAGCGTCACCTTGACCCAACCGCTGCCATAACGGGATTCGGATTCGACGTCTTCCACGCCACGAACGGCCACCATCAGTCCTTCAATAGGAGCCGTCACGCTTTGTTCCACAACCTTGGCCGACTTGCCTTGCCAACTGTAGTTTATCCACAGGTCGCGTCCCTGACGGGGACGTGGCTTTGAGCCCACATCGATCAGCGGGGCGAGTGCCATGCCGACGACCAAAAGGATGACGGCTGTAAGGAGTATGGAGAAGTTGCTTAATTTCATTTGGTTTATTATTTATTAGTCAATATAAGCAAGGTCATCATAAACTTTTTTGCGATGTTACTCATTCTTCTTTGCTCGTTTCTTTAAGAATTGATCAGACACATTGCTTTTATCATATGCGCATCCGGGCAATAGGATACATCCTACTAATATAATTTGATTTACTATTTTTTATTTCTTTGATTTAATTTATTCAACATTAGTTATATGATACGGCCATATCATTTATTTATAAATCATTTTGTACACCAGCGGCACAAAGAACAGGCTGACAAATGTACCCACGGTCATGCCTACTATGAGGGTGAGCGAGAGTGGGTATTGCAGCGCACTGCCCATGTCGGCACGCGACAGCAGGGGCAGAATGGCCAGAATGGTGGTGAGCGATGTCATGATGATAGGGCGCAGACGGCGATGGCCGGCCCGGACAATTGCGGTGAGTGTAGGTGTACCGTCTCGGCGCAGACGGTTGATGGTGTCTACTTTGAGAATGGAGTCGTTGATGATAATGCCGGACATCACCACAAGACCGATCATGGACATGATGTTCAGTGATTCACCTGCCAGCCACAACACAACAAGGACCACGGCCACATCCACCACCATTTCAGACAGAATGATGAGCGGCTGCACCAGACTTTCGAACTGGGCGGCAAGGATGAAGTAGAGCAACGCCAATGCGACAGAGAGAACGATAAACAGTTCCTTGACCAGGTTCTGGCTGCTGAAATAGTCACCGAAGAAGGTCACCGATATGCCGTCTGTTCTTTTTTGACCACGGACACTATGCGCCGCAAAATCTTGTGCCCAGCTCATGATTTTGCGTACCGTGGCGTCATCACAATCCACATCCACAGGGTAGTAGTCGCCGTCAGAGGCCGCATACAGTCGTTTGAAATCTTCTCCTTCGGCGGTGGCTACCAACAGGTGCAGCGGTATGCGTACGCCATTGGGCGCAGTCAGCGACGAGGCCATCACCTTGTCTTTGTCTTGTGCCCGCTCGCCAATCAGCACCGGCACTACTTCGGCGCCATCGTTGATACCAAACACTTGCCGGCGTCCCGTTTGTTCGCGTAATGCAGACAGCAGGTTGTCGTATGTTATGCCGTAAACCGCCATTTCCTCCATTTGGGCACGATATTCTATCGTCCGGTCCGAGGCGACAGGTTGTACGGTCACATTGGGAAAGGCAGCCCGTAGCGAATCGGTGAAGGCGCGCGCCTGTGCCACGGTAGGCCGGCCGCCGCTGGCATGCTGCAGATGGATACTCAGACGGCTGCTTTCATTGCCGAACACCATATCCAGCAAACTGCCTACTGGAGTGAAGGCCACGGTGGCACGCGGATAGTGCTGCTGTAAATAATGCTCTATGGTTTGTTGGGCGCTGAGTCTGCTTTCTTCCGTGTCGAAACGCAGATAGGCTATGGCCTCCGAGGCGGTTATTTCTGGAGTATGAGCCAGCAGAAATGTCTGCGCTCCCACCATTGTGGTACTGGTGCGGAGCTCCGGGCTTGTCTGTTGCAGTAGTTCCCTCAGACGACGGTCGTTTTCCTGTTCGGATATGCCGAGGTTCCAGTCGATCGACATCATGGTATCCTCATGGGGTACATCCGGAAGCTGTTCTCTTTTTAATGAACCGGACAGAAAAACAGCGCAGACCAGGCACACCGCAAAGCCGCCCAGCACCCAACGTGCGTGGCGCAGCGTGTATCCCAGCACGGATGAATACGACGCCAGGAATAATTCCGGTTCTTTCGAAGCATCACTCATCAACCGTTTGTAGAACACTCGGAAATAAACCGGTATGACCGTTACAGCGACCAGAAGCGAAGCGAACAGGGCTATCGTAACCGCTATGGCCTGATCGTAAAACAGTTCGCCGGCCGTTCCGCTGAGGAATACGAGTGGAATGAAAACCGAACACGTGGTCAGTACGGACGACAGCATGGGCTGGAACACTTCCCTGGCGCCCCTTACCACAGCGGTATCCAACGGTTCATAGTGCATGCGCTGCCGTATATTGTCGATCACAATGATGGAGTTGTCCACAATCATGCCCACGCCGAGAATAAGTCCCGACAGACTGATGACATTGAGTGAGATGCCGAGTATATAAAACGACAGAATCGTAAGGACGAGCGATAAGGGTATGGTGATGATGATGAGCAATGGCAACCGCACGCTGCGCATGAATACGAACAGCACCAGACAGGCCAGCACGGCACCAAGCAGCAGATTGGTCTGCAGGTTGTCCATCGAGTAGGTGAGCAGTCGTGTCTGGTCACGTGTCAGGTCGAAAGATATTTCGGGATACCCGACTCGCAATTCCGTGAGCAGCGTATCCATGCCGGCCTGTAAATCCTCCATGCGTGCCTCCGACTGCTTGACCACCGCCATCGTTACAGCGCGGCGTCCGTCATGCCGCACGATGCCGCCTCCGGAGAGCGGACGCAGATTCACATCGCACAGTTCGCCGAGACGCAACAGACGTCCCTCGTGGGTCAGGATGATGTCCTTGATGTCCTGCAAGGTCAGCAGGGCGGCGTCAAAGTGTATGTTATAACGGTAGATACCGTCTACGATGCTGAGTGAGGACAAGGTGATATCCCGGGCCTTAATGGCCTGTTCTATGTCGGCAGGACGTAGTCCGAGTGCATCCATACGGTCGGGACGTGGCACGAGGACAATCTCCGTACCGGCCATGCCGCTTATGTCTACCATGGCGGTCTGTGGCAGTTGCTCGATACGCTTGCGCAAGACACTGCGTGCGAACGATGACAGTTGTACGAAACGCATGTCCGTGGCCGTGCTGTCTTTCAGCGACACGTCCAGATAAAAGGCCGGTATATCCATGGCGCTGGCCTTCACCACTTTGGGGCGTTCCATATCCTTGGGCAGCCAGGTCATGGCACGGTCTATTTTTTCACCCACTTCGATGAAGAGCAGATCCATGTCCGCACCCGGTTCAAAAGTAAGCGTTACCGTAGCTGCATCCATACGGCTTTCGGTTGTTATATCTTTCAGTCCGGCCACTTGCGACAATTGTCCGCGTAATGTACCTGTAACGCGACTCTCTATCTGGCGTACCGAAGCACCGGGGTAGGAGGCGTGGACCGTGATCTGCGGTATGTCGATGTCGGGCATGAGCGACACGGGGATGTAACGTATGGAAAGGATGCCCAGTACGACCAGTGCAAGGACGCACATGCTCACAGCAATGGGACGATGTATAAGGTGAGTCAACATAATTTTCTATTCGGGTTATTTTTTATTCCCTGATTCTAACAGGAGTATCATCGGCCAGGTTCAGGTTGCCGCTGGTGATTACGATATCGCCCTCGTGCAGGGTGGTTTCCTTACGGGCGCATCCCGTAATGGCATGACCGGTGATGTTTGATGCCACAATGTCAACATAGGTCCAGCGGGCGTGTCCCTGGTCGTACAGGAAGATGACGTTGTATCCGTCGCGTTCCACTACGGCATCCTTGGGCACGACAAACATGCGCGGCACTTTTCGCTCCACCACGACGCGTACATTCATGCCGTCCACCAGATCGCGGTGGCCGGGAATATGCGCTGTAACTTTGATGATACCCTTTTCATTTACCGTGGGGTTGACGCTGACGATGCTTCCCGAAACCATGAGGCTGTCGTCGGTAAAGGGAGTTACACGTACCTGGCGATCCGTGCCCACAGTGGACAGCTCGGCTTCCAATACATGGAACTCTACATCAAATGACGTGTCGTCTATGATGTTGCAGAATTTTTCGGCACGCTGGTGCAGATGGGCTTCCAGGTCGGCTATGCGTCCGCTGACAGGAGCTGTCAGCCGGCAGTCGTTCAGATCGCGGCGTGCCGTCTGCAACTGATATTGAGCGGCATAGTATCCGGATGTGACTTCGGCGCGGCGCAGGATGTCTGACGGGACGTCGCCCCGTGGATTCAGGTCGGCATTCACTTCATAACCCAGTTGCAATAGTTTGTCGGCCAGATCAACCCTTGTCTTTTCCAGATCGCGCTCGGCACGTTCCACCTCGCGCAGATAGTTGGTCTCGTCCGTAACGGCAAGCAGTGTGCCCTTTTCCACCCATTGTCCCTCGCGCACATGAATCGAGGTAATGATGTCGTTGTGTCGCGGCACAAGCATGGATTTTACGGCGGCACGCAGACGGCCGTTACACACCACCTCACGGTTAAAGTCCGTGAGACGTAGTGTCATCGTATCTACATAGTTTTCGGTCTGTTCGGTCTGCATGTGTGCGGTGTCAGTCTTTTTGTTCTCTTCTTTGTTGCCACATGCGATAAGAAATAGTAACGATAGGGGTATCAGGTGTTTGATCATTTTATAAGTTGATTAAAATCGGTTGTTATTTCATTGTTGTTGATGTAATTCCAAAGGGTACGGCGCTGGATGTTATAATAGTTGTTCCAGTAAGTCTGCAGTTGGCTGATATACTGGGCGCGCGCCGACTCCTTCTCCTGCTGGGCGGTATTCAGTTCAGTCACACTGATACTGCCGGTCTCGAAACGTTGCAGTGTGAGTGTATAACGCTCGTCGGCTATTTCTTCAGCACGGGCAGCTTCGCGGCATTGTTCGTGTTGCAGGTTGAATTGCATTACCAGGCGTTTCAACTCCTGCCGATAGTTCTGGTTGTTTTGTTCTATCTGAGTTTTTACCATGTCGAGATTTGCCTTGGCAATATGTACCCGTCCTTTGCTCATTCCCCAGTCAAAGATGGGTAAGGAGACCGAAAGTCCCACAATTTCATTGTCCTGAAGGTTATTGTATGCTGCACCGATGCGGTCGGCTGTGTTGCGCAGGCCCAGCTCGCTGTGCAGCGAAACCTGTATGCCGCGTTGTGACTTGGCTTCGGCCAGATTGCGTTGCGACTCGATCAGATTGAGTTTCTGCGTCATGCTATGCGTGGAGGCTTGCATGGCACGCTGCATCACCTCGTTTTCATCAAGCATGATGTCGGGCACATTGTCCGGTACAAGCAGGTCCACTTCTTCCCAACGCACGGCCTGCAGATAAGTGAACAATTGGAAACGGGCATCGTCCAGCGTCAGGAGGTAGCGTTTGACAGCCACACGGGCATTGACTGCCGAAAGTTCAAGTTGCAGCAGTTCGCTTTTGGTCACCGTGCCCAACGTGAAACGCCGTTGCATCTGTTCGTACAGACGGCCGCGTTCGTTGGCCGTGGCCACCGCCTGCTTGTAATCCGACTGGGCCGACAGCACCGAGAAATAGAGATTGGTAACCGTCACAGCAATGTCCTGCATGGATTCCAGATACTGTCGCTTGGCGCGCTCGTAGGCTACCGGTTCCGATTTACGGCGCCATTTGAGCGCGTTGTAGGTGCGTAGCGGCTGGTCGTAAGTGAGGCGCAGTGGCTGCGTATTATAAGTCCGTTCATCATATGAGAACTGATCCAGCCGGTACAAGTACGACTGCAGCGATACGGTTCCTCCCGTGGCCGCTATGTTCTGGCTGATAGATAGTGTGAGCGAGTTGGTCAGCGAATTGTTTTCCACGTAGTTGATGCGTCCGTCTTCATAATTACGCACACTGGTGATGGAACGGTCATAGTTGAGCAACGAACCGCTCAGCGATGCCGACGGCAACAGCTCTGCCCGGTATGAACGGTAAGTCCAGTAACTGCCCAGGAAGGTAAAGCGTGCCACCTGTGCATCAAGTGAATGTTTCTGTGCCAGACGTATGGCTTCGGACAGAGAAAGCGACAGGGAGGCATTTGCCATATTGTATACAAAAAAGCTCAATAATATCAACAAGGCTCTTTTCATGGTTAAACTTAATCTGAATTTATTTAGTTAACGATTTTTTCCGGATACCATACAAATCAATGCAATCACCCAGAGCACGCACGATTTGATGAAAAACGACAGTGTTGCAAAAGAGTGTTTATTGCAGGGTTCAATTCTTACCGATTAATTCGTTTGTTTTGATGTAATACAGTTTTTCGTCCATTGGTGATGTTGTGTATAGAATCTTGTTAACATGATCCACTGCGATATTGTCTATGCAGTGTTTTGTGAGGATTTTCTTTATCAAATTGCCGTTCCAGTCAAATATGTATATTTGGTTGACACAAGGAATATCATATAATCCCCATGGTTCTTTACCATAGAACACAGTATAGATATATTCGTTATCGGCACATATACGTATGAAGTATGTTTTTAAATCCTCGTATGTTTCCAAGTCAGACAAAGTCATATGGTAATTCAACTGATAAGCAACTGCAGTTCCCGATTTTGTGTCAATAATGTTTATTTGAGGTACATGCAACATGGCTTGTGCTATTTTGCTTCCATCAGGTTTAATCACGTCGTGAGAGTAGAAGACCTCAGGCTGATATTTTGTCTTTTTGTCCAGAATATCTTTTTTAAAAACATGTATCTCGGATTTTTTCTCACCATTCCTCAAGTCCCTGATTTGATAGTAAGGTAATGTAGCATCTTGATTTTCTGTTGAAATTGCGGACACTTTGGCATATACTGTGCAACTGTCTTTCACGAATATTTCGTTGAAGCATGCTCCGTTATTCTCTTGCATCCACGGCATTTTGATTTGCTTTTCAATGACGGTTGATTTGTTGGTTAGGCTTTTGGTAATATTCCAGACGCTAATCCGTTCTTTGTTTGCTTCGAACAGTACAGTCTTTGTGTCATTATTTTCAATGTAGAAATTGAAAATGGGAGCTATCGGAGAGAATTCCTTATGCCCATTTCCTTTATTGACATAGCGACCTACTTCGGCATTGTTGTTGAGGTCGAAAACCTGATACCAATGTGTAGATAATTTGGGATTCATAAAAAATGCAAGAGAGTCTTGTATGGCAATTTCTCCAAAATTTGGATCTTGGAATACCAGTTCTTTAAACTCTATTTCTTGTTGTATAATAGTATCTTCGTTTATTTTTATTTCTCCATTAAAAATGTCAGAGTCAGTATTTTTGTCATGACACGAAGCTATAGCGAATAATAATAAAAAACTATAATATAATTTTTTCATGATTATTGATGTATTGTGATTATATAAGTTTGTCAGGCAGGTAACTTTTTGAGACAGACGCTGTGTCCATAAAGACTTCTCTGGTCATTTCAAGTAATGCTTTACGAGTATAGGATTTGACTTCTCTGATATCGAGGTGAGAATTCCGGCATTTATCAAATTTGTATGTCCTATATCCTTCAGACAGTTTTTCAGATTATCAGGATCCCAGGATGTGACAAAATAATGATCGGATGCTGAGACTATGGAAAGTGGAATGCACGGTATTGTCTTACAAGTTTTGTAATCCACTCCTGGCATTCCTCATACTGCCAATGCGGTTTAAAAAACGTCCCTTACTATCGAACCGGTATAGGGCCGTCTGTCCGGACGAGGATTCTGAGAGTATATAGATGTTTCCGGATATCTCATAGATTTTTTTGATATTTACCACCACACACTCCTCAGTAGTCTCAAGGGGAATTACAGATACGCTCTTGAACATTTCGTCAAATTCAGACTGTTCTATATGTGTCGTATTTTCGTTGTCTATGACAAACGGACGTTCGCTTACTTTGTCGTTGCACGAACATACGACAAATAGGCATAAAAACAAAAATAGATTGGATTTCAGTATTTCCATATTGTTTGTCTAATGATTATGCTAATTAGCTGATCTTGATGGTTCATTCGATTGTTTTTAATGTAATTTCTAAAAGTGCTTTAGATAGAATCTGGCAACAACAGGATTATCGGATTCTTCTTCCGAGCAGTATATTTCGTAATTATGCAAGTTTCGGTCGGAAGGTGGTGTTCCTGTACCAAATATATTTCTTATCAACAATATTTCATCGGAGCTATATATATTAAACAGACTTTCTTTGTCTCCGTATTGGAAGGATATAGGTGCAAACTGCCACAGTTCTTTTTCAGAAACATTACTATAGCATCTGGTATTACCGCTCCTTTTGTCGTATATAAAGTATGCGAAATTCTTGGCATAAGACAAACGCCCGGTAATAAAATCATCAGATTCTGCAATATTTGACAATCCATAGATATAACCGTCCGTGTCGTCCGGGAGTCTTCTGTCGTTAATGGCCCGGTTGATTACACTCTCGGGCAGTTTCATATCCGACGGAACATCCAGCTTCAAATATCCTTCGCATCCATTATCGGTGAGCTTCCAGGCCATACAGTTGAGATAAGAGGAATAGATAATGCCTCGTGAGCACGTGGACGTTGTTCCTTCAATCACGAATCTATGTTCATCTTCTGAAAAGTATCCTTTTGACGTATCATGAACATCTGTTTGCGGACATAAGATGAATCTGCCATCACCCTTTAACATCTCTTGTGGTATACTTCCCCTGTCTATAATAATCTGTTCTTTCAATCCATAAGCTGCGACCATTTCGCATGGAAGCAGCATGCAGTCGATATATATACCCGAATTTGAGTTGAAGATTAACACTTTAGCCAATTTATTGTCATACAGGAATAGCTTGTCATCAATGATGTTAACATTCCGTATTTCCACATATTCGTTTTTCGCATGTCCTCTTTGGTTGATGGAAAAGAGATGATGTCCCTGCAGATCAAAGCAATGGATGCCATTTGATATCACATACAACTTCTTATTCGCTACCAATAATTGATTGACTTCTCCAATTCTGCATCTGTCGTTTGTCTCCAGTTTGATATATGAGACCGAATCAATCAGATCGCTGCAGGCAATAGAATCCTCTACCTCCGTTATATGGGCCTGATACAGGAAATCGCTTTTATCTTTATTTGGATCAGAGCAGCTATACAGACATAAGGAAATGAAGGCGATTCCCAATGTCATCTTTTTCATAATGAGCTTTTTGCAAGTCTCTAATCCAACCATTGCGACAGCGGATAGGGTACGTGTGTTTGGTAATACCAATAGCGAAGTCCATTCAATATGTTTTCTTCTGATCATAATCCATTGATGAATTTAAGTTTCTGATATCGGGTAGTTTGTTCTCATTTCGTATGATATAAAATGAGCACATAGCCGGATTCCATGTCGCATGGGGTGTTCATGTAACTTTGAATCTTACTTTTCAGATTGCGATGATATTCCATGTCAATCATACCGATTAATGTATCCTCTTTAGACGAAAGTATGTTCAACAACGGAAACGATGCCGGATGCTCGTCATACTTATAATTGCTCCTGAAGCATGTATTACTTTTTTTATCTACAACCGTATATTCCATATCAGAGAAGGTCAGCAGAATATAGTTACTGGTCTCAAATATATTGTTGAACCCCACAAAGTCATCCAGATGCTCCGCATAAGTCATAATGCTGAAATCGGTCACACGCTGTAAATCTGAGTCCGTTAAGACTTTTTTCGCGGTCTGAAACCGGATAGTTTGGCCATTGGTACTCTTGATACGATCCGAAAATGGGAGTATATAACGGATGTTGCCGTTATAATTACAGCAGGCGTGTTTTCCGACAGATTCTTTCGTTTCGTTTGTTTTGACCGGTGTCTTATCGACAACGGAAACTTCTCCCGTTGAAATGTTCCAACGGGTATAGATTTCATTCTGGTCATTATAGATATAGTTTGTCATAAAAAGAAGGTCATCTGTCTCAAATACCGCATCTGCCACATTGGACAGGATTCCTTCTGGAGCGTCTGTCTCGGAAATAAAATCACCGTCTGTTGTAAAGGCAATCAATGTGTTCTTAAACGAGTCCAGCAGTCTTATGGTGTGATCGGAAACGACAAAAGTCGCAATGTTGATATATTCGCCATGACCATGGCCCCGTTCGCCTATGAAGCGTATGAATTTTCCGGACGGTCCATAACAGAACAGCCTGTTATTATCCAGAATATAAAATCTGTTTTCATAAGACACTATCTTTTGCGGGTTGGTCAATACCACGCTTTTATGTTCACTTGTCAATGGAATCACTTCTATTTGCCCGATAAATGATGATTGCGGTGCGTTCTCTTCGTTATAATGGTCGTCAAATCCATTTATCAGGACATCGTCGGATGATTGTTTGGTACACGATGAAAAGATAGCGATTAGCGATAGCAGGAGTATTGTTTTTTTCATGGTATTTTGTTGATTTAAAAATTAATCTGTTATTCTTTATTTGAATTTATAGCGATACAGGTAATCTTGATTGTCATTGCATCCGTATATATAGCCGTTCAATTTAATTTTGAGCGGAAATTTCCTGTTTTATGTGATAAACACATATGATCGGGGTTAAATCATCGCAGTGCTGCAA
>CALUIV010000039.1 GCA_944320775.1 uncultured Paraprevotella sp. | reverse complement strand
TTTTTTTCGTAAAAAGTGAGGTTATGCTGGATATTATGTGATATTTCTGAAGTTTCTTCTTTTACGGATTTGATGTTTTAATGAAAATATACGAGCATCCCTTTTATTCTAATGAAGAAATCGTATATTTGCAGTATTATTCAAAGTTTCAGAATGTAAGTTAGGAAGCAATGCTCGGAATTTTTAATGACTGTTATCCGCCAGTTATGGATGGGGTTTCTGTGACAATACACAATTATGCTTATTGGTTGCATAAAAAAGGCGAAGATGTTTGTGTCGTTACTCCTTCGGCTGTTAATTATAGGGATCAGGATCCTTTTCCGGTATATCGTTACCGGTCTTTGCCTTTGCTCTTTCGGAAACCTTATCGGATGGGTTTTCCGCAATATGACAAAGCGTTGCAGCGGCGGTTAGATCAGACGGATTTTAGTTTGGTACATGCGCACAGTCCATTTTCTTCCGGTAAATTGGCCTTGCACTTGGCACGCGAACGGAAAATTCCTTTGGTTGCAACATTCCATTCTAAATACAGGTCAGATTTTCAGCGTGTTATTCCCTTTGACTTTGTGGTAGATCATTTAATAAAGGGTATAATCGATTTCTATAATCAGGCGGATGAAGTTTGGATTCCTCAAGCTTCTGTGGAGGCAACAATCAGAGAATACGGCTATCAGGGTAAGGTGGTAGTGGTAGACAATGGAAATGATTTTGCCGGTACTTATTCATTAGAAGCACGTAAACAGGCACGGCAGCGTTTTTCTTTACCTGATGATGTGCCGGTTTTGTTATTTGTCGGACAGCATATTTATGAGAAAAATTTGGAGTTTCTCCTTCGTTCTGTGGCTAAACTGACAGATTTGAATTATCGGATGTTTTTTGTCGGTACAGGGTATGCTGCAGAAGCCCTAAAACAGTTATCAGTCCAGCTTGGATTGTCAGATTGTGTTTCTTTTCAAGGGTCTGTTTTGGACAGACAGTGTTTACGCGATTATTATCTGGCGGCAGATTTATTTTTGTTTCCATCGCTTTACGACAATGCCCCTTTGGTGGTGCGTGAAGCAGCAGCGTTACATACACCGGCGCTGATGATTTCCGGTTCTACGGCATCGGCCGTCATTCAGGACAATCAGAATGGTTTCTTGTCTACGGAAACGACGGATGATTATGCCCAGTGCATCCGGAATATTTTATCCGATAGGAGCCGGCTTGACCGGGTGGCAGTCGGAGCATCACAGACTTTGGCGCGTTCTTGGGAAGATATTGCGGATGAGGTTTCAGAAAGATACCAGCGTCTGATCACTAACTATATACGAAAGTAAATAAGCTGTTCTTATGAAAAAAGAAACATTATTCAATCCTTTTTATTTAGCTTTTCCGATTATATTGGGGCTTTCTGTAATCGCTTATTTGTTTTGGCAGGAGTTTGATCCGTCGATTTTTGCAGTACTGAAGCCGGATTGGCGGATGTGGAGCGGAATTATTTTGGCTGTTTTGTTCTTGTTATGTCAGAATTTTGCTTTAACTCAGCGTTATAAACTTTTTGCCGGAAGAAAACTGTCTTGGAAACAGGCATTTCGGGTAAATATGCTTTGCGAATTTACTTCAGCAGCAACTCCTTCTGCTGTTGGTGGTAGTAGTCTGATTGCCGTTTATTTACATAAAGAAGGACTGTCGGGAGGTGAGGGTACTACGATTATGATTGCAAATTTATTCTTGGATGAATTGTTTTTATCTTTGGTTTGCATACTGTCTCTTTTGTTATTTCCTGCTGATGATCTGTTTATGAGCCATTTGCCTTTGGATATTGGTGTCCAAGTTATTTTTATTACGGTCGTGATTGTCATTAGTTTATGGACGTTGGTTCTTTATGTCGCTTTATTTCATAAGGCTGTATGGGTCGCCCGGTTATTGACAGGATTATTTTCACTTCCTTTCTTGCGGCGTTGGAAACCAGCTGTAGAAAAATTAGGTTCGGACCTTGCGACTAGTTCTGCTGAAGTGTGTAGCCGTTCCCGAATTTTTTGGCTGAAGGGTTTTCTGGTAACGGCATGGGCCTGGTGTTCCAGATTCCTGGTTGTCAATGCTCTTTTATTTGCATTTTCTTCCGGAGGTGATCATTTCCTGGCTTTTATTCGCCAGTTTGTCATTTGGATGATTCTGATGGTGACACCGACACCGGGAGGAAGTGGGTTTGGTGAATATATTTTTCAGGTTTATTATAGTGATTTCTTTCCTGTTGCCGGTACGGCTTTGGTGGTAGCCTTTCTTTGGCGTGTCATCACCTATTATACCTATTTGATCGGTGGTGCGTGTATTATTCCGCATTGGCTCGGCGGATTGAGAAAGAAAAACGCAGCACCTGAATCGGAACAAAAAGTAGGGTAATTCGTTGTGTCTGTTTTCCGGAAAGCCATTTAATACTTGTAAATGCTTTGTAATCCGTCGAATATACATTATCTTTGCATGAAGAAAAAAGTAAATAATATATATGATAACCATTGATCAACTGAAAGATGTAAAGGAACGTACCGAGGCGCTTTACCGTTATTTGGATATTGAGAACAAAAAAGTACAGGTGGAGGAAGAGCAGTTACGTACTCAGGCTCCAGGTTTTTGGGATGATGCCAAAGCGGCCGAGGAGCAGATGAAAAAAGTAAAAGGCATTCAGAAATGGCTCGACGGTTATGCTGACGTCAAGTCTTTGACTGATGAACTGGATCTGGCTTTTGAATTCTATAAGGAAGAGATGGTGACAGAACAGGAGGTTGATGATTTATATGCCAAGGCAATCCAGGCGATAGAGGATTTGGAATTGCGCAACATGTTACGTCAGGAAGAAGATTCCATGGATGCGGTGCTGAAGATTAACTCTGGTGCTGGGGGTACGGAAAGTCAGGACTGGGCTCAGATGCTAATGCGTATGTATTTGCGTTGGGGCGAGGCACATGGTTATAAATGTACGATCAGTAACCTTCAGGAAGGTGATGAGGCCGGAATTAAAACGGTTACCATGCAGTTGGAAGGTGAATTTGCATATGGATTCCTGAAATCGGAAAACGGAGTGCATCGACTGGTGCGAGTTTCGCCTTATAATGCTCAGGGAAAGCGCATGACTTCTTTTGCTTCCGTTTTTGTTACGCCGCTTGTGGATGATACCATCGAAGTTTATGTAGACCCGTCGAAGATCTCTTGGGATTTGTTCCGTTCGGGAGGTGCCGGTGGTCAGAATGTCAATAAGGTGGAGACCGGTGTACGTTTGCGTTATTTGTATACCGACCCGGATACCGGTGTTGAAGAAGAAATCCTGATTGAAAATACAGAAAGCCGAAAGCAGTTGGAAAACCGTGAAAATGCTATGCGACTTTTGAAATCACAATTATACGACCGTGCGTTGCAAAAACGTAAGGCAGAACAGGCTAAAATCGAGGCGGGTAAGAAAAAAATCGAATGGGGTAGTCAGATTCGAAGTTACGTGTTTGACGACCGTCGGGTAAAAGATCACCGTACAAATTATCAGACATCTGATGTTAATGGTGTGATGGACGGTAAAATCGATGATTTCATTAAGGCTTATCTGATGGAGTTCGCCGGAGGGGATAATGCATAAATCTTTGCCGGTTTCTATTAAATTATAGGCCTGTTGTATTCTTGAGAATCATTTATGTTTAACCAAATCATATAATCCTATGAGCGTAAAAAAACAGAAAAGGGCTGCTGCCCGTGCTGCTCGGGAAGAACAGCAAGGAAAGAAAGTAATGAAAGGACTGATTGGCGCATTGATATTGCTGATTGTCTTGTGTCTTATTGCTTATTCATTGTTGGGAAATGCCTTTTGAGATAGAGCGTAAGTTTTTGGTTCTCGGTGAGGATTTTAAGAAACAGGCCCGATCTTCAAGTCGGATTTCGCAAGGATATATTTGTAGTGGCAACGGACGGACTGTTCGTGTACGGATTCGGGATGAAAAAGGTTTTTTGACAATCAAAGGACCTTCCGATTCTGCCGGATTGTCTCGGTATGAGTTTGAACAGGAGATATCTCTTTCCGACGCCATGGACTTATTAAAAATATGTGAGCCGGGAGTAATCGACAAGACTCGTTATTTGGTGGATTACGCGGGGCATACTTTTGAGGTGGATGAGTTTTATGGTGATAATGAAGGGCTTTTGCTGGCAGAGGTAGAGTTGAAGAGTGAAGATGAGATTTTTGCCCGTCCTGCATTTATTGGACGGGAAGTTACGGGTGACCGTCGTTTTTATAACGCGCACATGCGGACTTATCCATTCAAATTATGGAAAGATGATATTTGTCGTGACACAGAGTTATGTTCAACAGAGAAAAAGGAAAGGCTTTCGGATTAATTCCGGAAGCCTTTTTTCGGACGTATGATCCATTTGAGTCCTATGAATCCAATAACATTACCCAACAATACTCCGACAGTGTTGGCTGCAAAGTCAAGCCAGTCACCACTGCGGCATGTTGTACAATAGGCTTGTGCCAGTTCTATCAGACCACTCATAATAATTGGGGCGATTAGGGCATATAAAATAACTTTAGCAGGATGTATTTTAGGATGATAGCGTAAATATTCCAACCAAATAATCGTGCAAAGTCCGCCGTACATGGCAAAATGAGTCCATTTATCAATAAATGGAACCTGACTGACCGGTGTTTCGGGAATTCGGATCAGGCATAATATCCATATTGTAATAATGGTTAGTAAGCTTAATGGGTATTTTTTTAGATAGTTTGTTATCATATGAAGCCTTTTTTTGAATGTTTGTGCAAAAATACAATATAAATTCTTATTTTTGCAATCTTCTATCATTTAAAAACAACAAACACAAATTATGGCAAATATGGAGAGAGCAAATTTCGGTAGTAAGTTGGGTGTGATTTTGGCTTCAGCGGGTTCGGCTGTAGGATTGGGCAATATCTGGCGTTTTCCGTGTGAGGTCGGACAGAACGGCGGAGCTGCTTTTTTGCTGGTTTATTTGGCTTGTATCGTTTTTCTGGGTGTACCGGTAATGGTTTCCGAGTTTTTGATAGGTCGGCATTCCCGGGCCAATACAGCTACAGCCTATTCTATTCTGGCACCGCATACCAAATGGTCTTTTGTCGGATTGATGGGAGTCGTTTCTGCTTTCTTAATTCTGAGTTATTATACGGTAGTGGCCGGATGGACTTTGGAATATACTGTTGCTGCCATAGGAGACCAGTTTACGGCAGGAACCGATTTTACGGCTTTTTTTAATAATTTTGTAGCCAATCCTTGGAAGGCATCACTTTATGTTGTTCTTTTTATGCTTCTGACGCATATTGTTATTGTGCGTGGTGTGACGGATGGCATTGAGCGTTTTTCAAAGGTAATGATGCCTATGTTGCTTTTTATTATTTGCGTCTTGGTCATTTGTGCCTTTTCCATGCCCGGATCGGCAGAAGGACTTACTTTTTTGTTGAAACCTGATTTTTCGAAAATAACGCCAAAGGTTGTGCTTAGTGCAATGGGACAAGCCTTTTTCTCCTTAAGTTTGGGAATGGGTTGTTTGTGTACTTATGCTTCATATTTTGGAAAAGATACCAATCTGATGAAAACTGCAGGAAGTGTTGCCGCTATTGATACCATGGTGGCGTTTATGGCAGGGTTTATAATATTTCCCGCGGTATATTCTGTACCCGGTCTGTCTCCTGATGCGGGTCCGGGTTTGGTCTTTGTTACGTTGCCTAACGTCTTTAATATTGCATTTCAGGGTGCTCCAGTCTTGGGATATGTATTTTCTGTGATGTTTTATTTGCTGTTGGTTCTTGCTGCTTTGACCTCAACCATTTCTTTGCATGAGGTTGTAACAGCTTATGTTCACGAGCGGTTTGGATTGAGTCGTAAAGTCGGTGCGAATATTGTGACGTTGTCTTGTATGGCATTGGGTATTGTCTGTGCGCTTTCTTTTGGCGTACTGAAAGACTTTACTTTGTTTCATATGACGATTTTTGATTTGTTTGATTATGTTTCGGCCAAATTCCTGATGCCGCTGGCCGGTATGTTAATTTCTATTTTTACCGGTTGGTATCTGGACCGGAAGTTGGTTCAGTCGGAAGTGACGAACGAAGGACGTCTGCGGGTTCCGTTGTTCCGGTTTTATATCTTCCTGTTAAAGTACTTCGCACCTTTGGCTATTGGAATTATCTTTGTCAACGAACTGTTCAAATAAATCGGGATTCTCTTTCCCGTAAAATATGGAATGGCCTACACGATATCAGGTAAAAAGGTGGATAAAAGATTTCTTTTATTTTCCGCGATCAGACCGTAAGGTTCTGTTGGTTATGTGTATGGCATTTACCGGTATGGCTTTTTATTTGCTGTGGCAGCTTTTTCGGCCGGTTCCTCAAATATATCCGTTGACAATTGAGCAACGTGCTCAATTAGATACTTTTCTTGCTCATATTGATCAGGCAAAACAGATCCGTCAGGACTCTTTTCAGAGTTTACGTTCTGTTATACGGTTTCAGGAGGACCGGCAGGAAGTGGATCTGTTTCTTTTTGATCCAAATACGGCAGATTCTTTACAATTGGCTCGTCTTGGTTTTCGTACATGGCAAATAAAGAATCTCTTAAAATATCGTAGTAAGGGCGGTCGGTTCCGTAAGCCGGAAGACCTTGCACGCCTTTATGGATTGTCGCCAGAATCTTATGAGCGTTTGAAACCATATATCCGAATTGATACAAAAGAATTTGCGTTATCGGAATCAAGGAAAAAGATGAATGTAAATTCTTTTGCAAATAAAGATTCTATGACAGACACCTTTCGTGTTGTTCGAGATTCTTCTATCCGGCCGTCTAAATTTTCTGAAGGAGTCATTGTTGACTTGAATCAGGCTGATACCGGTTTACTGAAAAGAATACCGGGCATAGGGACTTCCTATGCCCGGATGATTATAAACTATCGTGAAAGATTGGGTGGCTATGTGCGTGTGGAACAGTTGCTGGAACTGGAGCAACTTCCGGATCGGATCACTCGTTGGTTTTGTGTGTCAGGTTCGCCACAGCCCTTATTAATCAATAAACTTTCTGTTGCACAATTAAAACGTCACCCTTATTTGAATTTTTATCAGGCCCGCGTCATCGTTGAACATCGGCGTAAGTATGGCCCTTTGCGTTCACTTGATGAGTTGTCTTTATATGCCGAGTTTTCTCCTGCTGATTTGGACCGGTTGCGTCCTTATGTCCAGTTCTAATTGGCAGGATTATAACCGGCTGCTTTAGAGATCAGTTGTGGAATATAAGTATTGTCTATACGTCCGTGAAAGGCTGAGGCTCCACATCCAATAGCGAAGACAGGAACGTATCCGTTGGAATGTCCGCCGCTTTGCCAGCCTACCCGTGCGATACTGTTGATAATTTCTTTAGCGACAGTAGCCAGATACTCATCGTTCTGATATAATGTCTTACTGTTTGTCGCGATTCCTTTTTGCATTTCTTCAAAAGCTGTTTTTAATTTTTTCGTTTGATTTTCACTAAGTTGTATCTCCTTCCAGAATCCGAAATTTTCTTTAAGATTTTCTTTGACCAGATCCCATGTCAACTGGTTCTTGTACTGTTCACGGAGTCGGCTTAATTCGGCTGAATAAGACGAGATACTGCGTTTCTGATATTGAAGGACTTGTGTATGCATTTCATAGGCACCTGTTCCGAGACTGATACCGCCTGTTTCATGATCGGCAGTGACTACAATCAGGGTTTCATCGGGATGTTGTTTATAGAAATCATAGGCTACGCGTATAGCCTGGTCCAGATCCTCGGTTTCTCTGAAAGTAGTTGCTGCATCGTTGGCATGGCACGCCCAGTCGATAGCGCCGCCTTCTACCATCATGAAGAATCCTTCCGGACTGTTTTGGCTGAGAAAATCAATTCCGGCCTGTGTGATTTGTTCTAAAGTCAGGTCTTCGGATGTACGGTCGATGGCATAAGGTATTCTGCTTCGATCCTTTTGGCTGGCTTTTTCTGTTTGGAACAAGATCATACGTGCTGCATCTGAAGCTTTCTTCTGATAGTCCTCATATCCTCGGGCTATCGTATAACCTGCTTCTTCACAGGCTGTATAGAGATCTTTTGTATCTTTCTTCTTCGGATCATTTGGTTCCAGAAAATCAGAACCAGCATAAAAATCAAATCCGGCACGGATCAGATCTTTTCCTATTTGATAGTACAGGCTACGATTCGGAACATGGGCATAGAAAGATGCCGGTGTAGCGTGGTCTACTGATACGCTTGTTGCGATACCGACTGATTTTCCGCTTTTTTTTGCTTGTTCTGCAATTGAACTGATGCTGGTTTTTTGGTCGGCCAGCATACCTAAAACTCCGTTTTTGGTTTTTTTCCCGGTTGCAAGGGCCGTTCCACCTGCAGCAGAGTCGGTTACGCCGTTTGTTGCAGAGAAAGTAGTTGCCAGTGCTACATTGGGGAATTGTGCAAATTGGAGTGGACGGGTTCCAATACGTCCGTCAAGAGCAGCTAAAAAAGTTTCGGTGCCATTAACCTGATTGACACCCATACCGTCGCCGATAAAATAGAAAACGTATTTTGCGGTACCTTCTGCCCATACGTTCCAGGCAAGAAACAAGACTGCCAATGCAGCCAAAATTCTTTTTTTCATACGTGTGCGAATTATTGAGTCACTTGTTTTTAAAATAATTATTTTCTGTGTCTGCAAAAATAATAAAATGTAGTTTCAAGTGAACATCCTATTCTGAAAAACATTACCTTTGTGCCGGTTTTTAGCATACCTGCCGTCGGGCAGGTGTTTTTTGTATTACATTATGATTAAATAGAGGATTTTATGGTTAAGCAGTGTACGATCCTTTTTGGTTGTCTGGCAGCGGGCGATTTTATTGTCTGGCTTACCGGTGTTGCTTTGCCCGGGAGTATTATTGGCATGTTGTTGCTGACGGCTTTATTGCAAATGGGATGGGTAAAATTGGATTGGATTAAGGGGATTTCTGATTTTCTGGTTAGCAATCTTGGCTTCTTTTTTGTTCCGCCCGGAGTGGCCTTGATGCTTTATTTCGATGTGATTGCCGCAGAATTCTGGCCCATAGTTATTGCTACGGTTGTCAGTACGGTATTGGTGTTAGTGATTACAGGACGTGTTTATCAATGGATTCGGAGACATGGAATTTCTAGAAAATGATTTTTTTCTGATCGCTTTGACTTTTGGAGTTTATTATGCAGCAAAGCGGCTTCAGGCTTATACCGGTTGGGTTGCTTTAAATCCGATCTTGGTCGCCATTCTGGTTTTAATTGGATTTTTAAAACTGACTGGATTAACTTATGCACATTATGCCGAAAGTGCTTCAATTATTGATTTCTGGCTGAAACCGGCTATTGTGGCTTTAGGTGTACCTCTTTATTTGCAGTTGAAAAATATTCGCCGTCAGTTGATTCCTTTGTTGGTGTCTCAGTTGGTTGGATGCTTTGTGGGAATTGTTTCTGTTGTATTTACGGCAAAATGGCTTGGTGCTTCTGATGAAGTGATTATTTCTCTGGCACCGAAATCTGTGACAACACCTATTGCTATGGAAGTAACTCAGTCTATGGGTGGAATACCTTCATTGACGGCTGCGATTGTCGTCCTGGTCGGACTTTTTGGTGCCGTTTTTGGATTTAAACTGCTTCAGGTCGGTCGGGTCAAGAGTCCGATTGCCCAAGGATTGAGTATGGGTACAGCTTCACATGCTGTAGGTACGAGTAGAGCTATGGAATATGGCCGTAAATATGGTGCGTTTGCAAGCCTGGGATTGATCCTGAATGGTTTGTTTACGGCGTTGTTTACTCCGTTGCTGCTCCGGCTCATGGGAATTATTTGAGCCGGAACAGTTTCCGGACTTTTATAAATTGCAGAAGAATGATACAAAGAAAGGTACGCTCATATCCAATAGAATACCGTGCAGGATGGCTACCGGAATCATATCGCTGCCTGAGAAACGTGTGATTGTCGGTAAGACAACATCCATCGAATTGACTCCTGCTGCTGAAATAGGTGCTAACTGACCAAAATATTTGCGGAATAAAGGCGCACCAACCAGCGACATCAGCTCGCGGAAGATATTGGCCAGAAGAGCGATTGTTCCTAATTCCGTAGCCAGTTGAACGCCTAGGCTGGCTTCTTTCAGTTGGGTGATCAGCACGGAAGAAAGGGAATAGTAGGCAAATCCGCTACCGACAGCCATACAGTCGAACACGCTCCATTTGCTTAAAGCCAGGCTGGCAAGTGCAGAGAACAGCAGTGTTCCACAGATTGTCGACAGGGGGATAATGAGCAATTTAGGATTGAATTCGGTTACCAGTCGCTTCAGATTGTCGCTTGAACCAATACTGATACCTACTTGAAGCATTAGGGCATAAAGAATATACATGGATACATTGTCGCCCAAAATACTTTTAATATCTACTCCCAACAATCCTAAAATACCGCCTGCGGCAAATGCAAATACGACGAAAAGACTACTTTTCATGTTTACCTCCTTTCTTAAAAAACAGGGTATAAGTTCCCCATGATGCCAGTAGGCTTCCGCATAGACCGAAGATGGCCAGAATAAAAGCCTGCCAGCCAAATGTTCCGAAATTATGTATTAATTGACTGTTTGAACCGATTGATAGTCCGAATATGAACAGCAACAACAATATGGTTAGTGAAATGGTCTTTTCCGTTTTTCTCAGAAAACTAAGGTTGCGGAAAAAATAGCCGATAGCAATGCCGGCCAACATGAAACATAATATAGATAACATTTTATTCTGGTTTTAAATCTGTAAAACATAAATATATATATGCCCATAAACCCTTTGGATGTAGGTCATACAACAACCAAAGAATACAGACAGGACAAAAAAGAAAAAGGGAATTTATGCTACAACGGAAATAAAACCAGTATACCAATGAGCGCATACCGGAGAGAAATCCGACCGCGATGAACTGCGCTGCCGGGCTTCACTTAAGTCATATATAGATAAGCTCTTCATTGGTTATTAATGTTTGTATAGTTCTATTTGCAATGCAAAGTTACGCACTCTTTATGTCAAATCCAAAATTATCGGGCTTTTTTTGTTAATCTTCTGTAATGCAGAGATATTCTTTCGGTTCGTATCCCTGTTACATTTTATTATTTCCTGATATTGTCTTGTCTTTGTCCCCAGGTTTCAGTGACGGATTCCTTTTGTTTCGGATGTCTTGAATCTGGTCAATCCTTTCGGGTATAAACCGTGGATTTTTGTAGTAATGGTTCGCGAAGTGTGGAGTTTTTCTACATATTCCCTTGATGCTAAATATATAATAATTTGTTTTTCAGAATGTTATGCTTTTGGCACGCCTTTTGCCAATTGAAAATTGCGAAACATTACTGTTTGGTCTTGTTGTTAAATGTATATATCTCAAAACGAATAGAATTAAATAACTAAACTACACTTATGAAACTACCTTTCCATTCCATGAAGGATTATTTCTTTGTAAAGAAACGAACTTTAGTTATTCTGCTGGTGCTTGTGGCTGCAGGAGTTGCTTTGTACTATGTCTTGACTCACGAAGACAAACCTAAGAAGGAAGTGGCTTTAGTACGTACGATGCCGGTAGAGCAACGTGATGTGAACATTTATGGCGAATATGTCGGACGTATCCGGGCCCAGCAGTTTGTCGAGGTGCATGCCCGCGTTGAAGGTTATCTGGAGCGGATGACTTTCGAAGAAGGTACGTTTGTCAAGAAAGGACAGGTGCTGTTCGTCATCGATCCGCGGCAGTATCAGGCCAAAGCCGATAAGGCTAAGGCTCAGTTGAAGAAAGATCAGGCTCAGGAACGCAAGGCAAAGCATGACCTTGAGCGCATCCGTCCGTTGTATGAGCAGAATGCGGCCAGTCAGCTGGATCTGGACAATGCCGTAGCGGCTTATGAGAGTGCGCAGGCGGCAGTAGGAATGAGTCGTGCCGATCTGGATCAGGCGTTGATGGAACTGGATTATACGGTGGTTCGTTCTCCGATTTCAGGAAATATCAGCGAACGGCTTGTCGATCTCGGAACTTTGGTCGGTGCCGGTGGAAAGTCCAAGTTGGCCACGGTGGTCAAAAGTGATACCGTATTGGTTGATTTCAGTATGACGGCACTTGATTATCTGAAGAGTAAAGAGCGTAATGTCAATTTGGGACAGAAGGTAGAAAACCGTTCCTGGCAGCCTTTTATTACAATTACTTTGGCCGATGGTACAGAATATCCTTATCAGGGACTGGTGGATTTCGCCGAACCTCAGGTCGATCCGCGTACCGGTACCTTCTCGGTACGTGCCGAGATGCCGAATCCTCAGCACACGTTGCTTCCCGGACAGTTCACTCAGGTCCGTCTGTTGCTGGATGTCCGCGAACAGGCAGTAGCGGTTCCGATGAAAGCTGTAGTTATGGAAAAAGGTGGTGCCTATATTTATGTAGCCCGGCGTGACAGTACAGCTGAGAAACGTTTTATTGAATTAGGACCACAACAGGAAAATACGGTTGTTGTCGAACGTGGACTGGCTGCCGGTGAACGGATTGTCGTAGAAGGCCAGCATAAACTCACCCCGGGTATGGCTATTGCCGAGGGAGCTCTTCCCGCAGAAAAGAAAGAGCAAAACGATCAAGCTACTAAAAACTAAACCGACCGCGACATGAAAGTAAATTTCTTTATAGACCATCCCGTCTTTTCGGCCGTAGTGTCGATTCTGATCGTAATTGTCGGATGTATCGGTCTGACGATGCTTCCCATCGACCAGTATCCTCAAATCACCCCGCCAGTTGTTAAAATCAGTGCGTCATATCCCGGTGCCAGTGCGATAACGGTGTCGCAGGCAGTGGCCACACCTATCGAACAGGAACTGAACGGTACGCCCGGCATGCTTTATATGGAGTCGAACAGCTCGAACTCAGGAGGTTTTTCGGCCACGGTGACTTTTGATGTTTCTACCGATGCAGATTTGGCTGCCGTTGAAGTGCAGAACCGTCTGAAGCTGGCCGAATCACGCTTGCCGGCCGAAGTCGTTCAGAATGGTATTTCCGTAGAAAAACAGGCGCCGAGTCAGCTGATGACCATCTGTCTTACTTCCGACGACCCTCGTTTTGATGAAATCTATCTGAGCAATTTTGCCACGCTTAATGTGCAGGACCTCTTGCGCCGTATTCCCGGCGTAGGCCGCATTTCGAATGTCGGTGGCCGTTATTATGCCATGCAGGTTTGGGTTCAGCCCGATAAACTGGCCCATTTCGGACTGACCGTCAAGGATATTCAGGCCGCTTTGAAGGACCAGAACAGCGAGGCTGCAGCCGGAGTGCTCGGACAGCAGCCGATGACCGGTACCGATATCACCATCCCGATAACCACACGCGGACGTCTGTCGAATGTCAGCGAGTTCGAAGAAATCGTTGTCCGTGCCAATGCCGACGGTTCTATTATCCGGTTGCGCGATGTAGCCCGTATTTCGCTCGAGGCATCTTCTTATAATACGGAGAGTGGAATCAACGGAGGCAATGCTGCCGTGCTGAGTATCTATATGCTTCCGGGAGCCAACGCGATGGAGGTGGCCGAGAATGTCAAGAAAACCATGGAAGAACTGAGCCGGAATTTTCCCGAGGGCATGAGCTATGAGATTCCGTTCGACATGACCACCTATATTTCTGAGTCTATTCACGAAGTATATAAAACCCTTTTCGAGGCACTCATCCTGGTGATTGTGGTCGTTTTCCTTTCGTTGCAGAATTGGCGGGCCACACTCATACCGATTGTTGCCGTTCCGATTTCTCTGATCGGTACATTCGGTTTCATGCTGATTTTCGGTTTCTCGCTGAATATGCTGACCTTGTTGGGATTAGTATTGGCTATCGGTATTGTCGTCGACGACGCCATTGTCGTGGTCGAGAATGTGGAACGCATCATGGACGAGGAAAAGCTTTCGGCCTATGAAGCGACCAAAAAGGCTATGGACGGACTTTGCGGAGCCATCATTGCTACCTCATTGGTTTTGATTGCCGTATTCGTTCCGGTCAGTTTCCTTTCGGGCATCACCGGTATGCTCTATCGTCAGTTTACGATAACTATTGCCGTTTCCGTGGCCATATCTACGGTTGTTGCCCTCACGTTGAGTCCGGTAATGTGTTCGCTCATTCTGAAGCCGACTAAGCGAGGAGAAAAAAAGAACTTTGTGTTCCGATTGATCAACAAGTGGTTGCGTATTTCCTGCGACCGTTATATGAACATCATTCAGCGTTTCATCGGGCATCCGCGTAGGGTAATGGCCGGATTCGGACTGTCGTTGGTGCTGATTTTTGTCATCCACCGGCTTATTCCGACCAGCTTCCTCCCGACCGAGGACCAGGGCTATTTCAAGGTGGAACTGGAGTTGCCGGAAGGCGCTACCCTCGAACGTACGCGCAAGGTAACCGAGCGGGCCATAGCTTACATCATGCAGCAGCCCGAGGTTGCTTATGTGCAGAACGTTACGGGTAGCAGTCCGCGTGTCGGTACCAGTCAGGCCCGTAGTGAACTGACTGTCATCCTCAAACCTTGGAAAGAACGTGAGGGGATTAATATTGAGGACATCATGAGCCGTGTCCGTCAGGAGCTAAAGCAATATCCTGAGAGTAAAGTCTATCTGTCTACACCGCCGGTCATCCCCGGACTGGGTAGTTCCGGAGGTTTTGAGATGCAGTTGGAAGCACGCGGTGAGGCCAGTTTTGAAACTTTGGTCCAGGCAGTCGACACGTTGCTTCATTATGCGTCGCAGCGTAAGGAGCTTACCGGACTTTCCTCTTCGCTTCAGGCTGAGATTCCGCAGCTTTATTTCGATGTCGATCGCGACAAGGTGAAGTTTGCCGGCGTACCTTTGGCCGATGTGTTTTCAACGATGAAGGCTTATACCGGTTCGCTTTACGTGAACGATTTCAATATGTTCAACCGAATTTACCGTGTTTATATTCAGGCCGAAGCTCCCTATCGGGCCAATAAGGAAAACATCAATCTGTTTTTCGTTCGGGGTAATGATAATGCCATGATTCCGTTGACGGCTTTAGGTGATGCGTCCTATACAACCGGTCCGGGTAGTATCCGACGTTTCAATATGTTTACGGCCTCCGTCATTCGTGGCGAGGCGGCCAAGGGATACAGTACCGGTCAGGCTATGGCGATATTGGAACAGATTGCTGAGGAACATTTGCCTGATAATATCGGGGTTGAGTGGAGCGGTCTTTCCTATCAGGAGAAGCAGGCCGGCGGTCAGACGGGACTTGTTCTGGGGTTGGTTTTCCTGTTCGTATTTCTCTTTTTGGCAGCACTTTACGAAAGTTGGTTCGTACCTGTTGCCGTGTTGCTTTCTCTTCCGGTAGCGGCATTGGGTGCCTATGTCGGTGTAGCAGTTTGCGGGCTCGACAACGATATCTATTTTCAGATAGGTCTGGTCATGCTGGTTGGTTTGGCTGCTAAAAATGCCATTCTGATTGTCGAATTTGCCAAGGAACAGGTCGATGCCGGAAAAGGACTGATCGAGTCGACGCTTCATGCTTCACGTTTGCGCTTCCGTCCGATTCTGATGACTTCGCTGGCTTTCATTTTGGGTATGTTGCCGATGGTACTTGCTGATGGTCCGGGTTCTGCGTCCCGTCAGGCTATCGGAACCGGAGTCTTTTTCGGTATGCTTGTAGCCGTAACGGTGGGTATCATGCTGGTTCCTTTTTTCTTTGTCTATATTTATAAGGCGAAGAACAAGGCATGTTCCCGTGTTCAGCGTATCGGGCATTAATGAAAACAGAGGTTTAATCAATAAGCAACAAACATATGAAAATCTATATAAAATGGATGCTCTTCGGAGCTATTGCCATGTTGGTCACGTCGTGCAAACTGGGTAAGGCTTATGTTCGTCCCGACATGACCTTGCCCGACCAGCTTGCCGGAGCACGCGAGGGCGTTGATTCTGTTCCGGCGGATACTTTTTCGCTGGCCGACATGCAGTGGTGGGAGATTTATGGTGATACGACGCTTCAGGGACTGATCCGTCAGGCTTTGAACCAGAATAAAGATTTGCTTGCCGCTTCGGCAAAAATAAAGGAGCTTGCTGCTTTGCGCCGTGTGGACCTCAGCAAGCTGGCTCCTCAGATCGACGGTAAACTTTATGCCGATAAAGATGCCGAGAATTATGGAGGTAATCATTATAAGTCCAGTCCGGAACTCACGGCTAAGTTTTTACTGTCTTGGGAGCTGGATCTTTGGGGTAATCTGCGTTGGGGAGCCGAGCGAAGTAAGGCACAGTTGTTGCAGAGTATGGAAAACAAGCGTGCCTTGCAAGTCAGTCTGGTGGCTCAGGTGGCCCAGTCGTATTTTGAACTTGTAGCGCTCGATAATGAATTGTTTATTGTCCGTCAGACTTTGCGTGCCCGTGAAGAGGGTGTCCGTCTGGCTAAGATCCGTTTCGAGGGCGGACTCACATCGGAAACTTCCTACCAACAGGCACAGGTGGAGCTGGCCCGTACGGCAACGCTGGTACCGGGACTGGAACGTTCCATCACTATGAAGGAAAATGAAATAGCTTTGCTTACGGGTACTTTCCCTCGCAATATAGTCCGAAACAGAGATAATATATTGCGTACTGATGAATCGGCTTCCACGATGCCACTCTTGGCATTGAAAGATACGACCGACCTGTTTGGTCGGGCACCTGAGACACTTCCTGTAGGATTATCCTCGGCATTGATGGAGCGTCGTCCTGATGTGCGTGCCGCAGAACGCAGTCTGATGGCAGCCAATGCTGAAGTCGGCGTGGCATTCACCAATTTGTTCCCCCGTATCTCTCTGACGGCGCAATACGGTCTGGAAAGTGATGAAATACGTAATCTGCTTCAGTCGCCCGCTCATTTCCTGAGCGCCAATCTGCTGCAACCCATATTTGCCATGGGGCGCAACCGGGCACAGCTTAAGGCTAAGAAGGCCGCTTACGAACAAAGCGTCTATCAGTATGAGAAGCAGGTGATCACGGCCTTTAAGGAAGTCAGTGACGCCATAGTCTCTTACAATAAGAGCAATGAAGTCTTCGAAGCCCGTCAGAAATTGGAGCGTGCTTCGTTCAGCAACAACAAACTGGCCAATCTGCAGTATCTCAACGGTTATATCAACTATCTTGACGTGCTCGATGCCCAGCGTGGCTATTTCGATGCCCAGGTGGGATTGAGCAATGCGCTGCGCGACCGCCAGTTGGCTTTGGTTCAGCTTTATAAGGCCTTAGGAGGCGGTTGGGAATAAGTTGACTTCCATGTTTCTATATAGATGAATCTGGATTTATGATGATTAGAAAGTTTCTACGCCGGTGGAGCCGAAAGCTCCATCGGTTTTTAGGTTTGGTTTTGGGCATTCCTTTTGCCCTGATTTGTATCTCGGGTGCTTTGCTTGCATTCGAGCCGCAGCTGTTGCGTCTGGTTCATCCGGAGCATTATCGGGTGGACGTTGCGGTTCGGCACGAACGGTTGCCGGTCGATGAAGTTTATGCCCGTGTAAGCAGTCAGTTGCCAGATACGGTGCAGCTCGGTACGCTGCGTATCGGGCAGCCCGATGAAACCTGGCAGATTGAAATTGCCAGCCTGCGCAATGCCGAATTGTTTGTCAATCCCTATACAGGGAAAATCACAGGCATGCAGGATCATGACCGTGGTTTCTTTTATGAGGTACGTCGGCTTCACCGCTGGTTCTTCGATACTTACGACCGCAAGAGCGATGCCCTGTGTTGGGGAAAACTGGCAGTCGGCGTTGTTTCGTTGCTATCCTTGCCTTTGCTCCTTTTCGGGCTTTATCTGTGGTTTCCACCTTTATGGCGTTCGTGGAAACTGCGCGTACAGATTTGTTTTCGTCATGGATTGCGCCGGGCGCTCTATGACGTGCATGTCGTAGGCGGATTTTATACGGTGCTTTTGTTGCTGGTGCTGGTTTTAACCGGTCTCACCTGGTCGTTTCCCTGGTATCGTCAGGCTTTTTATGCCACGTTTGGAGTCGTTTATGGGGCACCGGAACCTTCCGGGCCACAACCGGTAACCGATCATCGTGTCTGGCAACGGGCGTTGGAACAGGTTGAGGCCCGCCATCCGGATTATCGGTGGATTGAAGTTTCGCCCACGGAAATCCGTTTTTCAACAACACGTTATGGCAATGCGCGTCGGGCAGACGTCTATCACTACGAGGCCCCTTCCGGCCGTCTGACCCGTTTTATCCCTTATCGTCAGACGTCGGCGCAGCAGCGCGTTCGGGGTTGGATTGTCACGTTGCACGAAGGCTTGTGGTTAGGTTGGTTCTCACAGTTGCTCACCTGCCTTGGCGCTCTGGTCGGAGCCTGTCTGCCGTTTACGGCCTATTACCTGTATTGTAAACGTAGGTATCGTCATCGCTGATTTTGTTCTTTTCTACAAGATGCTATTATTCAAAATCTCCTGTTCTGGACATTCCCGGAACGGGAGATTTTTTTATATTTCAACGTTATTTTTTATTGTCTGTTAACGATTCTGGTTGACTAAAAACATCCTAAAGAAAATGAAAAATATAGGATAAAGTGCTTGGTAGTATGCTTGCGTTTCAGGTGAGTTTGGCTGTTCGTAATATTTTGTTTATATTAGAACGGAAAAACAAACAAGATACCAGACATATGAATATAGAAAATCAACTGACGAAAGAACTTTTGTCTTTTGACAAGCAAAAGCTAATCCTTTTATTTGATCAAAACCTTCCGGAAGTCATTCGATGGGCCAGACAATGTTCGGACGAATCGGAATTTGTATCATTGTTGCGACAAGGAATTTCTGCAACATTTTCAGCGGGTAAAAACGCAGCTCTGCTGATGCGGATGTTAGAACATGAGGGCAAGAGGGTGCATGAAAGTTCTCGTGATGAGGATATTCGCCTGGAGACGTTTTCTCTGTTGTGGCGTGTTCTTGCGCGAAAAGAAGGGGCAGAAAAGGTAGCCGAGGATTTCTTGCTGGATATGTATTTCTTGTTCTTGGGTTGTAAGAACAACGTTGCTGTTGGTTGTCCTGAACGCAGCGACGTGATTAAATGGATGCGCCGATGGCCTGATGGAATGAATGAGCGTGTGCTGGCTGTTCGTGAAGAAAACAAACGCAGGATTATTGAAGTTCTTGTACAAAAAATTGCGTTGCGGAAATCAACGGCCGGACGCTATGTCTTTCCGGAAGGCAGTACGGCAGCCGAGAAAAGAAAATTCGTGGAAACTTGGTGGAACGACTATCGTTTTCATTTGGCCATGGCCGCAAAAACGCCTCAGGAGCTGAATCGGATGCTCGGGAATAGTTTGAGCGCTGATACACTTCGCTTGTATCGTAAGGCACAGGAAAAAGGCATGCCTGTTTTTGTTACACCCTACTATTTGTCGTTGTTGGATCCCACTGCGGGGGCCTATGATGATGCGGCCATTCGCAGTTATGTGTTGTATTCGGAAGGACTTGTTGATACGTTTGGGCAGATACGTGCTTGGGAACGGGAAGATCTTGTCGAACCCGGAAAACCCAATGTGGCCGGATGGCTGTTGCCCGAGGGGCGCAACATTCACAGAAGGTATCCCGATGTCGCCATCTTGATTCCGGATACGAAAGGACGGGCCTGCGGCGGCCTTTGTGCTTCCTGTCAGCGGATGTATGATTTTCAGAGTAAACGTTTGAATTTTGATTTGGACAGTTTGCGGCCGAAAGAGAACTGGAGAACACGGCTGAACCGGTTAATGGCCTATTTCGAGGAAGACACGCAATTGCGCGATATTCTGATTACGGGCGGTGATGCCCTGATGAGCGAGAATGCCACCCTGCGTCATCTCCTGCATGCCGTTTATCAGATGGCTGTCCGAAAACGCAAGGCAAACGAAAGTCGACCGGATGGAGCGAAGTATGCCGAATTGCAACGAGTGCGCCTCGGGACACGCCTGCCCGTATATTTGCCGATGCGGATTAACGATGAACTGCTCGATGTGCTGCGCGAGTTTCGCGAACAGGCTTCGGCCGTAGGAGTCAGACAATTTATCATTCAGACACATTTCCAGTCGCCTCTGGAGGTCACGCCGGAAGCCCGCGAAGCCCTGCAGAAAATTATGGCTACCGGATGGGTGGTAACCAATCAGTTGGTCTATAACGTGGCAGCTTCGCGCCGGGGACACACGGCAAAATTACGCAAGGTGTTGAATCGTCTGGGCGTGGTCTGTTATTATACATTCTCAGTCAAAGGATTTGAAGAGAATTATGAGGTATTTGTTCCCAATGCCCGTTCCATGCAGGAAACTTGTGAAGAGAAGCGGATCGGGCGGATGTCGCCGGAGGAAGACCGGGAACTTACAGAGGCTCTTTTATGCGGTAGCAGGCCGGCGCATGATTTGAAACAGTTTTGTTTGCGACACGCTTTGCCTTTTGTGGCGACCGACCGCAATGTACTGAATTTGCCCGGTATAGGAAAGAGCATGACTTTTAAACTCATCGGTATTGCCGCTGATGGCCGGCGGATTCTACAGTTCAGTCATGATCATACTCGCCGTCATAGTCCGGTGATTCATCATATGGCAGACATGTATATCATCGAGAATAAGTCACTTCGCCATTATTTACAGCAATTGCAGAAAATGGGGGAGCGCCCTGCTGAATATGCCGGTTTGTGGGATTATGCGGAAGGAGATACGGAAACCCGTTTTTCCTTTTTTGAGTATCCGGAGCAAAATTTCAGGGTGACGGAACAATTAAGTAATTATTCTCCTTTGCCGTAACGGAAAAAAGCAGTATCTTTTTCATGCGAAATAGAAAACATAACGATGATGATAAAAGTATTTGTCATGCAGACCTGTCCCGATTGTGCACAGGTCAAGGCACAAGCCGGACAGGACGGCCGGTTCGAAGTAATTGATATTGGAGAACATGTGCGTCATTTGAAACAGTTTCTGGCCTTGCGCGACCATAATCCGGCATTCGACGAGGTCAAGGCGCGCGGGCAGGTGGGCATTCCCTGTTTCGTTTTAGAAGACGGCCGCATTACGTTTGACTGGGAGGAAGTCAATCTGACCCTGATGGACGAAGGAGCTTCCTGCAGTCTGGACGGGAAGGGATGCTGAAAAAGTTTGCTTCGGTCAATAAACCGCAAAATTTGCGGCTTATTGACCGAAGCATGAAAAATATCAGCAAGCGGTATAAAGAATTTGTCGAATTGTTTATAAAAAAACTCCTGATTCTGTTAGGAATCAGGAGTTAAAGTGGTGCCACCAGGAATCG
>CALUIV010000038.1 GCA_944320775.1 uncultured Paraprevotella sp. | reverse complement strand
CTTACGGACATTTTTATTTTATCGGCTGAAAAACAGCCGATAAAATTGTCGTAGCGGAAAATAGAATGGTTACATTAGAAACATTTATTTCAAGTTTTTCACCCCAAAACAACAATCCTTATGAAAAAACTATTACTTACTTTCTGTTCGTTAGGTTTATTAACGACAATGGCTGAGGGAAAAGAACTTAAAATCCAGGTTCAAGTCACTCCATCCGCATCCAAGAATTTTCCTATTAATGAACTTCAATTCCAATGGGTAAATTTAGATGTACCAGACCAGTTGCCAGCACTCACATGGAATGCTCAAAACCAATGTTTCGAAGGAACAATCGAACTCGACTCCGAATATTATCGGGAATATATTTATAAAATCTCTACTCCGGATAATCGCATCTATTTCAGTGGTATAATACAAGGTGACATTTTATGGGACGAAAATATTACATCCGTTGAAGAACATGCCGATTTCAGCCCATATCATTTTGTCGAAGTAACTTCTGCTTCGGAGAATTACACTATTGAAGTAAACTATTTGGGAACTCCAAGGACTGGTGACGACGTAATTGGAGAAAATTCCCTTGGTGTACATCGCAACTTATACGATAACGCCACTTATTTAAAATCTGGCGATTACGAATGCGATGTAAACAGCAAAGACAACCAAGGCATTATTATTGCTACCGAACCGCAATTTTTCACGGTCGACGGTCAGGACGTATCCTACCGATTTGATACCGGTCTGGAATCTATGCATCTGGCTACCATTTTCGTTAAAGATGCCATAGGCCAACCTGCAGCAAATGCCGAAATCAGCTGGACAACACTCAAAGAATCACCCATGACCGATGAAAACGGCAAAGCTCAGATTTATCTAAAAAATGGAGAATACTTTTATGCGCCTATTATCGACTCAGAATATTACATTTCTTCAAGCTATGATATTGGAGACAAACTGACCGTAGCAGGACAAGATGTTACAAAAGAATATTCGTATAAAGAAAAGGGTTGGACGAAACAGGATTTCGTTGTTAAAGGCACTGATATCAGTTATGCAGATCTGACCATTAAAGTTCCTGACGAAGAAGAAAGCTATAGATATCATATTGAATTGGAAAATGGACAGGGAAAAACAACTCTATACACCAATAAAGGACGTTATCAATATAGCGTAACTGCAGACCATTATTCATTTGATTATAGCCCAATAAACAAAATTGCCGATTTCGACAAGGATAAAGTGACAGAAATTAATTTCAATAAAAATGCTTATCGGGATATAGCCTGGTCACTGAGAAATATCCCTGAAGAATTTAATTATAGTATCAAATTATACCAGGAAGACGGCATGCTGGCAGGAGGATTGTATCAGGCATTTTCTAATGGAGGCAATGAAGGTAACATGTCAACACGGGCCAATTACCAAGATGATGCTACAGTTAGCTTGCTACCGGGCAAATACTACGGTGTATTGCATTTTACTGATGAACGACAATATGACAAATACAACAAAGTTCTGATTAAAACACCATTCGAAGTCAACGAAACAGGTGAGAATAATGCCATTTTTGATTTTGCCAGCCAACAATATGGAACAGTGACTTATGCCATAACGAATGTTCCTGAGGAACTCACAGAAAACGATATTGTCGCTTATATCAGCGACCAGGACGGATTTATATTAGACACCTTATATCGTTCTAACGAAGACTGGCATACCTTGGAAAAGATTAAATTACCTGCAGGAAAATACACCATGCATTGGCGCAATCTTAATTTCGAAAATAGGTATGGTTACGATAAAGGATTAATTCTTGTACACAATCAGGAATTCGAATTAAAAGCCAATGAAACTTATCAGGCAACATTAGACTTTACCCAACTGGCTCTGACCAAAATCACGCCTACAATTGTTGAAGATGCTCATATCTGGGGTTTTGCCATCAAGAAAGACAATAGTATTTATGCCGCAAACATGGGGTATGACACATCAACTGATGAATTTTATCTTGCCGGAGATGCGGACACTTATACCATACAGCTATGGGGTGCAAAAGACGACGATTTCGCCATGAACCTGCAAAGCAAAGAAACATCGTTCAGCAACACAATAGGACAGACCAATAACTTGGAAGTAGCCGTAGATCAAGAAACAACAGGACTTGCTTGTTTGATCAACCTGTGTAATCATTTTGGTGCACCGATCAACGATGCTGTTGTAACGATCAATGGGAAACAACATCCGGTTAAAGGAGTGAATCAAGCCTATCAGAGTCAAATTTCAGAAGATGTTCTGAACATCAGTGTAGAAGCCCCCGGTTACGAGAAGTTCACAACGCAACGGTCACTTTCTGAACTTGTAAAAGTATATGGACTAATCGATATGACACTCTTCCTGAATCCGGGCGACGGAACAACGAATGTCTCACAAACAAAACAAAACGAACTGGCCATTATCAGAACGAACCAGAATGAATTCGTTATTGCTTCAACCGACCAAACCACTTGGAACTACCGAATTCTCGACCTGCAAGGTATAACCATGACTAACGGACGGACAAATTCTTCTGAAACAACCATCACACTGGATCAGCTCAAATCTGGTATTTATATATTGGAACTGACACAAGGTAATGAAAAACGTGTTCTCAAATTTGTCCGTTAAAACAACTGGAACAAAATCTGAGAATCTAAAAATTCACACATAAATCAAACAGCACTCCAAAAGTTGGATACAACATTTTGGAGTGCTGTTTGTTTACGTTTATAGAGTTTTAAATCCGAAAAACACATCCCCATATCCTCATCTCGTCAAAAAGTTGTATCTTTGTTTTTCCAAACAACAAAACATAAAATATGATCGTTTGTATTGCAGAGAAACCCAGTGTCGCTAAAGATATTGCCCACGTACTTGGTGCCACACAGACCCATGACGGATATCTGGAAGGTAACGGTTATCAAGTGACCTGGACATTCGGCCATCTTTGTGAGCTGAAAGAACCGCATGAATATACTCCTATGTGGAAATCATGGAGTCTGTCTTCGCTTCCCATGATTCCACCCCGCTTTGGCATTAAACTCAAAGCGGATAGTGGTATTGAAAAACAATTCAAGACAATAGAAACGCTCATGCAACATGCCGACGGTATCATCAACTGTGGTGATGCTGGCCAGGAAGGCGAATTGATCCAGCGCTGGGTCATGCAAAAAGCCGGTGCCAGATGTCCCGTCAAACGACTTTGGATTTCTTCTTTGACAGAGGAAGCAATCCGCGAAGGTTTCAACAACCTGAAAGATCAAAGTGATTATCAATCACTTTATGAGGCAGGACTCAGCCGAGCCATCGGCGACTGGACTTTGGGTATGAATGCGACACGACTTTATACCTTAAAATATGCCCAAGGCAAACAAGTTTTAAGTATAGGTAGAGTACAGACACCAACCTTGGCATTAATCGTCAAAAGACAACAGGAAATAGAAAATTTCAATCCGGAACCTTACTGGGTATTGACAACCGTATACCGTGATACGACATTCACGGCCATCATGCCTCAAGACGAAGATGAAGAAACTGTACCGACCAGTGAAACGATACAGACTGAAAACGGAAAAGGAAACGATTTGCTGAAACGGGGATTCATCAATGAAGAAGAAGGGCGAAAAGCATTGGCACTCATTAAAGATCTGCCGTTTACAGTAAAATCGGTCAGCAAAAAGAATGGAACGGAAGCTCCTCCCCGATTGTTCGACCTGACCTCTCTGCAAGTAGAATGCAATAAAAAGTTCGGTTACTCTGCAGACCAGACCCTCCAATTGATCCAAGGACTCTATGAAAAGAAAATCACGACCTACCCTCGTGTTGATACGACCTTCCTGAGCGATGATATCTATCCCAAATGTCCCGGAATATTAAAAGGACTGGTCGAAACTTATGATCCCTTGCTTGTCCCTTTGCGTGGTGGTCAACTAAAAAAAAGTAAAAAGGTATTCGACTCGTCAAAAGTCACAGACCACCATGCCATTATCCCGACAGGCGTACCGGCACGTAACCTGACGGATATGGAAAGAAACGTATTCGATCTCATCGCCCGAAGATTCATCGCAGTTTTTTATCCCGACTGTAAATTTACCAGTACAACGGTTATCGGGAATGTGTCTGACATTGAATTTAAAGCTACCGGAAAGCAAATTTTAGATCCGGGATGGCGCAACGTATATGCACAGGATAAAAAAAATGCGACAACAAACGGAAAAGATGACGAAGAAAAAACACTCCCGGCTTTCACAAAAGGAGAAAGCGGACCGCATTTTCCCGATCTGGCCGAAAAATGGACCCAGGCTCCCAAACCTTACACGGAAGCCACATTGTTGCGCGCTATGGAAACAGCCGGACGACTCGTGGATGATGACGAACTACGCGATGCATTAAAGGAAAATGGAATAGGGCGGCCTTCAACCCGCGCAGCCATCATAGAAACCTTGTTTAAAAGACATTATATTAAGAAAGAACGTAAAAATCTGATTGCAACACCAACCGGTGTTGAACTGATCAGCCTCATCCACGAAGAACTGCTTAAGAGTGCAGAATTAACCGGAATATGGGAACGAAAGCTTCGATTGATCGAAAAGAAAGAATATGAAGCCAAAAATTTTCTGGATGAACTCAAAACAATGGTTTCAGATATTGTACATGCCGTTCTATCCGACAACTCAAACCGACGTGTGACAGAAACCATAGATCCTCCAGCATCAGAAAAAAAGAAAAACAACAAAAGTACAACAGAAAAACAACCTAGAAAAGGTTCTGCTACGGGTAAAGCTAAGACTAAAGAAGCGGTTTCAAAGAAAGAAATAAAAGAAGGCGACATATGCCCACTTTGTGGAAAAGGGCATATTATACGCGGAAAAACAGCTTTCGGATGCTCGGAATGGAAAAACGGTTGTTCTTTCCGACAGGAATTCAAACCTTAAACATCCCTAACAACATACCGCGTCCGGCAAATAACCGGACGCGGATTTGTAATATCATATTTTTGACATCAAGGAATATTCAAGAAATGACAATAAAACCATCATTACTTCGTTTTTAGATAAACAAGAGCACCATTCATGAAAAACGATATACTTCATATTTTGCTTACTCTCGCCTGTATCCTTTGGACAAGCTGTGGCGCAGACAAGTATCTGAAAAAAGCTGATCAGTTTTATGCTGTCGGAGAATATTTTGATGCTGCGACACAATACCGAAAAGCTTATATGCATACTCCAGTAAAAGAACGTAGCAAACGTGCCGAACGTTCTTTAAAGGCCGCCGAATGTTACCGCCGCATCAATTATACGGCCCGCGCTATCGGTTCTTATACAAATGCTATCCGCTATGGCACCAACGATTCAACGGCCTATTTTTATCTGGCACAGATGCAGCATAAAAATGGTGCATACAAAGCAGCAGCAGACAATTACAGCAAATTTCTAGAATTTGAGCCCAACCATGTTTTAGCACGCAACGGATTGAAAGGTTGCCATATGGCTCCCATGTGGAAAGAATCTCCAACCAGTTATACCGTCAAGAAACACCCCCTGTTTAACGGACGTCGGAGCGATTTTTCTCCCATGCTCAACGGTGATCAGAACGAGCAGCTTTATCTGACTACAACCCGTCCTCAAGTAACCGGCGATGAAATAAGCGGAATTACGGGAACAAAAAACAGTGATATCTTTGTGGCTCAAAAAGATGAAAATGGGAAATGGACACAACCGGTAAAGATTGAATCCGAACTGAACAGCATTTATGATGAAGGAGTATGCTGTTTCTCACCAGACGGAAAAACCATGTATCTGACTCGTTGCCTGTCAGATCCCGACTATCCCCGTTATGCCCAAATATTCACTTCTGAACGTAGTGATGCAACCTGGAGCAATCCACAATATTTAGAAATCACTCGCGACACGCTATCCTCTTATGCCCATCCAGCTGTCAGCCCAGATGGAAAATGGCTCTATTTTGTCTCTGACATGCCCGGTGGAATTGGCGGACTGGATATCTGGCGCATACAAATCACGGACCACGGACTGGGAGGAGCTGAAAATTTAGGCGAACCGATCAATACGCCTGGTGATGAAATGTTTCCGACATTCCGTCCGAACGGTGATCTTTATTTTTCCTCAAACGGTCATCCCGGCATGGGGGGATTGGATCTGTTTTGTGCTCATCTGGACAGCACGGAAGTCTGGCACATAGAAAATCTGAAATACCCCATGAATTCTCAAGGAGATGATTTCGGAATGACTTTTGAAGGTTTATACAACAAAGGTTATTTTAGTTCTAACCGGGGAGATGCCCGAGGATGGGACCATATCCTGAGTTTTGAAAAACCGGACATTATCCAGACTGTAAAAGGTTGGGTTTATGAACAAGACGGGTATGAATTGCCAGATGGACTGGTCTATATGATTGGAAGCGATGGAACAAACCTGAAATTAAGTGTACGAAGCGACGGTTCGTTTGTCCAAGAAATACAACCCAATGTAGACTATATTTTCCTAGGTACCTGTAAAGGCTTTCTGAACCATAAAGAACAATTACGTATCGACACCAGCAGCGTCAGCAAAGAGTATGTACTCCAATTCCCTCTGGCATCGATCACAGCACCAGTTTTAGTAGACAACGTATTCTACGAATTTGATAAAGCAGACCTTACGCCGGAATCTACAAAGTCTTTAGACCAACTGATCGAGTTGCTCAACGAAAATCCGAATGTGACAATAGAACTCAGTGCCCACTGTGATTATCGGGGAAAAGACGAATACAACTTAGGCCTGTCACAACGGCGTGCAGAATCGGTAGTCAATTATCTGATTACCCACGGCATCAAATCAGACCGTCTCAACCCTGTAGGTTATGGCGAAGAACGGCCCAAAATCATCCGAAAAAAACTAACCGAGAAATATACATTCCTACATGAAAACGACACACTGACCGAAGCTTTTATCCTAAAACTTCCGGAAGAACAACAGGAAATCTGCAATGCGCTGAACCGACGTACAGAATTCAAGGTTTTGCGTACCACTTACGGAATACTTGACGAACAAGGTCATTTACTCCCGAAAAGTCAGGCTATAGAAGAAAGAAAAGAATAAATCAGGTAAACAAAGTGTTAACAGACCTACAAATATCTTTTTTTTCTTAATTACTGATTATAAATCAGCAAATTATTTTGATTACCCCACAAAAAACATTATATTACGGTCGAGTTCGGAAATAGGAGTACAAACTTTTAACTACACATGCTATGAAAATATTATTTATCGGTTCAGGAAATTCCTGGCGTTTGCCTTTGGCAGAGTATGTGTTAAGGAAAAAGCTCAAAGAGGCAAATGTCACAGAGGTTGAAGTTGAATCAGCCGAGACATCCGATCTTGGCGTCACTTCACAGGAAATTTGCATGGAAACTAAGCCTCCCGAAGCTGTCACCTCATTCCAATGCGTTAAAAACAATGCTGCGACTGATAAGGTACTGGGCGAAGCAGATCTGATCATTGTCATGGAAAAGAAACAGCGTGATTTTCTTACCAAATTCTTGGATTACAGCAATTGGAGCCGCATTCATTTGTTCCTTGAATATTGTTTCGGAAAAAATGAAAACATGTTTGTTCCCGAAAACAATCAGGAAATCGTTTACGACCGTGCGGTATCACAAATTGAAGAAGGATGTGAGATTTTCGTAACCAGAATCCTCAAAACGCTACAGGAAAAATTTAATGCTGCTCTAAAGCCCAACCAGCAACTTCTGTTGGGCTAAAGGAATGAGTCGTGACAAACTCAAAAGATTTACTGATTAAGAGATGTTTCCCTTTTATTTCATTTGGAAACATCTCTTTTTTTATTTTTTTTCAGCACCGAACAACCTGTATATTAACAAAAAAGGCTATCCGAATAAAACGGATAGCCCCATAAACAAATTATCTGAAATAATTATTTTCCGAAACGCACTTTCAGTTTCTCGATCATATCCTTCGTCATAGCATCCAGATCAAATTCTGGTTTCCAGCCCCACTCTTCACGAGCACAAGTATCATCAAGAGAGTTTGGCCATGACTCTGCAATAGCCTGACGCAACGGATCCACTTCGTATTCCATCTTGAAATCAGGAATATATTCCTTAATCTTATTATAGATGATTTCCGGATCGAAACTCATAGAAGCGATGTTGAATGAGTTACGGTGTACAAACTTAGTAGGATCTGCCTCCATAATCTCAACAGCTGCACGCAAAGCATCCGGCATATACATCATGTCCATGTAAGTACCTGCAGCAATCGGACATTTGAAAGTCTCACCCTTAACAGCTGAATAATAAATATCTACAGCATAGTCAGTTGTACCACCTCCCGGAGGAGTTACGTATGAAATCAAACCTGGGAAACGTACAGAACGTGTATCCACACCGAAACGAATGTGATAATAATCGCTCAACAACTCTCCAGAAACTTTAGTCACACCATACATTGTACGTGGATTGCGGATAGTATCCTGAGGAGTCTTGTCTTTTGGAGTGTTATTACCGAATACACCAATAGAACTTGGAGTAAACACAGCACAATTCATTGTACGGGCAACTTCCAATACATTGAACAAACCGCCCATACCGATTTTCCAAGCCAACTGAGGTTTTGCTTCTGCTACTGCAGACAACAAAGCCGCCAAATTGTAAATCGTGTCGATTTTGTACTTAGAAACAGTTTCAGCAATCTGCTGTTCGTTAGTAATATCCACAATGGCACAAGGACCAGACTCTTTCAATTCGCCTTTAGGTTCTGCACCCGGAATGTATCCGGCAACGATATTGCCGTTATACAAACCTCTCAATTTCATGGTCAACTCAGAACCGATCTGTCCGGTTGAACCGATAATCAATACGTTTTTCATCTCAATGAAATTAAAAAATGAAGTTCTGTGATGCAAAGATATACATTCTTATTAATTTTTTCTGATAATATTCGAGAGTTTTTATTCGCTATTTCAAAAAAAAATGTGACCTTTGTATGGAAATCCTAATATTAAAAGATATGTACGGTAAATTTAAAGAATTTTTGGCTCAGGAACTGGCCAACATCGAGGCTGCAGGCCTTTACAAGAAAGAACGTATTATTACAACTCCACAGCGTGCAGACATCAAGGTAAACGCCGGTGAAGAAGTGTTGAACTTCTGTGCAAACAACTATTTAGGTTTGTCTAACAACCAGCGTCTGATCGATGCTGCCAAAGCTGCAATGGACAGCCACGGCTATGGTATGTCATCAGTACGTTTCATTTGCGGTACACAGGATTTGCACAAACAGCTCGAAGCAGCTATTTCCGACTACTTCAAGACTGAAGATACAATCCTTTATGCAGCTTGTTTCGATGCCAATGGCGGTTTGTTCGAACCTCTGTTGACAGACCAGGACGCCATTATCTCTGACTCTTTGAACCATGCTTCAATTATCGACGGCGTACGTTTGTGTAAGGCAAAACGCTATCGTTATGCAAATGCTGATATGGCAGATTTGGAGCGTTGCCTGCAGGAAGCACAGGCTCAGCGTTTCCGCATCATCGCAACCGACGGTGTATTCTCTATGGACGGTAACGTTGCTCCAATGGATAAGATCTGTGATCTTGCCGAAAAATACGATGCTTTGGTAATGGTAGACGAATCTCACTCTGCCGGTGTTGTTGGTGCTACCGGTCATGGTGTAGCAGAACAGTTCGACGTTTACGGCCGTGTGGATATCTTCACCGGTACATTGGGTAAAGCCTTCGGCGGAGCCATGGGTGGTTTCACAACTGGCCGCAAGGAAATTATCGACATGCTGCGTCAACGTTCACGTCCTTACTTGTTCTCTAACTCTGTTGCTCCTGCTATTGTAGGTGCCAGCATCGAGATGTTCAACATCCTGAAAGAGAGCAACGCATTGCACGACAAATTGATGGACAACGTCAACTATTTCCGCGACAAGATGATCGCAGCCGGATTTGATATCAAACCGACTCAGAGCGCCATCTGCGCTGTTATGCTTTACGATGCTAAATTGTCTCAGGACTTTGCTGCAAAGATGCAGGAAGAAGGTATTTATGTAACCGGATTCTACTACCCGGTAGTTCCGAAGGATCAGGCTCGTATCCGTGTACAGCTTTCAGCAGGTCACGAACGCGAACATTTGGATCGCGCTATTGCCGCATTCATCAAAGTGGGTAAAGAACTGAATGTGATTAAATAATCAGTTTTGACTATAAATATTAAAAAACGGGGAAGAACACAGATTCTTCCCCGTTTTCGTATCTATCCACGAAGTCTAAAAACAACAACTGCTTCATTTTTACTTAGATAGTAAAATATTCAAGTATGTTTTCTTGTCCACCATCCTTTCTTCATTTACAGGAATATTTGCGAACACGCCTCCTTGAATTCCATCTTCTTTTTGCTGATTAGGCCACGGGGTGAAAAATAGCTTAACCGAATATTATCCGGGCATAACGCCCCATTACACGACGCAGCAAAGCAACCAGAAGCCACGATACAGCAAAAGCAAAAAGGGCACCGACAAAAATCTGCAACGAAACCGGCACCTGACATGCACGAGCCAGCAATACACCTGGGCCTGTAAGGAAATAATGAATCATATAAACACCAAAGCCACAAACAGTAAGATTGGCAAGCGCTTTCCGGACTATTTCATTACGAACCCGAACCTTCTTGCAAAGCATAAACAGCGGGATAGTCATGAGCACCACATTGGGAGAACAGTAATAAAAGAACAGTTCCAACTGTTCCGCTGTGCAGTCGGGAAGCGAAGTCATCATACGGAAACCGTAAAATGTAACGGCAAAACCCACAAGAAACATCGGTACGCCCCACCCCAATGTCTTTTGCAGACTCCATTCATGCCGGCTCAGATAATGGCCAAGCAACAGATAGCCGTTGAAACCGGCAAAATAATAGAACATATAGAATTCATTCCAGGAACAGGCACCCCATAAATACGGCTCAACCAACGCACGATAATAAGGAACGAACAACGTAACTGCCCAAATGGCAAGAAAAACTAATTTGGCCCGTTCGCTGGCCTTCTCCACCCAAGCTGAAAATATTGGCAAATAAAGATACAGACCAATAAGCAGATAAATATACCACAGATGGACACCGACCAATGAGAAATTCAACGGAATCTCTGCTATGTATCTCATGGAAACAGCCAAAGACTGCCGGGCCACTTCTTCACCAGAATAAGGGAAAAAGTCAAGGATGACTTCCGGAGCAAGTCCGAACAAGCCCGTAATCCAGGGAAACAGATTATAAATGACTGACCAGATCAGAAACGGCCAAAACACCCGGCTGATTCTTTTTTTATAAAACACGGACATTTCCTCGCGTACAGGCAGCAACAGAGCACCCGTAATCATGACAAAAAGAGGGACACAGGGCCTGAGAAACGAACCATAGAAAGCTCCCCAGAACTTTATCTCAGAGATATTGACAGGAACTTCTCCCGGATAAAAATTAAATGGATCCGTGGCATGACAGCATACCACCATAAACATGGCTACAAGCCGGACAACATCAAGCCAGACTATATGGCTTCCCGGAGCAGACATTTGCATTGTTTTCATTTTGTTTCACTCTGATTTACTTGATTAGATTAAATGATGACAGCCAGTCCCATCTGCCGCATATAATAATACGGATTTGGAATTGCAAAGATACGTTTTTTCCGATAGCAAACCATTCATCATTATTTTTTTCGATAACAGACAGCAGTATCAACATTAATGCCTGGTCTGCCAAAAGCAGTTCGGCATCTCAGCAAAATTAGTTCGGCATCTCGTCTCAATCAGTTCGGCATCTCGTTTTTTACATGCACACAAAAAAAATCCCACACAGCGAAGAACAACATTCGCCATGTGGGAAAGTATCGTTAAAATATATCCTTTATCATCCCATACGTCCTGTCAGATAAGCACGCGTACGCTCGTCGCGCGGATCTTCAAACATGCGTTTCGTATCATCATACTCAATGAGTTCACCCAAAAACATAAACATCGAACGGTCAGAAATTCGCTTGGCCTGCGACATATTGTGTGTCACAATAAGAATCGTCACTTCTTTCTTCAACTGAACGAGCAATTCCTCAATATGCTTGGTCGCAATCGGGTCGAGTGCCGAAGTCGGTTCGTCCATCAGCAGAATATCTGGCTGAAGCGCCAACGAACGGGCGATGCAAAGTCGCTGCTGCTGTCCGCCGGAAAGGAAGGTTCCGCGTTTGGTCAACGAATCCTTAACCTCGTCCCATAACGACACATTACGCAAATTTCGCTCTACGATTTCGTCGCGTTTGCTTTTGGGCAAGCGAATGCCGTTGAGCAAATAGCCGGCCAGCACATTGTCGTAAATGTTCATGGTTGGGAACGGATTAGGACGCTGGAATACCATACCGATGTTACGACGAACTTCGATTGGATCGCGCTCCAGAATATTCTCGCCGTTGAGCAAGATTTCTCCCGTCACGGAAATATGCTTATACAACTCATGCATACGGTTCACGGCACGCAACAAGGTACTTTTGCCACAGCCGGACGGCCCCATTATGGCCGTAATGGTATTGCGCTCCACTCCTGCCGATACATTCTTTACGGCAGTCACTTTCTGGTCGTACGAAATGGACACATTGCGAATATCTAAAATTGGGTCTACTATATTTTCCATTTTTTTGCGATTCTTTTAGCTAATAAATTCAAACACAACACAAAGGTGAGCAGGAAGAGCGAAGCTCCCCAAATCAGGCTCTGCAGATTCGGATCATTGAAGAATTCCCAAATCAACAAAGGCACGGCCGACATCGGACGATCCATGTTCCAGCTGATAGCTGCTCCTCCCAATGCGGTAAACATTAACGGTGCCGTTTCACCGACTACACGGGATATGGCCAGCAGGATACCCGTGAAAATACTGCCGAACGAGGCAGGAAGCATCACCTGAAGCATCACACGCCAGTAGCTTCCACCCAGTGCCAGACCTGCCTCTTTAAGCGTATCGGGCAGAATCTTCATGGTCTCTTCCGTAGAACGGATAATCAGCGGAAGCATCATAATAAACAAGGCCACACTACCGGCAAAACCGGAATATCCTTTCATGGGCACAACAACCCAGATATACGTAATGATACCGATAATAATTGAAGGAGTACCCTGTAACAAGTCGGTCAGATAGCTGACAATCGTAGCAAACCAGTTGCCGCGATACTCCGACAGACAGATACCACACAGGATACCCACAGGAATTGCAATCACAGAAGCCAGCAACAACATGAGGAATGTACCGACGATACCATTGGCAATACCACCGGGAACCGGTTCTCCGTTCTGCATGGCCATCATGGCTTTATAAGCATTCGGAGTAGCCTCGGTCAGGAACGACCATCCCAACTGCTCCCATCCCTTAATGAGCACTTCGCCCAAAATAGCCAGCAACGGAATCGCTGTCAAAGCAGACAGCACGCAGACAACAATATAAAGCATATTGTTCTTAAAAATACGTGCTTTCAGATTCGTATCTTGTTTCATAACATTTTCAGTGTTTCAGTTTATACATGCTGTGCTCTGCGAATCAGAATTTTACCTATCATATTGATGATGGCCGTAATCAGGAACAGCAACAATCCGATAGCAATAAGCGAAGACAGTTTCAAGCCATCTGCTTCACCAAACTGATTGGCAATGATACTGGCCATGGTATTTCCCGTCGTACGCAATGTTTCCGGCATCTGATTCGTATTGCCGATCAACATCGTCACGGTCATCGTCTCGCCTAAGGCACGACCTATTGCCAGAATGTAGGCTGAAAAAATACCTGAACCGGCTGTAGGGAACACAATACGGCGAATCACTTCTGCACGAGTTGCTCCGAGTCCGTATGCTCCTTCTTTCAAATCTGAAGGAACCATCTTGATGAACTCTGAACTCAACGATGCCGCATAAGGCACAATCATAATGGCCAGCACAAAGGCCGCAGTCAGAATACCAGATCCCTGAGGCGAAAGATTCAAATACATGAAAATCGGACGCAAGGCATAAAAACCCCATAAACCATAGATAATGGAAGGAATACCAGCCAAAAGGTCTGTCACTGTTGCCAATACCGTGGCAATTTTTTTACCGCGAAAATACTCTCCGGTAAACAAAGCAACCGGCAAAGAAAACGGAATACAAATCAACAACGCCAGCAACGTGGTCAGCATCGTTCCGGTTATAAAAGGCAAAGCACCATAACTCTCGCGCCCTGCAGTAGTCACCCAATCGTCTGAGAACACAAAATTCCAGAATCCGAAATGTTCAAATGCCCCGGAAGCATCCATAGTGAGGGAATATATAATTCCCCCACCAATAACTGGAATGACGATAGCCGACAAAATCAAAAGAGCTTTGAAAAGTTTGTCTTGCATAAAGTCAAATTACTTTAATGGTTCAACTAATTGATTTACGGATTATTTCAAAATATTCTCACCGTTGTATGTCACGGTTTTCAAGTTTTCCAGACTCAAGTCTATTGCCTTCTTTGGCAGCGGTGCATAATGTACCGTAGAAGTAGTCTGCTGGATAGAATCGCTCAACATGTAATTCATCAGATCAAGTGTTGCCTTTGCCTGATCCAGACTACGGTCAGCATAATTCTGCTCCTTGTAGATAATCAACCAAGTAAAACAGCTGATTGGATAAGCGCCTGCTGCATTTGAATTGGTGATAGAGCAACGGGTATCCTGTGGCATGTCGCCTGCAGCAGCTGCCGAGATACTTTCTGTTGAAGGAGTAACCATTTCTCCGTTTGCATTCTTCACGTTAGCAGAAGGAATTTTCTGAGCAAAAGCATACTCAGAACCCATATATCCGATTGAATAAGGAGTCTGTGCGATGATACCTGCCACGCCCGGATTACCTTTGGCAGCCAAACCGACTTTGAAATCAACCGTCTTACCGCTACCCAATGTATTTTTCCATTCTTCGCTCACTTTAGTCAAATAATCTGTGAAAACGAAAGTGGTTCCACTACCGTCGGAACGGAAAGCAGGAATAATATCTTTTTCCGGCAATTGAGCATCCGGATTAAGTGCTACGATACGGGCATCGTTCCATTTTGTGATTTTACCCAGATAAATGTCTGCAATGACATCACCCGACAAATTCAGGGATTTAACTTCAGGCAGATTATAAGCCATAACAACAGCACCCATACAAGTCGGGATATGTACCACTGGCTGCATTTCTTTCATTTCCTCATCGCTCAAGAAAGCGTCGCTACCGGCAAAATCAACGATACCATCCTTCAGATTGCGAACACCGCCGCCACTACCGATACCACCATATGAAACGACATCACCACTTTTTTCTGAATAGCTGTCGAAAGACATCGTGTAGAAAGGCAACGGGAATGTAGCACCTGCACCACTCATTTCTACAGATTCACGACCATTGGCATTTGCCGTTTTTTGTCCACCACAAGCAGTAATGGTCAAAGCCATAGCTACTGCTGCAAAAGGTAAGAAAAACTTTTTCATACGTTATAAATTTATGTTTTATTTCTATTTCAGATATTCAGAGTAATATACTCCCTCAAAAACTTTTAAAAATCTTCTTATAAAGAGAAAGAAGCATTGATGTACAACTCACAAACATTCTTCAACTGAGTGTCATCAGGCATCCACAAACGTAGGTTCGGCGCCAGTTTTACTTTTCCCAACTTGACTTCTACACCGGCCATTGCAGACATACCATCCTTTTCTTTGTTCCAGTCGTTTTTCGAATCCAGTTTGTCCCAACGGGCAAAAATCTGTGTGCGCTTTCCGGCAGCTACGGAACCATAAGCAGAAATACCTCCCAGATGATCTCCTTCGATATTCTTGTTGTTCCACATATAGTTATACTCGGCAGCTAACGAGAAACAATCATTTTTATAACCGGCGAAGCCTGCAATATTGCCAATACCTTTTTCTGTCGGAAGAGTTGCTTCATGATAAGAACCATATGCACGAAGATAAAAACCTTCAAACGGGCTGAGGGTCACACCCAATCCATACTGCAATCCATCATTAATCTGAATTTTCTTGTAACCTTCTCCGTTTACGATAATTGCATCAACTGAAAGTATTTTGTTAAACTTATAAGCAGCAGAAACACCGACATCGGCACTACTACCAAATTTATACTCATCCTGGAAAGATTTCATCACATAACGTTTTCCCCAGAAGTCCTCCTGAAACTTAAACTGAGTCGTCGAAATCAAACCTCCGAAAACAGACCAGCCATTTTTACGCCAACCGACCCAAGCGTGCTTGACAAAACCGATACGTTGCATATCGCCAACCTGAGAAGACTTTCCAAAGTCTGCTACCGTACGCAATTCCAATCCATTATTGAAATTATACTGATAACCCAGATAAGCCCGGTCGAGGTTAAAGCCACGATCATCACGCGCTTCTCCGAAACCCGTATGCAAATCTCCGAATGTAGTCAAAATCACCTTACCTTCGCCTTTTTTATCATCAGCCTTCTTCGCAGCCATGGCAAAAGAACCGCTACACAATAAAAGCATAGCTAGGAATAAAAATTTCTTGTTCATAATTTTATCTGTCATCTGTTTAAAGGTTATATTCGTATGTGATTTATGCTTCAAACAATTCTTTGTTCAGCCGGGCACCCGGATGCATCTGACCGTCTCTACACCGATACCGGGCTGAAACAAAGAACTCATCAAAAAGATTTAATACTGTTTTTTGTCTCCTATCATCATCTTTTCGACACTGCAAATGTCGGATTATAATGTTTCATTTTTATTGCAAAAAATTAAAGATATGATGAATTTTAGAAATTAGTTATCTTTGCAGCTGTAAATACGCGATAACCAAACCTATTATAATATGAACAAAGTTTATTTGGAAAGATTTGAAACAAGATTGCAACATGAATTGTTACAATTATGTTGCAGTCAGAAAATGCTGAACGGAACCTTACTTGCTTCTGAAGACATCGATCAGCAATGGCAAAAACTCGGTCCGGAATACCTGGCTGATGCCGTGACCCAGATAAAAGACTATCCTACGGTATCTGTAGCATGGGCCGCATATCTGGGTATGGGAATCGCCAATGGCTGGGACAAAGACTGGAACCGATATCAGAAACTGCCTTACCAACATTTTTACGGTTCTGAAGGCTTTGACAATATGGACGAAAATATTGTAGCCAACATACTCGGACTTCCCCTGGAATCAGAAGATGCCCGAAAACTGGAAGCAATCATCAGAAGTTGTGCACAAACAACGGTTTCTCTAATCCGTCATGAAGAAATCGAACCACAAAGCCCAACGGCATACTACATATTCGCTTCAGCGTGCCGGATTATGTATCGTATCGGAGCCGCACTCGAACTGAAACGACTCGGATACAAATTCGAACGAGTGGACCTTCCAACAGGTAACCCTTTACTTAATTAAAAATCAAAGTAACTCGCAGCGGGTAACATATCCGCTGCGAATCCGCCAGGTATCCGGATATAAATTATTCGCACGATTGCCAATCTGTTTGGCGAAACCTAAAGAAAAGCCACGATAAGTCAGCAGGACATAACCTTTCGGAGTTTCTTCCGGTAATACAAGTGATTCTTTGCGTAAATAGGCAATAGCCTGTTGATAATCCAAAGTCACCTTAGGAAAAACATCCGAATTAAATGCTCGATTCAAAGCTAACGCATGCATTGGTATCCAATCATGCCCTTTCTGTTCGGCAACAGGAATACCATAATAAAGAACAGGCAGACACGTTTTTACAGCTGTACAAACATCAGAAAATTCAGAAGGACAAGCATACATACGCCCACCGTCCTGAAACCATTCCCAATCATCTCCCGACAACCATTTATCTGGTACTGCAGAACAACGGATAGAATCAGAAGTCCGGTTTTTACTATTTTTCTTCTCTGTTTTGTTCTTCTTTCCCGATTTACGAGAAGCAACAGATTCCCATCTTGACAGACTTTCTTCTTCTAAAGATTCTTTTTTACGTAAAACAGCTAGAAAGAAACCTTCACCACGTGTCCATCCCGGTAAAAAATGATAGACAGGCAATCCTTTTCCAGTCAGATCGCCCATAATCTGCCATTCTTCAGCTACAGGTATTTCCACCACATCGGCTCCCAGCTCTTTTGCAATCCAAGCTACATTTTCTTCATCTTCATACTGATTGAACGTACAAGTACTATAAATCAAACAGCCACCGGGTTTTAACGCAGGCCATACCTCTGAGATAATAGTACGCTGACGTTGCCAACACGTAACAACATTCTCTGGCGACCACTCTGTAATGGCTCCTTCATCTTTTCGGAACATACCCTCGCCCGAACACGGTACATCAGCAACAATCAAATCAAACAAATGAACCAACGGAGAAAAATCAGCAGGATAACCATTGGTCACCATACAAGCAGGATCGCCCCACTTCTGCATATTCTCGACCAAAATTTGAGCTCTCGACCGAACCGGTTCATTACTGACAAGAAAACTTCCCTCTGGTAATAAACTTCGCAAATGAGTCGATTTACCTCCTGGCGCTGCACATAAATCTAATGCCATTAAAGAAGTATTGTCAGCTTCCATCACACGCATACATGCAGCAAAAGCCTGCTCCAGAAACATAGATCCGGCTTCCTGAACATAATATGCTCCCGCATGAAACAAAGGATCAAAAGTAAATGACGGACGTTCGGTCAAATAAAATCCGAAACGGCACCAGGGAACATCAGCCATTGCGACAGATTTTTCCTGATTCAGACAGAAACCTGCATCAGCGAGTTTTTTTCTATTTAAACGTACACTTACTTGAGGTTCGTCTGTCAATCCGTTCTCTAAACGTTCATATGCATCTTGACCCAACAAACGAATCATATATTCAGAAAATGCCTTCGGTAAATTTATCATTTCAGTCTCAATATAAATACGAGGTTCTAAAAAATCATCACAAAGATAGTATAAATGCCATAAAATCTAGTACTTTTGTATTAAATTCGATAACAACAAACTAATGAAACAAGGTAAACAGCATTATCTTTCCATTTGCTATTTTTTATTTTATATATTCTTTTTGAGTATTATCCCCAACAATATCGCAGCACAAGAAGACACAGTTGGAATCACAGCTTATTCCGATACAACAGGAACAACATCTGCCATATTAACTCCAACAGAGGCTGATGATATGTCGCCACAATCAAATGCTCACCAATTTTACTGGAACTTCGAATCGGATCAGTCAAACCCAACTGGATTTTTTGAAGGCTTTTTCCAGCAAATATTTCAATGGAGCATTATTTTCATCATTTTATTTTTCCTAATCGTCATTATTCTGCCTGTTTTATTATTGGCTGGTTTAATTTACCTGATATACCGTTTGACTCATGAGAATAGCGCAACACAAAAAACAGCCGGAAATCCTTACTCCCAAACAGAAATCAAAGTAAGACTGCAACAAAAAGCAATCCGTCTAGGCATTTTAGGGGTAGGTTTACTGCTTATCGAATATTTTTTCGGTTTCTTTCATCTGTTCGGTATTCTAGGAATAATTCTAATTTGTATAGCATTAGGACAATGGTTCTCAAACCGGACATAAAAACAATAAAAAGCTACTCAACAGATTAAAAACAAAATCCAACGATATGAAACAATATTTAGATCTACTTAATCGCATTTTAAATGAAGGTACTGAAAAAGATGACCGTACAGGTACTGGAACAATCAGTGTTTTTGGCCACCAAATGCGTTTCAACTTAGAAGAAGGGTTTCCTTTGCTTACAACAAAAAAGCTACATTTGAAATCTATTATTTATGAATTACTCTGGTTCCTCAATGGGGATACGAATGTGAAGTATCTACAAGAAAACGGTGTCAGAATATGGAATGAATGGGCTGATGCCAACGGAGATCTCGGGCATATTTATGGATATCAGTGGCGTTCATGGCCCGACTACAAAGGAGGACATATTGATCAAATTCAGGAAGCTATTGATACGATAAAAAACAATCCCGATTCCCGGCGCATCATTGTAAGTGCTTGGAATGTTGGCGACTTGGATAACATGAACCTCCCTCCCTGCCACGCATTTTTCCAATTTTATGTAGCAAATGGCAGACTAAGTCTACAATTATACCAGCGAAGTGCTGATTCTTTCCTTGGAGTTCCATTTAATATAGCATCTTATGCTCTACTCCTTATGATGGTAGCTCAAGTAACAGGATTGAAAGCTGGCGATTTTATTCATACACTTGGAGATACACACATCTATAAAAACCATTTGGAGCAAGTTAAATTACAATTGTCACGTACACCTCGCAAACTACCTCAAATGATTATAAATCCAGAAGTCAAAAACATCTTCGATTTCAAATATGAAGATTTTAAACTGGAAAATTATGATCCATGGCCACATATTGCCGGAAAAGTTTCCGTCTAGATATTTTTGATACGAATAAAAACAAATAAAAGAATCAATTATGCTCACTCTTATTGCAGCTATTGCACAGAATAATGCCATAGGCTTTGAAAACAAACTGCTATATTGGCTTCCTAATGACCTGAAACGCTTCAAAGCACTGACAACAGGACACACGATCATTATGGGAAGAAAAACGTTTGAATCGCTCCCAAAAGGTGCTCTTCCAAACAGACGAAACATCGTATTATCGCGACAAGAATTAAATATAGAAAACGTAGAGGTATTCCATTCTTTGGAGGAGGCTATTGCCCACTGCAATAAAAATGAAGAAATATTCATTATCGGTGGTGCAAGTGTCTATAACGAAGCTATTACGCTAGCTGACCGTTTATGCATTACTTACGTTCATGATACACCGATAAATGCTGATGCCTATTTTCCTGAAATCTCACCGAAAATCTGGCAAATTTCATTTCAAGAAAACCATACTGCAGATGAGAAGCATTCATACGAATACAGCTTCATTGATTATATAAAACAATAAATACCTTTAGAACGGTTCTTAAAGTGTTGGAAATATATTCATTCCAACACTTTTTTATTCTATTATCTCATTTTTATTCTATTATCTCACAAATCTGAAACAACCTCTAAAAGAAGATTCTATAAGATTTAATATAATCTCATAGTAAGAAATACCATATCATCCACTACCGAAAAAAAATTCCTCCGGAAGTCCTTTCGGATCCGGAGGAATCATTCATTGAAAACGGCGGCTACCTACTCTCCCACG
>CALUIV010000037.1 GCA_944320775.1 uncultured Paraprevotella sp. | reverse complement strand
ATTCCGAAAGATATGAATGCGAACAACAGTTGTACGCTGAAAATAAAAATCAGCTCATCAGCAAACTGTGCTGGAGTAATTTCTTATCCGATTAAATAAAAATTCAAGAACTAAAATTCCACCATCTATGAAAATAATCAAGATGGTGGAACTTTTTTAAAATAAAGCAATTATAATTTAATATGCAACGAAAAGTCATCGCATCAGGAGAAAACATTTTAGACATCCAGTTTGAAAACGGACAACCTATATCGGCAACTCCCGGAGGATCTGCCTTTAACAGTGCCGTTTCATTAGCCCAAACAGGAATAAACACATGTTTTATCGGTGAAACAGGAAACGATGAAACAGGGAAAAACATACGACGCTTTATGGCAGAACACAACATGCAAACCCAATTCATGCAAATCAGACCGGACCGAAAAACAGCAGTCGCACTTGCTTTCATGAATGAGAACCATGAAGCACATTATGAATTTTATAGAGAGTCGCCTACACCCAACCCAAATTTTCAAATACCCGAATTTCAAGAACAGGATATCTTGCTTTTCGGATCGTACTATGCCATTTGTCCAGCACTCAACCAACAGACAGAACGTCTGCTGAAACAAGCCCAGACAAGTAAAGCCTTTATTTACTATGATCTGAACTTCCGGCCATCACACCGCAAGGAACGCAACCAGCTATTACCCATCATAGAACAGAACTGTCGTATGGCCAGCATAGTACGTGCCTCGGCTGACGATTTTGATGCCTTATTTAACGAACGAAACCTGGAACGAATATACAAAGAATATTTGCAAGCCTGGTGTCCCATACTAATCGGTACCTCCGGACCGGAAAACATTCAGATATTCACGCCACAAAAATATTACCAGTTTTCCACCCCAAAAATAAATCCCGTCAGCACCATTGGTGCGGGTGATAATTTCAATGCAGGCTTCATATATGCTCTGATAAAGCTCGGCATCACAAACAATCAGCTTAATAATCTGACTACTCCTATATGGCAGCAACTCGTCTCATGCGGAACAGCCTTTGCCACACACGTCTGCATGCGCCGTGAAAACACAATAAGTCCAGATTTTGACTATAAAAGTACGCTTAATCTTCAAAAGAAGACTACTTGACAGAAATAATACTATCAACTACATAGACTTGCATACCACGCCAGGGTAAAGCACCAAGATATTCCTTATAATGTAGCTCAACCTGTCGGCCGCCACATCGCATCAATGAATCTGCCACAGCAGGATCAGTCACCGAAAATTCGAATTCATAAGACTGAATCATCGCTGACTTGTTCTTATTGCTGTAACCAGCCTGTATAACCTTGCCCTCATAGGTCTTAAACAAATAACCCTTGTGAACCACATAGTTCAATTCTCCAGCCTTAACGCCTTCTCCAAAAACAAAATAATAACGGAAATAAACAAAAGCCGCTAAAGCCAGGACCAAGACGGAAGCAAATATCAAAAGAAATTTTTTCATTGTAGACATTATCTTAATTTTATATGTTTTTTCGTTTACAAAGATAGCATATAAAAAACGGAAAGCTACTATAAAAATCCGCTTTTATCATAAATACTATATACGAAAAAAGAATCCTGCCACAACATTGAAGTGCATATTGTTGAGACAGGGTTCTTTTATTCTATGAATAGAAAAACGATCCACGTTCTCCTATTCTATTGTCTGGCACAGCCTCGGTCGGGATTATTGGGCTGTCAACTCCAGAACGTGACTTTGTGTTTGTGCAAATCCGAATACATTCAAACCGACCTTCATCAAATAATCTCCTGAAAATACTTTTCCGTTTGCTTCTAATGTAGATTTCGTATCAGGCATCAGATTGATCTCTTCTACCTTATAAGACTTATGTGGATCTAATCCCTGTAGTTTCACCGGCATCAGTTTCTCCTGGAAACGTGGATGAACATCATAAGCAAACAAAACAGCCTTATTACAATCTTTCGTTACATAGTTTACTGCCATATGATTGGTTTCATAAGGAGAAACCAAACGATATTGGTCACCATCCATTATTGCCGGTTGCAAACGCTTCCAGTTGGCAACGGCGGTCTGGCAATACTCCAATTCATCAGCTGAAAGATCTTTCAAACCAATATCGAAACCTAATTTACACATGGACGCTACATCCGTACGGAATTTAACCGTAGTAGCCTTGTTCCAACTCGTTACATGTGCACACATCGCCTTAGCTGGGAAGAACTGAGAAAAGCCCCACTGAATATAGACACGTTCTACTGGATCCGTATTGTCACTGCACCAAAATTCGGTGAAATATTTCAAAGCTTCATAATCACAACGTGCACCACCACCAGAACAAAGCATCATCGGTACATTCGGATAATTCTCACGCACACGTTTCAGGACATTATATACACCACGTACATGATCAATATAAAGCTGTCCTTGTTTCTCTTTCAGATAAGGAGAATAGATGTTTGTAATCGGACTGTTGCAATCCCATTTGAAGAAAGCAATTTCGGGATTTTCCTTCATGATGTTTTCAACTACACCATAAACGTAATCCTGTACTTTTGGATTACTCAAATCGAGCACCAACTGATTGCGATAATAATAAATCTTACGGTTTTCATCATGAATTGCCCAATCGGGATGCTTTTCAAACAATTCACTCTTCGGATTAACCATCTCTGGTTCGATCCAGATACCAAATTTCACACCGGCTTCTTCTGCTGCATCGACCAATGCAGGAATACCACCAGGTAATTTTGCATGTGTTACTTCCCAGTCGCCCAATCCAGCCTTGTCGTCTTTACGCGGATATTTGTTGGCAAACCATCCATCATCCAAGAGAAACATATCCACACCCAAATGTTTTGCTTCTTTCATCAGACCGGCCAGTTTTTCCTGATCAAAATCAAATCCGGTATTTTCCCAGTTGTTCAACAAGGTCAGACGACTGCCCTTACCATCTTTCAAACTATAGTTGCGGGCCCACTCATGCAGATTCCGGCTACCTTGAGAAGCTCCGTTATAACTCAACGTAAATATAAACTCCGGTGTCGTAAACACTTCGTCTTTCTTCAATTCATAATTTGAAGCGTATGGATTAATTCCTGGAATGACACGCAAATTTCCGGCATTATCCACTTCAAAAATAAAACGGAAGTTACCGGTCCAACCCAACGTACCCATCAAGACCTCACCCTGACGTTCATTGACCGGTTGGTCCAAACCAATTTCAAAGAACGGGTGTGTATGCATAGCCGCACGACTTCCTAATTTCGTATCAATCACTTTCTTTCCAAATTCCAACTTTTGGCTGCTCATCCGTGCTTCACAAGCCCAGTCGCTACTGAATTCCGTCAGATAATAAGACGGCCGGTTGAAATAAAGCATTGTGGATGCATAAGTGGAAAGAATGATTGGTTTCTTTTCCTGGTGACGGATTTCACTCCACGTTTTAATGACATTTTCTTTCGGATAGGCCACATAATGCAACGTTACATCCACTGGATATTGGTCATCACGCAAATTAATTGTTGTCTGAGTTCCTCCATCAACAGATTTTGTAGTTGATGAAACATAATACAGATAAGTAGAATTTTTACCGTCATTGTGTGTGATAGCTACAGCCGGTTCGAAATAATCTTCATTACCGGATCCGCTATAGACTTCCCATCCACGCTGACTGATACTACCGTCTGAACCAGCATGTATATCCCATTTGAATTGATGGATATCTGCCTCGTTCAACAATTTTTCACCTAAATAAGTCTGATAAAGGCGTCCGTTATCGCCTACTTGCAGGATAAGATCGGTATTGTCCGTAGAAATACGAATCACTTTACCCTCTTCTGCCGCATTCATTTGTAATGCTCCGAGCATCATCGCTCCAGCTAATAATAAAGTCTTCATGGTTCTAAGTTTTCTATTTGGTAATAATGGTATTCAAATTGCTTTTCTAAATCTGGAAACGGCTTAAAGGCCGCTCCCAGACTTCATTTTCTATTTTTGAGATCAAGACCGTTTGCTTAAAATTTCAGGCTGGCACTGAACTCTACAGTGAAAGGACGTAAATAACTACCACTCATCAGATAACCGGCATACTGTCCAGCCTCATCTTTTGTGATTAACTCTGAACCACTAATAGTTCCCTTAACACCTTTCTGGTTCAAGAAATTCACAACCGTAACTCCTAAATCCAATTTATCATTTACTTTCCAGTTCAAACCGCCAAATGTTTCCCAACGACCGTTGAAGTAGAGAGCTTCCTGCAAATTTGCATAAGTCTTGCCAAAATAACGGAAACTTAACCACAAACGCAAATCGTCAGTAATATTATAACTCGGATCCAACTCAACTAATACCTGTGGAATCTCTTTCACAATCATGCCGTTTGCATTAACCGACATTTCTGTTCCATCATTAAACGTAACACTGGCGTTATAATTACGATAAACCGGTTTCTGGTAGGTAAACAAGGCATGTAAATGGAAACCTTTGAACGGATCGATTTCTGCAGAAGTGGTCCAACCCAATGTCTGAATATCGTAAATCAACAATACAGTTTTTCCTTCATCTGTACCAGGTTTCGTCAGATTCTGCTGGTCGATATTATTGGTTTTGGCAATATAAGTAACCATAGATGTTAAATCCAACCAGTTATTTTTATAGAACAAACCACCACGAACCAATGGAATAGTTACCCGGTTATACTGTTCTTCAGTAGGTCCTGTTCCTGCATATTCATTGATTCTCGGGAAACGGGTTGCCACGGTTCCATCTGCTGTCAAGCCAAAACCTTTACCAACATTATAAGTCAATCGAGCTGTTGCTGCATAATTCAATTTGTCTTTGGTTACACGAGCTGGTGTAATCACAGTACCATCAGGTGCCGTATCACCGATATAAAAACCGGAATAACGCGAGTGGGCAATCTGATCGGCTGCCATATGATAGTATTCCAAACGACCACCATAATATAAATTCAGTTTGGAATTAACCTGCCAGTCATCCGTCAGATACAAAGCTAATTTATTTTCATTACCAACGGTATATTCCGGACTCAATTCATTAAAACCACGGAACTGGTTTCCATCAGGCCCAACCAAAATATCAGGATAGTTCTTTACAGAACCTGTCCACTGGAATGAAGAAGAATGATAGTCCAAATCATAAAACCATTCATTTAATCCTAAACGAACGTTGTGATTATTAAAACGCTTTTCCAATTCTGAAGTAACCAGGAAATTCTGAACCTTTCCAAAATGTAACCAGATACGCCGACCATCAATTAGTCCTGCATATGGTGTACCATCTGCATAAGTATATCCATCATCAGTTGTCACTTCAGAAATAGTACTTCCACCAAAATCCACATAATTAGCTTCCGGTGCGTTCATATACTTCATATCGAGTTTAAACTTCAGACCATTGTCCCATTTATAGTCTGTCAGCAAGGCCACTTCATGAGAACGGTTGTCATTCAGATCGCGTAAATTAGCCTTTTTCATCTTACCGTCCATGATATCCATGTATTCAATTTCACCACTCGTAGGACCGTAAGAAGCCAGACCAGGTTCAAAACCCGACAATTCTTTAATAGAACCATCACCGACATAGACGAATGGAGCTGCATTAAGCATATTACCCGGATTCCGACTATACGCATATTTATAAAGCAAGCTGATCTTTCCCTTATTATTATCGAATAATCGGGTCAATCCGGCATGGTAAATCTGCGTGCGATCAGAATACTCATCAAACTTCACATCAAAACTTCCGGGGTCAAAATTCTGATAAACACTGGCTGTATAAAGCCATTTGTCACCGATGCCGCCGGAAACATTCATGTCAAACTGCTGCATACCAAAGTGATTGGCACGATAATTCAGCAATCCTTTAAATTCTTTCTGTCCGAGACGACTATAAGAATTTACAGAATAAGCTATATTACCAGTCATAATAGCAGACTCTGAAGGTGTAAGCAAACCTACTTCACCTAAACTGGCATCACTCCGCCAATGTGAAGAAAGTTTATGAACAGAAGACGAATAAACAGCAGGAAGACCATTTTCATATACATTCACATCCTCACTAGGCAAACCAATTTGAATTTCACGTGGCTTGTTGGCATCCGAAGCATTCAACATAACATTGCGTTCGCCTCCTTCAGAATTCTTTCCAGGAATAGAATCGGCAACCTGCTCCATCTTTACTTTTGCTTTTTTAGTTTTCTGTGCAGAAACAGATACCGCGGGTAACACCGCAGCAAGCATCAAACAAGGAATAACAGTTCTTTTCATAGGATTGTTTTTTATAGGGTTTTCATGGTTATTGATTGCTTTTCAACTTTATCAGCTGATTGTCATCATTGACGAAGGCAAAAGTAATAAGTGCTGAATGAAGTTATCATGTCAAGTAGAAATTTAGTAGATTATATGTAGGCAATATTTTCTATAAAATCCTATAATACAATACTTTATGAAAGCAAAAGAAAGAAATGCAAGTAGATGTTTTAAGATATAAGATCTTTTAGTTATTTTTGTATCAACCTGAATTAAACTTATTCATATGCGAATTCTATGCTTCATACTGTTCACATTGGTATCAATGACAATCAAAAGTGGATCAATCTCCGAGTTATATCAACAACTCGAACAAGTCATCAAAAAACGGCCAGAATATGCAAGCCAGAAAGAAATACGAATAGACAGTATAAAATCGCAAATAAACCAAAAGCTTAGTACAGAAAAAGCATATAACCTTTATTTCCGTATCTTTCAAGAATATTATACCTACCGGTCTGACTCCGCTTTTTTTTATATTGATTTGGCAATGAAACAAGCCAAACTTATAAAAAACAACTATTATACAGACCAATGTATGATACACCAAGCATTACTTCTAGCCACAACAGGTTATTTCAGTCAAGCACTTGCATCACTAAACAATATAAACAGGCACGAACTTTCGGACTCTCTTCTTTTTGACTACTATTCTGCCTATGAATGGGTATATAGTGTCTGGAGCGAATATCTAAACGATAATCTATACACTCCAGAATATAAAAAATTAGAAGTTATATACACAGATTCCATGCTTCAGGTTCTTCCTAAATCCAGCGCAGAATACTATTATTGGAAAGGAGAATATTTGGCACGTACAGGAAAACAAGAAGAAGCAGAACTAGCCTACCAACAAGCACTAATCGGATTACCCGTTAATTCTCGATTATATGCTTGTGTCACCTGTGGTATCGCATTCACTTATATGCGTAGGGGAGAAATGCAGAATTACGAACGATATCTGATTCTTGCAGCCATTTCAGATATGGTTTGTCCATTAAAAGAAAATTTAGCCATGCAAGAATTAGCCATGTTTATTTTCAAAAATAAAAATGAAGACCTAGAACGCGCGAATCGTTATCTGAACTATTCCATGGAAGATGCCATGTTCTATAATAACCGTCTGCGTATGTTAGAAATCGCACGCAAATTTCCAGCCATTGTCAAATCCTATCAGGAACAAAGTGAGAAAAAAAGCAACCGCATGACATGGGCTTTTGTCTCCATTTGTATTCTATCAGCCGGATTAATTATCTCATTACTTTTCATACGAAGACAAATGCAACAGATCCGTATGCGACGGAAAGCTATAGCAGAAATGAATAAAGAATTGGTTCACCTGAATCAAGAATTACTACATACCAATCGTTCCCGAGAAGAGTATATCAGCCTGTTTCTTGATCTTTGTGCAGCCTACATTGATAAACTTAGTAAATTTCAAGATCTTGTACGACGCAAAGTCAAGGCAAAACAAATTGATGATTTATTAAAAATAGCCAATTCATCAAAGATGCCAGAATCAGATGCCAAACATTTCTTTGTCAATTTCGATACAGCATTTCTTTCCTTGTATCCCAATTTTATCAAAGAATTCAACGAATTGTTACGCGAAGATGAAAAAATAGAAGTCAAACGCGGGGATCTACTCAATACAGAACTCAGAATTTTTGCTCTTATACGCATGGGAGTAAAAGACAGTTCACGTATTGCGACCTTATTATTTTATTCCCCGCAAACTATTTATAACTATCGAACCAATGTAAAAAACAAAGCACGTGATCGCGAACATTTTGAAGAACAAGTAAGAAAATTATGTCCAACTATGGCAGAAAAAAAAGAAGAACATTAATTTTTGACCAATCAAGAACCATGTTCACCCAAATTTTGACTATCTTTGTTTTTAAAGACAATATAAACACATTCAAAAAATGAGAAATATAACTTTTTATCTGATTCTGTGTCTAATTATTTGTTCTTGTAATAACGCAAACAACTCACAAATAACAGATCAAGATAGTAACAGCCAAAATCCAACCGAAAGTTTTTGGAACTGCTGGGGCATTTATCAAGGAACAATACCTGCCGCAGACTGTCCGGGCATAGACGTAACACTTGAAATCAACAAAGACAATACTTTTCAAAGTAAATTTGTTTATCAGGAACGGAACATAACTTTTGAAGATCAAGGACTCTATACAATCAATGACAGTATATTAACTACGATTGGAGAAAACGCAGACACCGTCTATTATAAAATTACAGACAACAGTCTGAAAATGTTAGACCAATACAAAAATGAAATTCCCGATGAAATCGGAAAACTTTATATATTAAAAAAACAAGAACATTTATGATTAGACTTAATGTATTTATCCAGGTTGAAGCTGAAAAAAAAGAAGAAATGCTTCAAATAGCCAAAGACTTGGTACAGGCTTCACAAAAAGATGCCGGATGTATTGCCTATGATTTGTTTGCAAGCTCAACACGATCAGATGTTTTCATGATCTGTGAAACTTGGACAGACGAGACAGCTTTGGCTGCTCACGAGCAAGCTGCACACTTCCAGACAATGGTTCCGAAAATCCAAGAACTGGCAAAAATGAAACTGGAAAAGTTTACTTTTTAAAATCTAAACAAACAACAGCAACCCTATCAATGCATAGAGTTGCTGTTGTTTTTATCTACTTTCTCATTTAAATCAATCGCAATTCATGCAAACACGCCTCAACTTCACTATTACTTCCTAAATGTTTGCCTAAATCATCCGATAATTTTATACACTCCCGCCATTGCTGATTTTGATTCATCTTACATTTTGTTAATTTCATAACAATATTAGCCGGTTTATACCCTGTATCATTCGTTAAATTCGTACCAATTCCAAAAGAACACCGAATTCGTCCGGCACAATATTGATAAAGTTCCAAAGCTTTCGGAAAATCAAGCGCATTACTAAAAATAATCGTCTTAGTTGTCGGATCTATTCCCAACTCCTGATAACGCTCTATAAGTTGATCTACAAATGAAAATTCATCGCCTGAATCACAACGTACCCCATCAAATAATTTAGCTTGTTTCCGACTGAAATTACTTAAGAAAGATTCCGAGGTATAAGTATCGGAAAGCGCAGTTCCCAAATCTCCGTCATATACATTGACCCAATTTTCCAAAGCCATATAATTGGCATGTTTATAGCCAAATTGTGCTCCATGAAACATAAACCATTCATGCGGATGTGTTCCCATGGGGCGCATATTGTATTTCATAGCCAAATAACAGTTAGACGTTCCGGTACAGTAACGAGCATCTTTTTTCAACTGTTTTATTACAGCCTCATGAACTTGTTTTGAAAAACGCCTACGTGTGCCAAACTCAGAAAAAGGCATACCATGTACATTCGACAATTCTATCTTTGGAGCTAATCTCTGTAAAACTTGCTCTATATCTACTTCATGACGTTCAAATTTATTTTTCACTTCAGAAACAATGGCCAACAAAGGAACTTCATAAAGTGTCACCTTATACAGGTAATCTGCTACTTCCATTTGTAAACGACGGTTTTCATCAAGTGATATTTTTATTTTCGCCGGTTCGAAACGGAACGAAGCCAGCCATTCCCAATAAACAGGAGGAATAAACCGACAATGCTGCATCATAAAATCCCGTTCTTCACTGGTCAGACGCACCTCACTCAATTTATCCACTTCATGACGGACTGCCTGCAAAAACTCATCAGAATAAACCGTATTCTCCCGATCATTGAAAGAAAATGTTCCCATTGCATAAGGAAATAATTTAATATAAGCATACGATGTCGTAAACTTATACAGATCCGTGTCTAGGATATTTGTTATAATCATAAGTGGCTATTTAAGAAAATTCTTAGGGAATAAAGATAATTTTTTTTTATGATATTCTACTCTTTTTTACCCACTTTTCACCAGTTTTTCGAATTTTATCCTAGAAAAGTCTAATATCCAACTAATATAAAAGTACAGATTTGTATTACCAGCTTATATTATTATTCATTGGTTATTAGTATTTCTTTTAAAAAGAATTATAATTATCAGGATTTTAATTATATTTGGCATAATTTTACAGAAAATAGATAACAAGAATAAAAGAACACACCTAAATAAATATATCAGTATGAAAAGAATACACTTAGTCTTAATCTTTATTTTAGGCATCAACCAGATTCTAATTGCTCAAAGTTTTAATATCAGCGGAACGGTCATTGACGAAAAAACCAGAAAGCCAATACAAGATGCTTATGTAAGCATAGACAGTAAAAACTTAATGAAAACGATAACAGATTCTCTAGGCAATTTTCAATTAAAAAATATCCCTGGTGGAATCTATAAATTACTTATCAGCTGTATTGGTTATCAGACACAAACAACTCCAGAATATGAAATATCAGCCACAACACCACATATAAATATTACATTGACAGAAGACCAACAGATGCTTCAAAGTATTACAATTCGCCCGGAAACTTTCCAAAAATCTGTGGAAAGCCCAGTCAGTATGCAAGTAATCGGAGTCAGAGAAATAGAAAAAAGTCCCGGCGGAAATAGAGATGTATCCCGAATTGTACGGAATTACCCTGGTGTAGCCTATTCACCAGCCAATTATCGAAACGATTTGATTGTACGGGGCGGAGGTCCTGGAGAAAACCGTTTTTATATGGACGGTATTGAAATACCCAATATCAATCATTTTGCAACTCAAGGTGCTCCGGAGGCCCTGTAGGACTTGTCAATGCGGATCTGGTACGTGAAATAAAATTCTATACAGGAGCCTTTCCTGTAAACAGAGGTGGTGCGATGAGTTCCGTTCTCGATTTCCGTATACGTGAAGGAAACACAGAAAAACAGACTTTTAAAACCACATTAGGAGCTTCTGAAATATCTTTAAGTGGTAGTGGACACTTCAATAAACACACAACTTATCTGTTTTCTATACGGCAATCTTACCTGCAACTGTTATTCCAAGTTCTAGGACTTCCATTATTACCCAACTTTACAGATGGACAATTCAAAATAAAATCAACTCTTAAAAACCAAGACGAAATCATGATTATGGGAATTACCGGAGTTGACCGTATGAAACTAAATACAAAACTAACAGGAGATTATGCAGAATATTTACTCGGTTATCTCCCTATTATTCTACAGGAAACATTCACAACCGGCATTTCTTACCGACACTTTGCAGGTAAACATACTCAGACCTACATAGCCAGTCACAGCTATCTAAATAATAGATATGAGAAATACATCGATAACAAAAATAAACCAGAAAATCGAATATTAGAAACCAAAGCCATAGAACAAAAAACGACTTTAAGAGCAGAAAACACATCAAATTTTTCAAAATGGACTTTTAAAGAAGGTATCGAATGGAATAATTATCATTACTCTGACCAAGCATACCAACGTATTTTCACATCTATGCCACAAACCATCGATTATCATGGTAGGCTTAACCTATTAGCCTGGGGAGTATATTTTTCTGGAGAATTCAGAAGCCAAAATCAGAAGTTCAGTTCTTCCATGGGTATACGATTTGACGGAAATAATTATTCATCGAATATAGCCAAGTTATGGAAACAATGGTCACCACGTATTTCTGCACGTTACGCATTCAACAAAAAATGGTCTATCGGAACCTCGGTTGGCCTTTATCATCAATTACCTCCTTTTACAGCATTAAGCTACAAAGATGAAAGCGGAAATCTCATAAAAAAAGATTAAAATATACCCAAGTCTTACAAACAGTTCTCGGAGGAGAATGGAAACCCCAAGAAAATCTGGCTGTCTCCATTGAAGGATTTTATAAAAACTATACACGTATGCCGGTATCATTGGTTGATAACATCCCTTTAGCCTGCAAAGGAGGCGATTATGGTATCGTTGGCAACGAGCCCTTACGTTCTAATGCCCAAGGAAGAGCCTATGGAGTGGAAACGCTCATCCGCTGGCAATTACCAGACCGACTTAATTTAACCGGATCATTTACCTGGTATCGCAGCGAATATCAAGCAGACAAATTTTCAGAATATCTCCCATCTGCCTGGGATAATCTATTTATTATCAATATGAGTGGTACATACGATCTACCAAAAAACTGGAGTATAGGCGCAAAACTAAGTTGTATCGGAGGAGCACCTTACACCCCGTATGATCTGGATAAATCAGCCTTAGTTGAAGCTTGGGATGTTACAGGACGCCCCTATCTCGACTATAATCGTTATAATGAAGAACGCAATCCGACATTTACTCAGCTTGATTTACGTATTGACAAACTTTTCTATTTCCAAAAATGGAGTTTAGGAATCTATTTGGATCTACAAAATGTACTAAACAGTAAATTTGTACAACAGGATGCCTGGAGTAGTACAGGAGAAATAATTAATCCAGAAGCACCAAAGAATGAGCAACGCTATCGCTTAAAAAATATACCTATGGAAAGCGGTTCTTTGGTTCCGACAATTGGTTTGATGGCTGAATTTTAAATACTAAAAGCATGAAAGAACCATATTAATGGTTCTTTCATGCTTCCTAAAAATTACAATTCTATTTGTTTTTCTTTTTCATCACAATGGCATCAATTACAGCCACAGCAGTAATATTCACAATATCACGTACTGAACTTTCAAAATCAGTAAAATGGATTGGTTTATTCAGACCCATCTGAATCGGACCAACAATCTCCATATCATCACCGTTCATTGCCTGAAGTAACTGATAGCTTGCATTTGCAGAAGTCAGATTAGGGAACACCAAAGTATTCACAACCTTACCTTTCAAACGCGTAAACGGATACTTTTCATCACGAAGCTTATCATTCATGGCAAACTTCACTTGCATTTCACCATCAATAGCCAAATCGGGATATTGCTGTTGCATATATTCTGTAGCTTTATGCACATTAGCCGGACTACCCGTATTATCTGTTCCAAAGTTCGAATAAGACATCATTGCAATCACCGGCTCATGATTAAAGAAACGTACCGTATGATCTGACAAACGAGCAATATCAATTAAAGTTTCTGTATCCGGATGACGGTTAATTAAAGTATCGGCAATAAAAAATGTTCCTTTCTTGGAATTTAAAATATGCATAGTACCAAAATGCTTATATTCCGGACGAATACCAATTAATTCCTTAGCTACCTTAATTGTATTGGAATATTTAGTATAAAGTCCTGTAATAAAAGCATCTGCTTCTCCGGTCTCTACCATCATCATACCGAAATAATTACGCTCAAACATCTTGTCATTCGCTTCTTCGAACGTATAACCCTCGCGCGCCTTCTTTTCGGTTAAAATTCGCGCATAACGCTCACGACGTTCAGCTTCACGATCATGACGCAGATTAACTATTTCAATACCTTCCAAACTCAAATCCAATTCCTTGGCTAACTTTTCAATTCGCTCTTCATTACCCAAAAGAATCGGATGACAAATACCTTCTGCCTTTGCCTCAACTGCAGCTTTCAACATATTAGGATGAATTCCTTCTGCAAAGACCACCCGTTGAGGGTTCTGACGGGCAGTATCAATCAACTGACGGGTCAACTTAGATTCATATCCCATCAACTCTTTTAAATGTTGACGATACTCATCCCAATCACTGATCGTACTACGGGCAACACCAGATTCAATAGCAGCACGAGCAACAGCCATAGAAACTTCTGTAATCAAACGAGGATCTACCGGTTTTGGTATAAAATACTTTGGTCCGAAAGTCAAATTATTCACATGATAAGCCTCATTCACGACATCAGGTACCGGCTGTTTGGCCAAACCTGCAATCGCACGAACTGCAGCTAACTTCATTTCCTCGTTTATTGCCGTCGCATTCGTATCCAAAGCACCACGGAATATGTATGGGAAACCGATTACATTATTAATCTGATTCGGATAATCCGAACGTCCTGTCGCCATCAAAACATCCGGACGTGAAGCCATAGCATCCTCGTATGAGATCTCAGGAACTGGATTAGCTAAAGCGAAAACGATTGGCGAGTCAGCCATACTCCGAACCATATCCTGGGTCAACACATTACCTTTTGACAGCCCCAAGAAAACATCAGCACCTTTTATTGCCTCTGCCAATGTATGAATATCTGTACGGGATGTAGCAAAATAACGCTTCTGTTCGTTCAGATCTGTACGTTCTTTAGAAATAACTCCCTTACTGTCTAACATGACAATATTCTCCAAACGTGCACCCAAAGCAACATAGAGCTTCGTACAAGAAACAGCAGAAGCACCGGCACCATTAACAACGATCTTAACCTCTTCAATCTTCTTTCCGGCAACTTCCAAAGCATTCAACAAGCCTGCACTGGAAATAATTGCAGTACCATGCTGGTCATCATGCATTACGGGAATATCCAGCTCTTCTTTTAAACGGCGTTCGATCTCAAAACACTCAGGAGCCTTAATGTCCTCTAGGTTTATACCACCGAAAGTTGGTGCTATAGCTTTAACTGCTTCAATGAATTTATCCGGATCTTTTTCATTAACTTCGATATCGAATACATCGATTCCAGCATATATTTTAAACAATAAACCCTTACCTTCCATTACAGGTTTACCTGCCAAAGCACCAATATCTCCAAGTCCTAATACAGCCGTTCCATTTGAAATAACTGCAACCAGATTGCCTTTAGCTGTATATTTATAGGCATCCTGTGGATTCTTTTCTATTTCTAAACAAGGTTCTGCTACGCCAGGAGAGTAAGCAAGCGACAAATCAGTCTGTGTGCTATACGGTTTTGTCGGCACAACTTCAATTTTTCCGGGTTTGCCCTGTGAATGATAGAGCAAAGCCATTTCTTTAGTGATTTTTGCCATAATATTCTTGATATAATTAATATTCAACATTTCGCCTGATATTCAGACGCTCTTTGCAAAGATAAGAAGTTTTTTTATGTTATTGAACATTATTAGTGTCATTTTGTTGTTTCTTCTTATGTTTTCACTACGGTTTGTAAAAGAATACCCATAATATTAATATATTTGCACATTAAAGTATATCTTTGCCCAAAAGAAAAAATTCGAAAGACCTTAAAGTCTATTTTATCTAAACCTAAAAATTATGCTAATAAAAATTTATCCGGAAAATCCCAATCCTCGGGAAATTGAGCGTATTATAAAAACGCTTCGCGACGGAGGACTAATCATCTATCCTACTGATACTGTTTATGCCATTGGCTGTGATGCCCTGAATGTTCGTGCAGTAGAACGCATATGTAAACTCAAAGGAGTGAACCCTCAAAAAAACAATCTATCGATCATCTGTTCCGACTTTTCCAACTTAAGCGAATATGCCCAAGTAAGCAATACAGCCTATAAAATAATGAAACGAAACCTACCGGGACCATTCACATTTATCCTTCCTACAAGTAGCCGATTACCTAAAATATACAAAAACAAAAAAGAAGTCGGAATCCGAATTCCCGACAACAATATAGTACAAGCCATAGTACACGAATTAGGTAATCCTCTTTTAACTATGTCCATTCACGATGAAGACGAAATGATAGAGTATAGTACAGACCCGGAACTCATTCACGAAAAATACGCCCATATAGTAGATATAGTCATTGACGGAGGTTATGGAGATACAACGCCCTCCACTGTCATAAACTGCATTGACGATGAATTTTCTATTATAAGAGAAGGAAAAGGAAAACTTATCTAAAACAAAAACTTCCTGCCTCAATAAATTCGTTTAAAGCAGGAAGACATATTTATTTTATAAAATCACATTTTTCACAAAGCCTCTCCAAGTTTCATCTGTGCATCCGTCATCATACGACGTAAAGCAGCAGGATCATTCTTTGGACAAATCATCAAAACATTCCCTTCTTCAGCCACAATAAAATCTTTCAGACCATCCACAACTGCAATTCTTCCTTTCGGTAACCGAATAATATTACCACTACATTCGTAAAGGATAGCCTCGGTGTCCAACAAAACATTATCATTCGGTTTCTCTAACGGATAATCCTCTTGCAAAGCATTCCAATTACCTAGGTCTGCCCATCCAAAATGTCCTATTTGCAAATAAACTCGTTCACTACGCTCCAATACACCATAATCCAAAGAGAGATTAGGTAACGCAGAAAAATGTTCCGGCACACATTTAGACAGATCCTTACGGTCAAGAGAAGCCGTATCAACCAATTCCTTGACATATTCCGGAGCAACTTTCCTTACGGCATTCAATTTTGTTTTAACATGCCAAAGAAACAGACCCGTATTCCAATAAAACTCTCCACTCGCCAAAAACATTTGGGCAAACTGGAGTTCTGGTTTTTCTGTAAACGACTTAACACGGGAAAAAACCCCTTCAATCAGATCTTCATCGCTTTGAATATAGCCATAACGCGTATCGGGTCTGGTTGGCTTTACTCCCATAGTCAGCAAAACGTCATGTCTGCCAACAAAATCTAATCCTTTCAATATGTCATCACGGAAAACATCTTCATTATATATTAACTGGTCTGCCGGTGTCACAACAATACGGGCATCAGCATTAAGATGCGCAATATAAGCTGTTGCCCAAGCCGCACTAGGTAATGTATTTCTACGGATAGGTTCAGTCAGAATCTGATCAACATTGATTTCAGGTAATTGTTCCTTCACCAAATCCAAATATTGTTCGTTAGTTGAAATATAAATATTCTGCGCCGGTATAAATTTCACAAACCGATCATAAGTCTGCTGCAACAAAGTACGCCCTACACCAAATAAGTCTAAAAATTGTTTCGGCTTATCGTGTCTGCTCATTGGCCATAACCGACTACCTATACCGCCTGCCAAAATCACGCAAAAATTCTTTTGTTCCATATAATAAGTATTTGTTTATTTCAGGCTGGAAATCCCATTATTCCATGTTGCTAAGATAATCCATATTTACGAAAAAACAGCAAGAAATGAATTTAAAAAGTAGAAAAAAGCCCGACCCAAAGACAAAAATCTCTTAACCCTCGAAAATAAAAGAAATAATAAAAGAAATAATCCTCCCTTTCAAGAAAAAGAACATGAAAATTTTGCCATTTTACAAAAAAAGGATATCTTTGCACCGAAATAATTAATAAGCAATGCGCCCAGATGGCGGAATAGGTAGACGCGCTGGTCTCAAACACCAGTGGGGAAACCCATCCCGGTTCGATCCCGGGTCTGGGTACAAGAAAAAGAGCTAAGTATTTGCAAATCAAATATTTAGCTCTTTCCTTTTTATATTAATGTTCCCAAATTGTTCCCGAATATCCTCTTACAAGTTACTAAAGAAAGTTCTAAGCTATAAATATCGGGAACTTACTGTTTTTTGTATTTAAGGACTTGCGAAGAGCAGACAATCGCTTTATAATGTACCCGATAGCTATGATTATCATTATGATACCTATTTTATAATGCCACAGTCCAAGTGGAGAGTTTGCTCCGCTTACTCCAAGTAATACGATACCTGTAACGGACAGCAATAAAAATATGATAGACAGAACTGCTGTAACCTTGCTTTTCCTGCCTATTCCGTTTTTTATGATTCCCTTATACCACCCCCAGTGTGTTGTCACATGGAATATGATGGCAACAAGGAACAATACACTGCTCACGACATGAACCACTGCCCAGTTATGCCATACTTCGTGGCTGTTCCCATGTCCGGCTATGTGCAGACCAATTCCTGAAATGGCAGACACGATGAATACAACGATTAAAATCCAGTCGATTACAAAAACTTTTTTCATACATTTCCAAATTTAATGGTGCAAAGGTCACTACTTTATCGGAAACGGACGATAACAATTGTAAAGAAATGGAGCTTAGCGACGGTTTCTGATGCGGGAGAGCGAAACAGGAGTAATGCCAAGATAGGAAGCTATGTAATGTTGCGGCACTCGTTGGATGATATTTGGATATTCCTTCAACAGTTCTTCGTACCTTTGCTGTGGTGTATTCTTGATACGGGACAGGAACAGGTGCTGGTAGAAGCTGAACCTCTCTATAATTTTCTCTTCATATAGCTTTCTTAATGAAGAATTGCCTTCTATCTTATTGTAGAAGTCTTCTTTCTTTATAAACAGGACTTCTGACGGCTCGATACTTTCCAGTGAGAACAGGCTCGGTGTACCTTTGTACAGACTGTCAAATGAAGCCACGAAATCTCCCTCGAAGAAAAACTGGAAGGTTATATCCTTTCCCTCATTGTAGAAAAACAATCTCAGACAACCTTTGCGGATAAGGTATATCCTATCCGCAATCTTACCTTCCTCCAGCAATATGGTCTTAGGTGGAATGGGCAAGGTTTCTGCTGTATTATGATTAAAAATATGATTGATTAAATTGTCTTTTGTCATAATCCAAAGTTATGAATAATTTGGCATTCGCTAAAGGTTAGAACAATATCATTATTCCCTAATCCGCAAGAAACCGTGCTGAAAGACGCGGATATTATGGCATAAATACCGATGAAAGTCAGGAACGAGCATGACCTGATTATGAACTTTCATCTTTTATTAAATGAAATTGGTTCTTAGCCTTGGTTCGTATGTTGGCTTTTCTATTCCTGCTTTCTTGCCGCTTTCAATGCATTTCAGTAGCCATGCCATGTTTTGCCCCAAGACTCTCATGGTTTGTAGCCCTTCTTTGTCTTGGTTAACATCATCAGGTGTGAAGCCATGTACAGAATTCCAATATTGAGATGATACAATAGGCATGTTGCAAATCGTGAAATATTGATTGAGTTGCTCAAAGGTTGCAGAGGCTCCTCCCCGTCGGCAAGAAACTACAGATGCTCCCAGTTTGCCAGCCATACGTTTTTCTGTGGCAAAAAATAATCTGTTCAAAAACGAAATCAGTTGACCTGTCGGTGCGCTATAATAGACGGGGGAACCTATGACGATTCCGTTAAATTCATCCAACCTCATCTGGATATCTCGTACGATATCTTTTTGGAAACAAAAACCTGTCGTCATGCAATTCATACAAGCAATACAACCAGAAACAGGCGCTTTACCCAAATGAAGCATTTCAGTCTCTATTCCATTTTGTTGTAATGTTGTTTCCACTTCGTGTAATGCCGTATAAGTGCAGCCCTTTTTATGAGGGCTGCCATTTATAAGTAATACTTTCATTTGTTGTCAAAATTTATAAGCCAGTTCTGCCGCCTGTTTACAGCCATCAGTATTCTTTATCTCTCCCTCATTCAGTACACCTGGTATGAGCACTTCTCCTGCCAGTTCCCATTTCAGCAAAGCTGCAGTTCTTTCCATAGAAATACGAACACCATCCATGACGGTCGGATCGTCTTCTTCACAGCATGTTATCAGTCCCCATTTCTTTCCGGCAACTTCCTTTCCGCCTACCACAAGTGAAAACATACAATCAATAACTCCCTTTATCTGTGCCGGTATTGAATACCAATAAACGGGCATGGTAAATACAATGGCATCGGAGTCAACTATTGAAGATGCGATAATGTCAAATTCTTCATTGAAAGAACAGGCTTTCCCAGTCTTGTAACATGTCATACAGGCATGGCAGCCTCCAATCTTCATAAATGCTGCATCAAAACGTTTTATTTCATGCCCACAATGTTCTGCTTCCTTTATAAAAGTTTCTGTCATGGCGAAACTGTTGCCATGTTTGCGTGGACTACCTGTGATAACTGTTATTCTCATGATATTTCCACCTTTTATTTTTGAATAGTATCTGAGTTCTGATTATATGCTTTTGCTACGCATTTCCATTCGTTGTTTATCTTTAACAGGAGCAAATAATCTGTAAAATCAATTCTGTCGCCCCATTTTTCTTCTAATACACGCACAACTGCTACAGTTTCTTCCACAGAAACGATGTCTATACGTGCCTTAAAGTTATTACCAGCACTTACCGTATCAACATTATGGTAGAATTGCTCGATGGAACCGTGTTCTAATTTGCCATCCAAATAGCCGAATAAGACTGCTTCATCGACAAATAGATCTTTTGCATAACTACTGTTTCCTTCTGCTACACTTTTAACAAATTTCATGGCAGCGTTTTCCACTGCTTTGTATTCTTCAATATTAGCTCTCATAATTTTATATTTTATGTGTTATTAATTCTATTGCAAAGTTAGGCGGTAGCCTCTGTTTATACAAGTACCGTAAAATTATTCATATACCGAAAATTTATTCGGTATACTTATTCTTCTGTATATTATTAGTAATTTTACCACAAAAACAGAATAATATGTACGAACGAAAAATACCTATAGACTTGGATTGCCCGTTACGATTGACCATGAGTCTTATAGACTCTAAATGGAAATCGTGTATATTGGATGAGTTGCGTTATCGCTCGATGCGGCCCAGTGAGCTTCATAAGGCATTACCAGAAGCTACTCCAAGAGTGTTAGACATACAATTGAAAGAATTGGTAGAAGATGGTCTGGTAAAGAAAACCATATTCCCCGAGCTTCCACCTCGCTCGGAATATTCAATAACGTCTCTTGGACTTACTCTTATCCCAATTATTGATGCTATGCTCGAATGGGGAAAAAAGAATAAGGATTTATTTGAGAGAAAATATGGTAAGTAAGTTCTATCTCTTTGCCCCCGTTGTAAAGGAAATCATAAAGACATACGTTAAAAACGGACAGAGCCTTATTATGGAAGGCTGCTATATACTGTTCGGCAGAGAAAAGGATTTTGCGGATGATTATCAGTGTGATATAAAATACATTTGTTTGATATTCAGTGAAGAATATATAAGGCAGCATTTTGCAGACATTGTAAAAAATGAAAGCGTAATAGAGACAAGACTATCTACGGATATTACTGCTGATGATATGATTAAGTCCAATGGATATAATCTGGAACAATGTAAATTGAGAAACTAAAACTATATTTTTATTGACCATGTATATCAAATAAATCATGATATTATAGAAACACTCCAGTAACCTACTTACCAGAGTGTTTTTATTTTACTATTACAGCTTGAGCCCTTTGCTTTTTTTCTCTTCCTGTTGCGGCAGTATTGTTCCGTATCTAAGCCTGTGCCATTGTTCCCTGAACCATTCGGTAATCGGCTTCCTGTTTATAGTCATGTTCAGCCTGCTTTCATCGTCAGGGTCATTTTCCACCCTTAAAATATCATCCTTTATATCAAAGTTCCGTCTGTGCTGTTCTGAATAGATTTTACCGCTGCATTTCAAGGCTTCTTTCTTGACCAAAAGACTTTCTGTCATTTCTTTAGAGAATCCCAGCATGGCACAGAACTTTTCCAGGCGCAGCATTTCCCTGAACATCGGAAACCATCTGAAAGCCTTGTCTATGATTCTGGCGAGCCGTGACAGTTCTTTTTCCTTCATGTCAAGTTCCTGTCTGTGCATTTCCTTGAGATTGTGGATTTGCGTATCATGCTGTTTCTGCATCTGCTGTATTTGGCTCTGTAATTTTTCAATATTGGTGTTCCGTTTTGAAACCTCGTCTTGCAGTTTTTCGTTGGCATGTTCCAGCTCTTTCAGTTTTCCGCTTCCGAAAAGAGAAGCAACTCCGCTTGTTATGGCTGTCGCTGCCGTGGTGGCTGTCTTTTTTAGCTTGTCAGTGCGAATTTCTGATTTTACCTGTTTAAGTTCCTGCTCGGCAAGATTTATCTGTTCTTCTTTGTGCCGTTTGGCAGCATCCATGCGTTGCAGTTCGGCTTTCTGCTTCTCGATGATAAAGTCGTTACGTTCCAGATGTTCCTTGCCTGTAACAGCCTTTGACTGCCCACGCTCCATCAGCAGGATGTCAGATGCCAAGGTCTGCATCTGCATCATGTCATCGTCATTGAGCTTTCGGCTCTTTCCGGTTTCGTGGTTCATCCAGTCGAAAACGATATGGGCATGATAGTTCGGCTTGAACCATCTGTCCCCGACCTTGAAGCTTTCCCTGTCTTCCGCTTCCGGCTGACCGTTCAGCCAATGCCCTTCGTCCTTGTGCAGGAAGATTTGCAGCGGTGTGATTCCCCAGCGTCTCTGGCACTCCTCACCGAATTTGCGCACATCTGCCAGTGTCGTGCCCGACCTGACAAGCAGCACTCCTTCGCGTATGGGGGAGTATCCCGCAATCTTGACTGTCTTGCCGTTCTTGCCTTTGCGCTCCCGTTCCTTTTCCTGCATGGCACGTCCGGTCTTTTCCTTTACCATCTGTCTGATATTGTCATAATGCGTCCGCAAATCCGGACTGCCGAAGTCGGGATTTATCCACTGCTCGTTATCGGTGGATACCGTTTCATCGGCGGATTTACAACAAAGTAACTTCTTTGGTACGCCCGAAGCTATTCCTCTTTTCGGCAGGTCTG
>CALUIV010000036.1 GCA_944320775.1 uncultured Paraprevotella sp. | reverse complement strand
GGGGTAGCGGGATTCGAACCCACGACCCCCTGCTCCCAAAGCAGGTGCGCTAACCGGACTGCGCTACACCCCGAAAGATTTGTGCATGAATGCATCTTGCTTTTTTGATTCCTGTCGGGGTAGCGGGATTCGAACCCACGACCCCCTGCTCCCAAAGCAGGTGCGCTAACCGGACTGCGCTACACCCCGAAAGGTCTTTTTCTCAAAAGCGATGCAAAGGTATGAAGTTTTGGTGAATTATCCAAATTTCCAGCCCTGTTTTTTACTCGTATTCGTGTTTTCTTTTGGGATTCATCGGAAACCAGCCCTTTTTGACCCGTTTGAACTGCTCGAATATCTCCAAAATAGACCAGAAAGAGGAAAAAGAGACAACTCCGAGGATAATCGAGGCATAGAGATTTTCGACCATCAGCGAGGCAATCAGTGTGATGATACCGGCCAGCAGAAAGAGCCACCAGCTTTTCTTTCCCAAATAATACTCGGCCTTGATGACCAGCGGATGGAAAAGTCCGATGGTCAGAAACGTGATCAGGCCGATAACGATTCCTGTATAGTTCATTTGTTCGTTCGGTTTATGGTTTATACTTGTACTCGTGCTATTTCGCGAGTTGCAAAGATAAAAAGAAAGTGCTGTCGGGCAAAATGGGAGGGGGGGTAGGGACGATTAGACTTATATTGTTTTTTATGATTTTGTTTATGGAGTAAATCATGATATAGGCATGGGTCGCTTGATCTACAATTGTAATTGTGGATATTTGTTTGTCACTGTATTTCTCTAGGTTTATAATCATATGTTGGTGTGGATTCATAGATTAGATAATATATTCCTGTAATAGCAAATAAATTTTTTAATAAACTTCCTTTTGTAAAATGCCTATAAATTCTCCAACAATTCGAAATTCATCTGAATTTTCTTCTTCAATGACAATTGGAGTATACTCGGAATTTTTTGGCATAAGTATTATTTCTTCATGTATCCAATTTCCTTCTACATCAAATGATTTCTTACTGGTATATGTCTTGATCGAATAACTACCTGCGTAGTCAGGATCATAATAATTATGATGTTCAGCGAGCACAATCTTTCCTTGTCTGCTTCCGGCTGGATTTGCTCTAAAAACACAATAATCTCCATCATAAATAAGTGGTTCCATGGAATGTCCTACTGCCTGTACGATAAACATATTGCGATTAAGTTTACCCATACCTTCCACTTTCATCCAACCTTTTTCATCTACCATTTCTCCTTCTCCAAAATAGCCACATGCTGCTTGTATAGAATAGAAGGGTAAAAAATCAATGTATTTTACTTCATCATTGACCTCTGGTTCTATTCTAAATTTTGGAGTTGATTCTGCTTGAATTCTTAGTTGGGCAACAAAATATTCAGCTAAAGGCTTATCACAACAATAGATGTAACAACCCTTCATTCCGCGTGTGAGTAATGTACGGTATGTGTTTTTTATAATTTCATCGGCTTCCTGAAAAGCTTTATGTCGGTTTTGGGCAATAAGAGATTTAAATCCTTTGACAGATTGATCATTTATAGAACGTTTCGTGACATCTGTGACAATTTGTCCGTTTTCATAACGCATATCCGGCCCAATAATAACACCTATATAATCCAATTCCAATCCTTGACACGTATGAATGCAGCCGATTTCTTCGATAGATTGATTACCAATAATCCATAAATTCTTATCAGTATTCAGATTCCATCGTTTTTTAAAATGGAATTCGGGTAATATTATATCATAATCGGTAGGGATTTTTTTACTATTCCAGTCCCAACAATATCCAGCTACTACACGTGCTTTATTATTGATTTTGTTTTTTTCCCTGATTGTTTCGAACAACAGATTAGGATCGGAAAATATTCGAAAATCGTAATCTTCTGTTGATAATTGAATATTAGCTGTTTCTCTGATTTGTAACGTATTATCAAGCCAACTTAAATAACCATCAGAACCATTGCAACGGAATTGAGAACTTAGTTTGGCTGTATGTACAATAGCGCCACAGGATTCAGCAAATTTTTGTATTGCAGCTTTTGATCCTATATCTTTTATATGTACTTTTTGACGGTCATCAACGAAAAATATTGTAAAACGTGAAGCTTGTATGATTTCAATAATCTGGTTTTCTCCTAAATTACTGTATAGGCCACTTTTCATATTTAATCGATGCGCTTCATCTACAATCAAGGCGCCAAAAGTATTTTGGGGAGTATCAATAAAACTACCGCTACCTACAAATAAGTTATTAATGTAACTTCTTTTAAAACTTCCTGATAATTTAGCTGTATAGACGTCACGTGGAGCTGCATTTTTTGAAACATACTGAGCAACAATACCTTCTTTGGTCAATTCAACTAAAAGATTTATAGCAACAACACTTTTACCCGTACCAGGTCCGCCTTCAACAATAAAAACTTGTTTAGGTCCCCTTACTGCTTCTCGAGCAAGACTTAAGGCTGTTTCATATACTACTTTCTGATCGTCTAAGAGAACGAACTCTCTATTTCCATGTAACATGGAGTTCAGAACGTCTGCTAATTGTTTTGATGGTCGTAATTTACCTTTGTCAATTAACCAAATGATATCTTCTTTAGATCCATATTTGATATGTTTCTTGATAAAATCTTGCAACTTTCCTGCATCTGATTTTAAAAAGATAGGTGCTTTGGCTATATATTCTGCATAACAATCATTTGATATTATTGGATCTTTCTGATAGTTATGTAAAAATGCACAAGGTAAAAGTTGTATGTTTTGTTCTCGTATCGTTTCATTATAGTTTTGAAGCATATAGGCATATGACCATGCTTGATAAGAAGGATGAGCAGTTTCACTCTCTCCATGTTGAAAACGAGTTTGTATAATGCCTGATTTTTGGGAAAGTTTTGCTTGTTCCCATTGTTTCAATTCAATAATGATCATATTGGAACGTTGATTTTCGTCTGTTCCAGAAATGATAAAGTCAATTCTTTTGGAGGTAAGCGGTATCTGATATTCGATAGTAATAGTAGAACTATCCGGAATATTCGGTGTATTGATTACTTTATACATATGCATCATGGAGTTTTTCCATGATAGTTTCTCATTCGGTGAAGCCTTTCGCCCTAAATGGAGTAAAAAAGCATGATCAATATCATCAGCAATGGTGCCGTTGAAGACATCACTAACGAATCCTTTTTTGCTGGCGTGGTATACAATCATAATTCAGTGTATTTTTTTGCATTACCTTTAGATTTGTCTACAGGATATTTTTCGGCATTCTTTTCCAATTTTTCAAGAATGATTTTTTTAATATCTAAATTATATTTGTCGGCAATGAGAAAGGCATAATTCAATATATCTGCTAACTCTTCTTTTATTTTATCAATATGTACATCTTCTGGCCTTTTCCATAAAAAAGCTTCATTAAGTTCTGCGGCTTCGATGGATAAGGCTAAAGCTAAATCCTTTCCGTTATGAAATTGATCCCAGTCTCTATCTTTTGTAAACTGGGCAATTTTATCTGTAATTTCTTTTATATCTGAATTTTGTGATATCATTGTGTTTCTTTTTTAGTGAACTTAGACAAAGATAAGTTTCCTTTATTGAACTTCAAAAAATTAAAAGAGATATGTTATTTTTATTCTAATTTCTTTTTAATAGTACCTCTGTACAGCACCGTCTGAATCATCCCCCGTGAGAACAGATAGACCAAAAAGGCAGCCCAGAGGGCATGGTTGTGCCAGTTGGCTTCAAAGCTAAAATACACGGTGAAAAACAGGACAGCGGCGAAAAACATCGAGACAAGCATCTGGCGGGTTGCCGTGATGCCGATGAAAACACCGTCCCAAACGAAGGCACACAGGCCGGCTGCGGGAATCAGATAGGTCCAGAAATGATAGGGGCGGGCTGCCGAAAGGACATCGGGCTCGTTGGTGAGCAGGGAAAGGAAATGTTCGCCGCCACCGATATAAATTAATGTGAACAGAACGGCAATGGCAGAACCCCATAGAAACAGATGGCGGATGGTGGTGTGGAATCTTTGAGTATTGCCGGCGCCGTAGTATTTGCCCGAAAGGGCTTCGGCGGCGAAGGCCAGACCGTCCATAAAGTAGGAATAGAGCGTGAAGAACTGCATGAGCAGCACGTTGACCGCTAAAATAAGGTCGCCCTGGCGCGAACCGGAAGATGTGAAGTAGAGCGTTACGGCCACGAGACAGAGGGTGCGCAGGAATATATCGCGGTTCACCCGGAAAAACTGGAGCAGGGCAGCACGGTCGGAAAGCATGCGGAGAGAGCAACGGCCGGAGAGGTGCTTCCTGCGGAACAGGTTGCGGCAAAGGCCAAGAGCCAGGAACAACCCGGCATATTGGGCTATGAGCGTGCCTAAGGCCACACCGCCGACACCAAGCTGACTCACAAAGACAAAGAACAGGCTGCAGAGAATGTTGACGATGTTCTGGAAGAGGGCAATATACAAGGGGTATCGGGCTTCCTGCATGCCGAGAAACCAGCCGGTGAAACCGTATTGGGCCAGCATGGCCGGTGCGCCCCAGATGCAGATGGAGAAGTAGAGCGAGGCATACTTGCCGACATCGGCAGTGGGTTCCATGATCCAGAGGGCCAGCCGGAGAATCTGTGATTGAAACAGCAGGAGGAGCAGACCAAGCAGCAAAGCTATCGTGAGCGAACGGTAGAGGGTGCTGACTTCGGCCTCGGTCCGGTGGCTGCCGTAGGCTTGCGAAGTGATGCCAGTCGTTCCCATACGCAGGAAGGCAAAAATCCAGTAAATCATGTTGAACATGGTGCCACCGATGGCAATGGCACCGATATAGACAGCGGAGCCGAGGTGGCCAACGATGGTCAGATCGACCAGTGAAAGCAAGGGAACCGTAATATTGGAAAGAATGGAAGGCAGCGTGATTTGCAGAATTTCTCGATGGCTGCCGGATATGCTGGCGGTTTTCATGAGTGGAAATTTTGTGCAAAGGTAGCCATTCGACGGCAGGAAAACAAACATCCGATGCGCGAATGAATCTTTTGTGGCTTTGATTTTGCGGGCAACATAAAAAAGCGTAACTTTGCATCATTGAAAAAATCAAAAATTAATCTTTTCAGAATATGTTTAGAACAAACACCTGTGGTGAGCTGCGACTCACCGATGCCGGAAAGACGGTGACCCTGGCCGGATGGGTTCAGCGCACGCGTAAGATGGGCGGTATGACCTTTGTGGACCTGCGCGACCGATATGGAATCACGCAGTTGGTGTTCAATGAGGAAATCAACGCCGAATTGTGCGAAAAGGCCAATAAGTTGGGACGTGAATTCGTGATTCAGATTACGGGTACCGTAAATGAACGCGAAAGCAAAAATAAGAATCTGCCTACGGGAGACGTGGAGATTATCGTTTCGGAACTGAACGTGCTGAATGCTTCGCTGACTCCGCCGTTTACCATCGAGGATAATACGGACGGTGGCGATGACATCCGTATGAAATACCGTTATCTGGATTTGCGCCGTCATGCCGTACGCGAGAATATCGAGTTGCGTCATAAAATGACCATGGAGGTACGCCGCTATCTGGACAGCAAAGGCTTCCTGGAAATCGAAACACCGATGCTGATCGGTTCTACGCCGGAGGGCGCGCGTGACTTCGTGGTGCCTTCACGCATGAATCCAGGACGGTTCTATGCGCTTCCACAAAGCCCGCAGACGCTGAAGCAGCTGTTGATGGTGGCCGGTATGGACCGTTACTTCCAGATTGTCAAGTGTTTCCGTGATGAGGATTTGCGTGCCGACCGTCAGCCGGAGTTCACGCAGATTGACTGTGAAATGAGTTTCGTGGAGCAGGAAGACGTGATTTCGACTTTCGAAGGTATGGCCAAGCACCTGTTTAAGGAGTTGCGCGGCGTGGAACTGACCGAGCCGTTCCCACGGATGCCCTGGAGCGAGGCGATGCGCCTTTACGGTAGCGACAAGCCGGATACGCGTTTCGGTATGGAATTCGTTGAGCTGATGGATGTGCTCAAGGGAACCGGTGAATTCGGCGTATTTAATGATGCGGCTTATATCGGTGGCATCTGTGCTGAGGGCTGTGCTTCTTATACCCGCAAACAGCTGGATCAGCTGACCGATTTCGTGAAACGCAGCCAGATCGGCGCCAAGGGACTGGTTTATGCACGTGTGCAGGAGGATGGCAGCGTGAAGAGCAGTGTAGACAAGTTCTACACGCCTGAAGTGCTGAACCAGCTGAAAGAGGCCATGCAGGCTAAGCCGGGCGATTTGATTCTGATCATGAGTGGCGATGATGCGATGAAGACGCGTAAGCAGCTTTGTGAGTTGCGTCTGGAGATGGGTAACCGTCTGGGATTGCGCGACAAGAATAAGTTCTCTCTGCTTTGGGTGGTTGACTTCCCGATGTTTGAATGGAGCGAGGAAGAAGGTCGTCTGATGGCTATGCACCATCCGTTTACACATCCGAAAGACGAGGATATTCCTTTGTTGGATACGAATCCGGCAGCTGTACGTGCGGATGCTTATGATATGGTATGTAACGGTGTGGAAGTCGGCGGTGGTTCAATCCGTATCCACGATCCGGAATTGCAGAACAAGATGTTCGAAATCTTGGGCTTCACGAAGGAGAAGGCTCAGGAACAGTTTGGCTTCCTGATGAATGCCTTCAAGTATGGTGCTCCTCCTCATGGAGGTCTGGCATACGGTCTGGACCGTTGGGTGAGCCTGTTTGCCGGACTCGACAGTATTCGTGACTGTATCGCCTTCCCGAAAAACAACAGCGGACGCGATGTGATGCTTGACGCTCCTTCATGTATCGACCAGAAGCAGCTTGATGAACTCAATCTGATTGTAGATATTAAAGAAGAAAAATAATAAAAGGTATTTAATACGTTATTTATAAATGGATTATGATTGCTTTTGAAGGATACGGTCCGGAGAAGGTGGTCATAATCCATTTGTTTTGTTTTGCTTTGCTTGGCATTTTTTATATTTTTGCAGAAAGAATAGTTGCAGGATTTTGTCTGACTGAAACTCTGCAGCATAAGTGTAAGAAGGGAGGATTATTATGACAACAATTATTGTAGCGATTCTGTTGATCGGTTATTTGGCTATTGCTACCGAGCATATAACTCGAATCAATAAAGCTGCTGTAGCCATGTTTTTGGGTGTGACCGGATGGATCTTGTATATGGTCGATGGTTCGGAGTATATCAGTCGGTTTTATGCTGCGGACTATCAGGCTTTTCTGGACGGAACCGTTTCAACCGCGGCTACAGTCAAATCGTATATAGCCAATCAGGTCTTTTTACTTCATGTGGCGAACATCAGTCAGATCGTACTTTATCTTTTGGCAACAATGGCCATTGTTGAGGTGTTGAATTCAAATGGGTGTTTTGATTTCATTACCGACTGGATCCGGACGCGAAACGGGAAACGGTTGTTGTGGTATCTGGTGCTGATCACTTTCTTCCTTTCGGCCAACCTGGATAATCTGACGACAACGGTCATGATGCTGATGATTATGCGGAAAATCGTTTCGGAAAAGAAATACCGGATGTATTTAGGTTCAGCTATTGTTATTGCGGCAAATTGCGGAGGTTGTGTGACTGTCATTGGCGATATCAATTCCTTAATGCTTTGGGTAAAGGAGGCTGTTACACCAGGCAGTTATTCAACGGCTTTGTTTTTACCGTCGTTGGTCGCTATGGTGATTCCGTCTTATCTGATATCGCGCAAAATACCTGAGCATATAGACGTGGAACTGCCTCGGATTATTTATCGGGGAGATGATTCTGTTCTGTCGTATTGGCAAAGAGGGTTGATGCTTTTTGTCGGAATCGGAGGACTCTGGTTTATTCCTACTTTCCATTCGATTACTAAATTGCCTCCCTTTGTCGGTGCTTTGTGTGTGCTGGCCGTATTCTGGGTGGTCAATGAGTTGATGAACAGTAGCCTGATTAAAAGTAATCAGCCGGTTTCACGCACGTTTCCCAGAACATTGCAGTATGAAAATCTGCAGACGATTCTTTATTTTATCGGTATCAGCCTGGCTGTTGGGGCTATCAAGGAAACAGGGGCTTTTGCTGTTGCAGCGGAATGGATTAATATTCATGTGCACAATATATATGTTGTGGGCGTTGTCTTTGGCTTCATTTCTGCTATTCTGGATAATATTGCCATTGTATTGAGTAGTATTTCTATGTATGATGTCATAGCTTCAGCAGATCTGATGCCTGGAATGAACTGGACTTATGTCAGCTATTTTATGCAAAACGGTGAGTATTGGAAACTGATTGCTTTTTGTGGTGCCGTGGGTGGTTGTCTGCTGCCTATTGGATCTATTGCAGGTTATGCTTTAATGAAGAGCGAGAAGGTGTCAATCTGGTGGTATTTCCGGATGATCAGTGGTAAAGTACTGGCCGGCTGGATAGCGGGATTATTGGTTTATTTTGTTGTTAATATGGCTTTTTAAAAATTCGGTTATGAAACCAGAAAAACGTTTTTTTGAACGATATGTCAAAGGCTTCTGCTTTTGGCAGGTTCTAGTGCTTACAGTCATGATTATTTTGGCTGTATTCCTTCAGATGATGATTTTCCCGGACAGACGGATTAATGCCGTTTATTTATATTATTCTGCCGGATATTTTTTCTTTTTTGGTTTGTTGGGATATATGGGGTATGCATTTTTACGTTCGTCAAAACTGACAAAAGGCAGTGTAGAGGTGCTTCGTCGTCGTTTTATGACCATTGCGGTTGTATTTACGGTGTTGGCTTATCTCCTGTTTGTTCTGGTTAAGGCGAATGATCCGGGATTGTTTAGTTTTATATTTGTCTTGTTTGGTCTTGCCGAGGTTTTCTTTTGTGTGGAGTTTTTGAAACGTTTGAATCGTAAAAACGGGCAGCAAGAGGAAGATGTATGATCTGTTGCTTGGTCTAGATTATGAAAAGTTCTATTATAATAAAAGATCTTATAGAAAAACTGAGCTATGGGCTGTATGAAAAGAAACAGGCTGTAGCTCTTTCTCTTTTGTCTGCGGTGGCCGGAGAAAGTATTTTTCTGCTTGGTCCTCCGGGTGTAGCAAAAAGTATGGTGGCCCGTAGGTTGAAAGAAGCATTTCTGACGGGTAGTTCTTTTGAATATTTGATGTCGCGTTTCAGTACACCTGATGAATTGTTTGGTCCTGTATCTATTTCACGGCTTAAGGATGAAGACCGTTATGAACGGATTGTCGACGGTTATCTACCTCAGGCAACCGTGGTCTTCTTGGACGAAATCTGGAAGGCGGGAGCGAGTATACAGAATACGTTGCTGACGGTGTTAAATGAGAAAATTTATCGGAACGGTACGCAAACGATACAATTACCCATGAAAGTGCTGATTGCGGCTTCAAATGAATTACCGGCCGAACATGAAGGATTGGAGGCTTTGTGGGATCGTTTTTTAATTCGTTACGTTGTAGAAGGAATACGCGACAAAGATTTATTTGTACGTATGATTTGTGCTGTAGAGGATGATTTTGAGAAACTCCCCGAGCAGTTGAAAATATCGGATGAACAGTATCTCGCCTGGCAGGATGGAGCCCGTCAGATTGCCGTACCGCAGAGTATATCAGATTTTATTTATGCTGTGCGTACTGCTTTAGAGCGTGATCGGCTTTCCAGCATAGACAAAAGGATTCTGAAAGTTCCGTATGTCTCGGATCGCAGGTGGAAGAAACTGGTACGTTTGTTACGGGCTTCTGCATTTTTAAATGCCAGGTCGGAAGTCGGATTAAGCGATTTGACTTTGATGATTCATTGCTTGTGGAATGACCCGGAAGATAAGGATGCGTTGAGAAACTTGCTGATAGGATTGTTGGCAGATATGATAGCAGATGAGTTGGCTTTGGGATTGATGGATGATCGTTTGTTGGCTTACAGGCAGGAAATGGATTTTCATTCCGTTTCATCGGGAAATACTCCAGTATACAAGGTAATACAAAGTTTTTATTATCAATTGGTCACCCGTAGTCAGTCGAAACGGGTTCTGGTTTATATTAATGAGTTTCAACAACTGTCGAATGAGGATGAGCCAGTGCCTTTTATCTTGATTACGGATCGTTATAAAACAGGTGCGCAGATTCTAAAACGTTATGAAAAAGAAAAACATCCACATGTTTTTCCTAAGGATCTTTTGCCTGTTCGGCGGGTTGACGAGGGGATACAGGTTAATGGTGTGGTTTATGCTTTGCTTCAAGATACGTTGAAACAGGGTTTGTCAAAACAGGATATGCCGCTTAAGCAGGAGATGAATCGGTCGGAAACAGGAAATTTTGTGATGGAACTAGAGAGGCGGATTGGTGATGACATAGAGAGTCGAAGAGTACAGTTTGAAAATTTAAGGAGTGAAGCGGAACAGGAGATAAAGGAACATTTGTTTCTTGATGACGAGCAGGCTGCATTGCTTCGTGGGGCATTTAAGCGTGTGGAAGAGCGGATTTATGCACTGCAACAGAATTTCAATGAATTGAATCATGTGCGAACAACAAGATGAACGCTTACAACAGCTTCAACTGCAGTTCAGGGAGCGATTGATTGAGTTTTCAGCGAATTATTATGCTCCTTTATTGGCAGAGAATATTGTAACGAAACAGGAAGTTGACGATGAATTGGAACGTTTTTATTTGAAGAAACGTTCTAGTCTGCAAACTGTTTATTCTTATTTTTCGGAGCAATGGGATGCATATTATCAGTTGACTCAGGCTGATAACGGATGTTTTCGTTCTTTACTGATGCGTCTGGAGAAAGCATTTGCCAATAAGTACGATGTTTTGGAACTGGATATCCGATATTATACAGAACGTTTTAACCAGTTGGCCTTTGGGGATGAGGACTGGTTGCGTTTGCGTAGTTACTTTGAACGTAAGTGGTATGATTTGCTTGCACAAAAAGAATCTGTTTATCAGAAGCAACATATTGAAAATTTGCTCGATGAGTATGCCCGTCTATTGCGGAAAGCAGGAACAGAGACTCTAAATTCGGGAAAACCCGGAACACAGTTTGCATCTCGGCTAGCCTGGCTACAGGCCCGGCAGAGTCCTGATTTGAGAAAGAAAATGAATGATTTACTTCCAATACTGACCAAAAGTCCGTTAGTTGATGAGATTAGTCGTATTTTAGGACGTCGTAAAGCACTAAACAAATGGAATAAGTTTGTTGCAAAAACAGGAAAAAATCAAGTTTTTGTGCATCAAAATAATCATTCGGACATTGTAGGCGTGTGCACAGGAAATGATTTAAACAGGCTGATGCCCTTGGAATATTGTTTTTTGTCTGATTCCAGTCTGGAATATATTTTTTTGAGAAAATATTCAGAGAAAGCACTTCAACTCTTCGACGGATCAGATAAATCGCTGGAATATTTGGATGCAACAGAATGTAAGGGTAAAGAGGTCGTCAAGCCCGATGGAATGGGGCCTTTTATCATCTGTATTGATACTTCCGGTTCCATGTCAGGCGATTATGAACTGATGGCCAAAAGCATTGTATTGGCTATAGCATTATTGGCAGAGAAACAACAAAGGGCTTGTCGGGTGATTCTTTTTTCAGATCAGTGTGAACATATAGAATTTGATAGTCTTGCAGTTGGATTGCCTCTTTTGAAAGATTTTTTGTGTCGTTCTTTTCAGGGAGGTACAGACTTGTTGCCGGCCATGCAAAATGTTTTAAGCGGATTGGCCTGTGAGACATATGCAAAGGCGGATTTGCTGTTGCTTTCCGATTTTGAACTGGAGAAACCGGATTCGGTCATAGAGTTTCAGTTCACCAGTTTAAGAAATATGGGAGCATCAGTGTATGCTGTTGTATTTGGAAAAACATATACTTCCGAATATATAGCTTATTTTGACCATTATTGGAAATATGCACCTGAGGTGGTTTCTTAGTTTTGGACACTTGCATGTAAACAATTTGTTTTCTTGTACAAATATCCTTATATTTGCAACATAAAACCACGATAAAATCGGATATTTTACTAAAATCAATATGAATAAATTACTTAATTTTCTCAATAAAGCTTCTGGCATAGATGTACAGGCGCTCGAAACGGAAAAACAGAAATTAGAGCAGCTTGTGGTTTCCCTGAAGCAGAAATATTCAGAATGCAACAGTCGCCTTGCGTTAACGCAAAGCGAACTGGAGCAGAAAAACAAAGAAGCAGAACAATTGCAAATTCTTCTTCAGAATAATGAAAGTGAGATAAACCGTTTGCAAACGGTTATTTCTGAAGTGGAAAGTCAGTTACAGAACTTGCAGGTACGTTCTGAGGAGCAGCAACAAAGTATAGTGTCGACTCAGGGACAGTATGAACAGTTGCTGTCAGAAAAAAATGAGCTGGCATTGGAATATGCAGAGTTGCAACGGGTTCTGCAAGGAAAAGATGAAGAACTTAAGCATATTCGGGAACAGGTAGAGAAACTAACTTCCGGGCAAGCTGACTTGGAGCAGAAAAGCCAGAAGCTTGAAGAACAGATACAGATCCTTGAGGGACAGAAAAAGGACTTGGAAGAACAGTTGACAGGTTTTGAAGTTCAGAATAAGGAATTAGAGACGCGCACAGCCGATCTGGTTGAAAAATTGGAACAGGAAACGGTCTTATTAGAGAAAGAACGGGCCGTATCTGCTGGTATGCAGGAACAGGCTGAACAGAAAAATCAGGAAATAGAGAAACTGAAACAGGAACTTTTGCTTCGTAATCAGGATAATGTCGTATTGACTGAAAGCAAAAAGGCATTGGAAGAACAAGTTTCAGCGATACGTGAGGAATTGAAAACTGTTGAAGACGAGAAAGGTCAGACAATTGCTTCTTTAGAACAGTTACAGTTGGAAAATAACGTATTGCGTCAGAAAGTTACTGATTTGCAACAAAAAGTAGAAACTGGCGATGAAGCGAACTCGCAAATGAAGCATGTTTTGGATGTTCAGGCAAATGAATATGCTGATTTGCAGAGTCGCTACCAGAATCAAATGCAAGATTATGCGCAGCTAAAGGCTGAGCTGGATACGCTGAATAAGATAAATCAGGATTTAGGGCAGCAAAAGTCTGAATTGGAAAAATCGGTTGCAGATCAGGGAAACCAGACACAGAAACTGGCTGACCTAGAAAACCAGCTCGCAAGCTTGCATTCGGAGAATGTTGCTTTCAGAGACAAGTTTGCTGCGATGGAAACGGAGCGGACCAATCTGATGAAACGTCTGGAACAGTTACAACAATATTGTACGGAACTAGAGAAGCAGGCAACAAAACCTAATTTTCAGTATAGAGACGGTTTGTATTTAATGCCTTATGGTCATGAGATCAAGGCTGATACATCAGGAGTGTTTTCTTATGGCTCGTATATCAGCAATACGGATAAGCAAGAGGTATTTCCTTTGACTTTGGTTCCTGTAAAAGGAACTCAGGTTGTTGTTCCGGCCGAACATAGTGATGCCAGTCCGACATTTTGGGGAAAGGCTTTGAGCGATGCTTTGTCGCCTGTTCTTCAGATAGAACGTGATATCAGATTAAGTGTGCAGTCATCGCTTGCTGTACCTAACAGAAATTATGGGATACATCCCGATGTGTTGGTAAGCTGGCCGTCAAAGAATATCCGTATTGCGGTGCATGTTGATGAGTTATATGAGTTCTCAACGAAAAAGCCACTTCATTATAAAGATTCCGTCGACAATATCATTGATCGTTTATATGTGGATTGTGGCTGGATTGTGATGAGATTCAGCGAGGATCAGGTGCTCGGCGGTATGAAACAGGTGGTTTCTTATATTTGTAACCAGTTGTTTGAGCTGACGGGTGACGGACGATTCCTGATAAAAGTTTCTGATCATTTGAAAACTGCCAAATGGACGCGCGAAGACGCTTTGCATGCTGCGAACCGTCGTTGTCGGGAGAACCTGATGGAACGTAGAGTCTATCTGGCTCTTTGTGAATACAATAAAGTTTTCACTGCTTACAATGGTGAATTACCTGATGTGGATGTTTTGCCCTCGCTGAAGGTTGTTCTGGAAACGTTAAGTAAGCGACCGATGGCTGGTGCTCAGACCTTGCGTTTGACTGTATTACCTTATTATTCACAGCAACTTCTTGCTTTAGATCAGTTTCAGTTTGATGGGGTGTACTTGTCAGGATATGATTTGATAACCGAAAAGCAATGTAAGGTTTCTATTTTACAGGTAGATAAGTTGGAATATGTTGATGAGTTGTTTAAGTCTAAAGTTTACCAGTTTGATCCACGTTCATCGCAAGATTTGGATGCTTTGCAGTCTCTTTTGGCTGAAGCAATATGCAATTATAATCCAGTTCAGATTCAATATGTGAATGGGCAAGGGGTGCACAAGACGAATTTGTATTGGACAGCATTTAAACCACAGACGGGTACCCAAGTCTCTTTACCTTATGCACATCTGTTTCAGTCGTTGCTTGATGATGCCGTAGAGCCAGAATTATTGGTAACCATGAGTACACAGCATAATCGTGCTATACAATTTGATATCCGACAAATCTGTCAATTACAGGTTTTTGATGCATTTGTTACATCTGGTGATGGCATAGATTCCTTAATGACAGGTGTTTATCTTGCAGAATTGAAAGCACAGCTTGAACTGGCTGATTTGTTGTATCAGAATATTCCGGGTAATTTTAAAAAGTTACCGTTTGTTCAGGCTAACTATGCTCATCTATGTGTGATGAAAGGTGATATAAAGAAGGCTGCAGATATTTATCTGAGTATTCCGGAAGATGAGGAAATAGGAGAGGGGAAGACTTGGCAGGAATTGAATAAAGCCGATTTCCAGGATCTTATCCGACACGATGCTGATCCGAAGAACTTTATCAAAGTTGCAGAAATTCTAGCCGGGCATAACTGGACCTTTTAAATTTAAGTTCGTTTTTCCCGAATAGCATATAAAAATGGCTCTGACATATTCAAAATGAGAATGTCAGAGCCATTTTTATATGCTATATCAATCTGTCAGTTTAGTGAGATCCTTTTCCGGTTTTGGATAAGCTTTTGCTGCAATATAATCTTTGGTTTCTTTTACCATTTTATCCGTTATATTAAACCGGTAGTTGGCATAATCTCCGACATCAAATGTTCCGGTCACGAAAAAGCCCCAAGATTCAAAGAATGCGGTCAGATCTGTTTGGAGTAAATCGCATGATATTTTGATAAATTCATACATGTTATTTATAGAAGCATTTCCTTTTCCTTTATCTGGATGATTACGCATATATTCCATCAGATCAGCATAAAAGTCAGGATATCCCTTTTCTTGTGCAAACAGATATAGCTGCCAGAAAGGTACCAGTTTTTCGAACGGGTCTTTTACACACATGATAAAAGGTTTCTCTGCAGTTTCAATAATATTTTTCCGCGCATGATCATAATTTTTATATTTGCTGAGTCGGCTTGGCTGTCCGGCCTGGCGAGCTACATACATGGTGAAAAGATTATTGCTTACTTCTGTCATGCCGCCCCAAGTCAGTTGCGGACTCATTTGCATCACATGGCCAATTTCATGGTTTACTCCCCAATCACTGTATATATTCGGACCAAGCGCTGATTTCATAGTCCCATCATTACCCAAGAATGCTACTCCGTCACCATCACGGAACATAAAGTAATTGAAGTTTACGCGAGCTAGGATTCTTTTAGGTGGGATACGATTATATTTTATAGCTCCGTTGAAAGTATATTGTTGTTCCATGATTTTGTCATATGCTTGTGCAAGTTCTTTTCCATCTTCGTATCGGAATTTTTTTAGAAATTCTACAGGGTAGGCCAGTTGCATATAACGTGTTTTGACATCCATGATTGGACTTACAGCGTGATCCAGCAAATATTTCCAGTCTTCATTATTTTGTTTTTCCGCATCGAAATAACCATTTACTTTTCCTGTTACAAAATGAATCGTTATGCCAGGAGCTGTCTCCGGATCATCGGCAAAATAGTCAACATAAACGTTTCCGGCTTTCTCTACATGAATCACATTTACCCCTTCGTGCAATCGAATTTCTTGTTTTTTCAGTCCCCAGCCATTGGGATCCTTAGTTGGTTCAAATCCTGGAGTAGGTTGACGCATCCAATCTGCTATGAGTAAACTTACTTTACGGCCGTGTAAATCGCCTACGAGTACGATTTGTTCTCCTTGTTCCAAGTAAACGCCAGTTATATTTTCATATCTACTGTAGCCATTGTATAATTTGAGTTTTTCTTCCAGTATTTTGTTAGAAGGGATCGGAGCATATGTGTTCAGCAGGTAATGTGATTCGTATGTACCGTTTTTCATTTGTTCTGCCAGATGACGTATTTCCGGGCTACTGAATTGTTTTAACTGTTTGTTTTTAAATCCATCTGCCAATTGCGAAGCAGTCCAATCACTGAAAAATTTTAAATCCTTGGTGATGGCCTGTGTGGAATACGACGGCACCTGACCGAATGATGATGTAGTGGCCAGACAGCAAAGAGTTGTCGCGAAAGTCCAGGTTTTAAGTGTTTTAATCATACGTGAAATTCTATTTAGATTAAGTATTGATACAAATATAGTTTTTTTGTTTGATTTTGGGTAGAGTATGATTAAAATAATTCCCTATTAAACATAATCGTCATTATGGTATTAATCAAATAAAGTCAATTTCTATAAAAAATAATCTGATTTTAATCAGATAGACTCTCTGCAGTGTGTTTTTTTGTATCTTTGCAATATAATATATGAATAAAGCAAACTTTATGAGAAATCAGTCTGGAGCAGCCTATGCTGCATCTAAGTATACCGAGCTAATTGTTCGAAAACCTATGTTGCTTATGGAATTTCTTATGCAGGAAATGCATGGCATAAGCCGGAACAAGGTCAAGGCAATTCTGAGCGGACATGGTGTTTCTGTAGATCGGAAACTAGTTACGCAATACGATTTTGAATTAACCCCCGGTATGGTTGTCCGTGTCAGTAAGCATAAACGGAGCACAGAATTGAACAGTAAGTTCGTGAAAATTGTTTATGAAGACAAGGATATTATTGTTATCGAAAAAAATATAGGAATATTATCCATGGCTGCCACGACCCAGACATTTTGTGTGAAAACCATATTGGACGAATATTTCAAACGTCGGCATTTTAAATGTACAGCTCATGTTGTTCATCGTTTGGATCGTGATACTTCTGGATTGATGATTTATGCTAAGAATGTTGAAGTTCAGCAGATTTTGGAAGAAAATTGGCAAAATATCGTGACCGACAGACGTTATGTCGCTGTTCTTTGTGGTAAGATGGAAAAAGAAGGCGGTACGGTAACCTCTTGGTTGAAAGACAACAAAGCTTTCATTACCTATTCAAGTCCGGTTGATAATGGCGGTAAGTATGCCGTGACACATTATCATACATTGAAGACAAACGATGATTTTTCTTTAGTGGAATTGAAACTGGAAACGGGAAGAAAAAATCAGATTCGTGTCCATATGCAAGATTTAGGTCATCCTGTCGCAGGAGATGTTAAGTATGGTAATGGAAGAAATCCGATTGGCAGACTGGCTTTGCATGCTTTCAGATTAAACTTTTATCATCCCCGAACACGCGAATTCATGAATTTTGAGACACCGTTCCCTACTCCATTTGTTCGTCTGTTTCAGGAGAATAAAGAATAATTACATTGGTAACAACTCAAACAACACGCATTATGAAGAAAACAATCATTCAGGCAGCAGTTTTTGTTGCTGCATTATCTTTAAGCAGTTGTGGAAATCCTGCAGGTAATGTAAATAATTCAACGACAACTACGCAACAGGCGCAGAACACCGGTTCGCAGTTAGGTAGTGTATTGGGAAGTATATTAGGTGATGTTTTGGGACAGAAAAATTTGTCTCAGAAAGACTTGGTTAATACTTGGATATATAAGAGTTCCGATTGTAAATTTGAATCGGATAATTTGCTCAAGCAGGCCGGTGGCGAAATTGCTGCGGCAACCATTGAGAATAAGTTGAATGAAATGTTTTCCAAAGTTGGTATAGCAGAGGGAAATTCAGGTTTTACATTCAACGAGGATGGTTCTTATTATCTGATTATGGGAGAACAAACCTTGAATGGTACATATACTTATGATGAATCAACGGGTAAAATAGAACTGGCGGGGACTTTTGGTTTGTTGCAGACAGAAGCAGTAGTTGTTCGAAACAGTGCTGAAAACATCAGTATTCTTTTTGATGCAGATAAACTTTTAAAGCTGACGACGGCCATTGGATCGAAAATAGGTAATACGACAGTCCAGTCTATTTCCAATTTGCTAAATTCATATGATGGAGCTAAAGTCGGTATGGAATTAACTCGTAAATAAGCGATAATATCATCCGAAATGCAGTATATAAAAAAGGATTCGTATCAGCAATGATACGAATCCTTTTTTATATATCAAATGAATCTAACCTTGTAAAAGTCAGATTTTTATGTCCAACTCTTTTAGAATGGCACTGATTTTTTCCATTGTGGTCAGTCGGGTTGGTACCAAAGGTAAGCGCAACTGATTCTCAATCATACCCATAGCGTTAAGCATGGCTTTTACACCAGCTGGATTGCCATCGACAAACAGCAGTTTGAAAAGTTCTGCGAATTTATGATGGATTGTACGGGCGCTTTCATAATCTCCATGAAGCGCAAGCCGCACCATACGGCTGAATTCCGCCGGAAGAGCATTACCGATTACAGAGATAACACCTACAGCTCCTAAAGTGATCAGAGGAAATGTGATACCATCGTCTCCGGAAATTACATCGAAGTTAGCCGGCTTATTTTTGATGATATCGTCCATTTGGGTGATATTGCCGCTGGCTTCCTTGATAGCCACAATATTTTCAAAATCACGGGCCAAACGTAATGTGGTTTCCGCAGTCATATTGACACCAGTACGTCCGGGCACGTTATAAAGCACGATTGGCAGTGGAGTTGCTTCTGCTAAAGCCTTATAATGTTGGTACAACCCCTCTTGGGAAGGTTTGTTGTAATATGGGCAGACTGAAAGCACGCCGTCAATTCCTCGCCAGTCACTATTTTTGAGATCGGAAACAACGGCTGCCGTATTGTTTCCGCCACATCCCATCAACAATGGAACACGGCCAGCAACACGATCAACAATCAGTTCCTTTATTTTTTTCTTTTCATCAGCTGTCAGACATGGTGTCTCTGCAGTAGTTCCCATAATACATAGAAAATCAACACCATTTCTAATTTGATATTCTACGAGCCGGAGTAAGGCATCATAATCGATACTACCGTCAGACTTAAAAGGGGTGATTAGTGCAATGCCCAATCCCTTGAATTTATTTTGTACCATAATTACTGTGGATTTTGCGTTTTGGTGACAAAAATACAAATTTAATCCGATTTAAGCAATAATTTTATACCTCTAATAACTGTAGGAAATCATCTTCATTCATGATTTGAATTCCTAATTTTCGAGCTTTTTCTAACTTAGCCGGCCCCATATTGTCACCAGCCAGGATAAAGGAGGTCTTGGAGGAGATGCTTCCTACATTCTTGCCACCGTTTTTTTCTATCATGGTCTTATACTCATCGCGTGAGTGTTTGCTGAAGACTCCGGAGATAACGATGCTTTTTCCTGCCAGCAGATCCGTATGTTCACCTAATTCTTCTTCGGAGAGTTGCATCTGTACGCCTTTCGTTCTGAGTCGTTCGATGATTTTCCGGTTTTCTTCCTTTCCGAAGAAGTCAATGACGCTTTGGGCGATGACCGTCCCGATACCGGAGACTTTGGTCAGATCGTCCAGCGTGGCGGCTGCCAGCGCGTCGATATTCTTGAAATTCCGGGCCAGGGTTTTTGCCGCGATTTCGCCGACAAAACGGATTCCGAGGGCGAATACGACCCGCTCAAAAGGCACCTGGCACGATTCGGCAATGGAGCGGACAATCTTACGGGCCGATTTTTCCCGGCTGCCGTCTCCCCCATTGATTTGCTGTATTTCGATGTCGTACAGGTCGGCTACATTGTGAATCAGTCCGCGGCGGTAGTAATCATCAATTGTTTCAGGTCCCAGACTGTCGATGTTCATGGCTTTGCGGCTGATGAAGTGCTCAATGCGTCCTTTGATCTGCGGCGGACAGGCCGTCTCGTTGGGACAGTACCAGGCGGCTTCTCCCTCATAGCGTACCAGTCGGGCGCCACATTCAGGACAATGCGTGATAAACTTTGCTTCCGGTCCCGGCATGAACTGGCGTTCTTCCAGATTGACTCCGACAATTTTCGGGATAATCTCTCCCCCTTTTTCCACATAGACCATATCGCCGATGTGCAGGTCGAGCTGTTTCATCACGTCGGCATTGTGCAGGGTGGCCCGTTTGACCACCGTGCCGGCCAGCTGCACCGGATCCATATTGGCCACCGGAGTCACCGCGCCCGTCCGTCCTACCTGGAAGGTGATTTCGTTGAGCCGCGTGCAGGCCCGTTCGGCCTGAAACTTGTAGGCAATGGCCCAGCGGGGGCTTTTGGCCGTGTAGCCCAGCGTGCGCTGCTGTCTCAGGGAGTTTACCTTCAGTACGATGCCGTCCGTAGCCACCGGCAGGTTTTTGCGCTCTGTGTCCCAATAGTCGATGAAGTCGTAGATTTCCTGAAGCGTCCTGGCTTTCTTCATGCCTTCCGAAATTTTGAATCCCCACTTCCGGGCCGCTTCCAGATTTTCAAAATGTCCGTCAAACGGAAGCTGTTCGCCCAGCAGGTAGTATAAGAAAGCGTCCAGCTTGCGTTCGGCAACGACCGATGAGTTCTTGCTTTTCAATGTTCCCGATGCTGCATTGCGTGGATTGGCGAAGAGCGGCTCTTCCCTACTCTCGCGCTCTTCGTTCAGCGCCTCGAAGCTTTTCCATGGCATCAGGATTTCGCCACGGATTTCAAATTCGTCGGGATATTCTCCGCCATCGGTCAGTTGCAGGGGGATGCAGCGGATGGTTCTGACATTCTGCGTCACATCGTCGCCCTGCACGCCGTCGCCCCGGGTCACCGCACGTACCAGTCGTCCGTGTTCGTAGATGAGCGAGATCGACAGTCCGTCGTATTTCATCTCGCAGCAGATTTCGAAAGGCTCCCCTTCCAGTCCGCTCCGCACCCGTTCGTAAAAATCGGCCACTTCCTCCTTATTATAAGTGTTCGACAGCGAGAGCATCGGATATTTATGGACCACCTGGGTGAACTCCTGGTTCAGGTCGCTTCCGACGCGCTGTGTCGGCGAATTCGGGTCGGCAAATTCGGGATGCGCCGTTTCCAGTTCCTGAAGCCGGTGCATCATTTCATCGAATTCACGGTCGGAAATCTCCGGTGCGTTCAACACGTAGTAATTATAATTATGCCGGTGCAGTTCCGATCTGAGCTGTTCTATCTGTTCTTTGACTTGCATGTGTTCGAATCTGGTTTGTTTCAGACAAAGTTAGCTAAAATCCGTGGAATTGCTGTAAAAAAACAATCGGGTTTCGTATTTATCGTGATTTTTATTAAAAACAGATGCCTAAAATAACTTGAATTCGGGAGATGCCCAACTCATAAGAACGAGTTCGTGGCCTCGAAAAATCTTGCTGCAATGTTGTCGGTTTATCCGATTTTTTCGTACCTTTGCAGCCGGTAAATTTGTGAAAATGAAGAAGAAACTCCAATGGAACGACCGTAATACGGCCCGACTGCAGAAAAACCTGCGGCCGGACGCTGAATTTATGGCCGGAAATTTGGCGGTTTCAGAAATTTGTGTAAACACACACACACACACACACACATTCGCGCGGCTCTTCTTTAATAATTAGTAATCGCGCGCGTAAAATACCAACATTTTTTCAAGCCTGCAAGGGAAACCGTTGTGTTTCCCCTGTAGGCTGTTTTTGTATTCCGACGGCCCACACGCTGTCGGGACAGAAAGGAGGCCGCCCATGACGGCGATGGTCCTTTCGTCCCTGCTGCTGGTGCTGTCCGGTGCGGCCCTCTGGCCCTATTCCATTACAGAAAGGAACTATTTCTACCTGCCTTATTACGACCGGTTCACGCCCGACTATCTCAACGGGCGCGCCCCCTTCTATTATCCGGCGGCCGAAGCCGACCGCGCGTTTGCGGTGTCGGTGTCGGTCTGCGGATTGCTGCTGGCCGTTTCCGGGCTGGCGCCGGCCGCCGGTCTGTCGGCCTATGTCCGGCAGCTGCCGGTGTTTCTGGCTCCGGCTTGGATGGCCCACCGCTATTTCTGCCTTCACCGGCTCAACCGCTATACGCCCCGGCGTCTCCTGCGCACGATGCGTCCCTTCAGCCGTTACGAACCATGGAAGGCCGTCGCCGTCTGGCTCGCGGTCGTTCTGGCGCCGCTGCTTTTGGCGCTTCTGCCGTCCGGATGCCGTCCGGCGGTCGTTCCGGCCGTCTATGCCGGTGCGGCCTTCCTGTCGGGCTGCTGCTCCCGTAGCGGTCGGAACCGTCTGTGCGCCTGCCGTCTGGCCGTACTGGCTTTCAGCGCGGCGGCGACGCTTTCCGTGTCGCGTTTCGGAGTGTCCGGAGCGGGCATATGGGCATTGGGCCTGTCGCTTCTTAAGGCGGTCGAATACGTGTTGCGTTTCCGCAGGCCCGCTTGCGGTGATCGTCCGGACCACTGGGATCCGGACATCGACTGGACATGGACGGCCTCGGAGCGGCGCCGGCTCGACCGGCTCGTGCGGCTTCAGTCCCGTGCCTGGCGCCGTACGGGCGGCCGTCCCTGCTGGCGTTTCGTGGTCGAGCCGGAGTTTGACGAACCGGCGCCAGCCGTACGCTACGCCGCCGATGCGGAGCTGATGGTCCGCGAACTGGCCCTGCGCGAACAGCGGATTCTGCGCCGGGAGCGGTTCGACGGTCCGGAGCGGGCACGGAAGGTTTGTCTGGGAAAAGGAGATACTTATGAATCAGAATAATCAAAAAAAACGATGAAAATGAAAAAGAAAATGAAAACAAAACCAAGAATTTTTGGACTGTTCTTGTTTCTGCTCGGCTGCTTGCTTGCCACCGGACACGCCTTGGCGGCCAACCCCACCACCCTCACCGTGGGCGGCACTGATGTGCTGAACGGCGGCTACTGGACGACCAACGCCGACGGCACCCTGAC
>CALUIV010000035.1 GCA_944320775.1 uncultured Paraprevotella sp. | reverse complement strand
ATTTTTTGAATATCTTTCATGTACAAAGATCGCATGAATCAGCAGAAAAACCATTTTTCATCAATATATTTCTATGCTACAGCTTTTTCTAAACCCAAAGAATAAAGCTCACCCGAAAAAGACTCATTCCAACTTTTCGCTAACCAGCATAACTGTGCATGCCTCCAAGCACATAATTGACACCCCAATAGGTCATCACCACCGCTGTAAACGCCAAAACCTGATAGGCATGAAAAAACAACGGACGTCTGAACAACCGGATACTCTGATCATGAAAAGCGGCTCCATAAATCAACAGAGTAATCAAAGCCCAAACTTCTTTAGGATCCCAGGCCCAATAGCTTCCCCAGGAAACATTGGCCCAGACCGAGCCGAACACAATGCCCAGTCCAAGACAGAATACTGCCGGATAGAGCATCAGTCTGCTCAGCAGATAAAGTTGCAACACTACCCGCTTGCGCCTGCGGAACAGCAAAGCCAGAACACCCCCAAGCATCATCAGGGCAAACAAGGCATAAGAAATCATAACCAGGGAGACATGAATGCTCAGCCATGAAGAATGTAACACCGGCATAAAAGAGGTGATCTGTGGATCGGAATCTCCTAAATGGGCTACAAGAAAGGCAAATCCCGACAACAGCACTCCTGCCGGAAACATCAGATAAATGCGACGTCCTAACAACAGCCCCAGCCAAAGCAGACAACCTCCAAGAAAGAACAGAGTTTCATAACCATTCGACAAAGGAATCCGACCGCCTATATACCAACGCAGGGAATAACCGAGCAGATGGAAGACTGCAGCCAGACTGGCCACGACATTCAGGAACTGCCACCCCTTATGCCATATTGAAGACGGGCGAACCGGGCGTACGTAAGCATACATCAAGAAGAAGAAAGCAACCAGTCCTAAAGTCAGCAAAACCGGAAACAGCCACCGGGCAAACGGAATGTCCTGATAGAACAATTCAGCCTGAACCCGAAACGGAGACAGGCGTTCCAGACTACCGTCGGCGGGCAACGGACGAATCAAAGAGCCGCGCTGCAACATCAGAATTAACCCAACGCGCTCATCCAATTTCAGAATTGCCTGTTCCAGAGTGCTGGAGGACACTCCGGAGTTCTTTCGATGCAAAGCCTGTTCGCGACGCATCAGTTGCTCGGGAATATAGACATTCTCTTCAAACAAATCGGCCAGCGCAACATAAGGACCCGGCTGTCCCAGAGCCTGGCACAGTGCTTCCTCTTCGACCAGAATCATGGGTTCGTACTGCCACTCATCAGGATATAACAGCCAGCTTCCGACCACCTGCTCGGGCGTCAGATGCAAATAGTCCGGCCGCCCGGTCAGTTTGACAACAAAATCGTGGGCCAATGTGTGAAAAGGCACGACCCGATCCTGATAAATCACCTGCCGCGTACGCAAACTGTCAGCTTCTACCCGCGACAGGACCGAAACGGACCGACGGGCCTCTAAAGGTTCAATATGAGCAACCAGTAAAAGAACAAGCCCTACACGGAAAAGCAGTGGATGACGGAGCAGACGCATAAAACGCGTTCTGCGTCCAAACAGGAACAAGACAAAGAACAGACCGGCACAGGCATATCCCAGATAAACCAGAAAAATTCCCCATGGATCGTGATTGACACCAAGCCAAACTCCTCTGCCATCCTCGTCAAAAGAAGACTGACACAGCCGATAACCCGATACGGTCCATACCCGATTCATAGAAACCACCCCATCAAACTCAGACGTATCCATCCGACAGGACAACTCCGACACATAATCTTTCGGTGTCTGAGTTCCGGGATAAACCGCTATGCGAAACGTATCCAGTTCGAGCTCGAACGAAAAGTTTCTGAACGTACGGTCCGGCAATTCCATAAATTGGGAAACCGGCTCACCGGCACGGAGATGCACCATCCCTCGAATCCCCCAAAAACGGGTATACAAACAACCGGTGAGCATCATCAGAAACGACAAATGCAATCCCAGCAAGGCCACGCGTCTGCCTAAACTCATTTTCCAGGCATAAACCGTGCCGGAAATCGCCAGAATCAGCCATAGTATCAGAAACCAGGAACTCCTGTACACGGTATCCAAAATAAAAGCCGTCCCGCGAACGTGCTCAAGGGCCGTAGCAATCATCAGCACTCCCGTCAGGACGGCATAACAGGCAACAAGCGTCTGTTTCCACATAATAACTAAAAACGTTTGTTAGATCTTTCAATATCAAAAATCAGCAAATCCTTCCGTGGTCCGCTTGCGGCTCGCCATACACTCCATCTCAATCAGCCAACCCGGCCGGCAAACCGGTGCCCATACCAGAATCCGGGGTACATCGGGAAACCGGCAATCAAACAACTCGTTGACAACGGCATAATCCGACGGATCGCGCAAATAAACAATCATATGACCGATATCCGAGAAGTCCATATCCGCTTCGGCCAACAAGGCTGCCACATTCTCCCACATACGCAGCGTCTGACGGACAATATCGCCCGGATAAACCACTTCGCCACGATTATTGATACTTGCCGTTCCGGAAATAAAAACGTGACGTCGGTCGCCATAGTCGACATAAGTGCCCCGTTCGAAAGCTACCCCATATTCGTACGTCGGATTCAGATATTCGGGTGCATAAAGATAACCCATCTGCTCCGGACGGATGCCTGTCACGGCGTAAGCCTCCATACCGACAATTTCCTGTGGCGTCGAATAACGTCCGCATATACCTGTACTGGCAATGAAATGCGTCTGACTGGTGAGTCCTTCACGATCGAACACTTCGTTACGCGCCTGCACGACTCCGGCATAATTCACATCCACGTTCTGTACGAAAAACCAGGTTCGTACACAATGGTCAGCCAGACTTGCCTGTTGTGTTGCCAAAACGTTCAAATAGGTGTCCCAAAGTTTGTGCGACTGCTCTTTCGAATCCAAATGCTCAGCCACCGTCCCATTCCAGAACAGATGACGATAACCATGATGTTCCAAAAAACGAAGACCTGATTTCTCAACACAGACCAATCCTCCTGCATCCTGTGTATCAGGAACGAGTACGTACAACCATAAAGCGATTTTTGATCCATCCATAGGCGCCTGTTCCACAATGGTATATGCCGGTGCTGCCACTACTTCTTCATGAGACAAACCTGCACCGACACTCTCTCGTTCGTAACGGTCGAGTTCACTCTTCTGATTGGCTGCATCGCTCAGGAAATAACGCTTGAACAAAACACTTCCACCGGAAAGCCTGCTGCTAAGCAATTCGCAAGCTGCACCGGCTACAGCCATCATCTGTTCCTGAAAATTCTTTCCCTCCGGTTGTACATGAATCAGGACATGATATTCTGTCACACCTCCGGAAACGGTCATTCGCGACATTTGGGCACAAACCCCTCCTGCAAAAGCGATTGTTTCTCTCTCTTGTTGGTTCATATCTTCTATTTTATAGCTCCTGCCTGAATCCATACGGACAACAGGCTGATATCATCATCTTTTAAAGTGGTAAATTTACTATGAAAATCCTCTGTATCGTTCAGACGCAGATACATCTCACTCTGAAGTGTATCTCCCGGCTGGACAATCATCCTGTCCGGGGCTGTCTGTGCCGGACGTCCGACAATAGCCGCATAACTGCTGTTTTCCTCCAGAACCAGACCCGCCGAAGCATTACCCGACATATGGCACTGCAGACAGCTTTGATTGAACAACTGATGCTGGACACGGTCGAACGAAACGAGATCGACCTTTCCGGCGTTGAGTTTCAGATCGGCGGTTCCGGCAGTTATTTCCTGTCCGTAAAAAACATGCAACACTCTCGAAGTCTGATCGGTGAGGACCAATGCCACATAAGTTGCCTCCTTGGGCACCTGAGTCAGTGTCACGGCCGTAGATCCGCCTGCCGAAGCTGACGTGATCCGCTCCGAACGGAGCGGCTGCAAATCGTCTTTTGTCGCAAATGCGGCCCACATGAGTTTTCGTTCGCGCGCTTTAGGTATCGTTTCGGTATGCTCCAGGACACAGACTGTTTCTATCTTGCGTACGTTCCCCTCATTGCCCTCATCGGGATAAATATCGCCGCTGTCACAGGCACCGCAGCAGACTCCTACAGCACCAATCCCAATCTTGCCTATAAGTTTTTTCCAATTCATCTTGCTTGTTTTTTTTGATTCATCAGAAAGTATACTGCAGCAAAACGGTCGCGCTATGATAGGCCATGCCCATATCGTCATTATCACGTTCAAGCTGGGTTTCGTGTCCCCATTTTCCGATATACTGATACATCATCTGAAGCTTCAGATTCGTGCGGGCAAAAAAGTAGTTGAAACCTACAGCCGGCATATTCAGGAATCCGGCCAATTCTGTTCCGTTCCGGTCGAAAAAGTCATAACGCGCTGCCAGCTGAAGTTTGTCGGTTGCAAAATAACCGGCCTGCGCATAGGCTCCCCATGAAGTGAAGCTGCCGGCACGCTGCATCCTGCTTGTCCACTGCATATTCAGCAAATAGGCATCGGCACTTAGAAACCAGCGATTCTTCAACCAGGCAAATTCAACACCAGCACGGAAATCGTTGGAACTTTCACTATTACCCTCCACGTTAACATTTCCAGAAAGCGCAATCAACATCTTGTCATTATGCAAGTCGCCCGGATCGCCCTGATGAGCCGGCATTTGCCCTTTCGGCATATAACTGAGTCGGGCTGCATAAAGCAAGGATGGAAGTCCACGATGATCGTCGCTTGTGCCTTTCGTTGCCGAATTGACTCCTATACCGGTGCCATTGAAAAGACCGACCTGATAGCCGAAACGATTTTTCAGTACACCATGCAACTGCACCCCCAGATCGAATCCGGTATAAAGACTGGGCTGTACGGCATCGAGACTTAAATTCGTTCGTACGGGAGTAGTTACCGAAGACGGCAAAACCGGAAACATCGTCTGCCCCAAAGTGGCCAGATATCCGTTCTGAAACGGTGTCTTAAATTTACCGGCCCGAAAACGGAACGCATCGCTCATGTTGACATCAAACCAGGCTTGCTGCAATAAGGCTCCACCACTTTGGGCCGCGTTCAGGGCAAAATTGAACGTAATCAAGCCAAAAGCCTTTCCACTGAAACCTAAGATGGCATTCGGAATGGCAAAACCGCTGTTTGCCACGCGGTCGACTTCTGCCAAATTCAGATTCTCGTCATCATAATAATTGAACTTACCTGCAACTTGAATCAATGAATACGGCTTGAATAAAAAGTCACCTGCACGTGTCGAAAAACTGAAACCTTCCTTTCCGGCCAAAGGCACGACATCACTCTCCACATATTTATCGTCCACACGTTGCGCAAAAGCAATCGTAGAACTCGACATGCCCGCCACAGCGGCCATGATCATAATAATTCTTTTCATGAATAATCTGCTGTAAAGTTATAGACTTTTTAGAAAACTAACTAATGCATCGCGGTCTTTTTTCTCCATTTTCCGGAAGAGTTCCCGCGAAACAGCTCCTTCGCCGCCATGCCACATAATGGCCTCCACATAGTTCCGGGCCCGTCCGTCGTGCAGGAACTGAGTATGGCCGTTCACCACATCCTGAAGTCCGATACCCCAAAGCGGTGTGGTGCGCCATTCATATCCGGCCGCCTCACCAGAAACATACTCGTCGCTCAGCTCCGGTCCCATGTCGTGCAAAAGATAATCGCTGTAGGGATGGATAGTCTGACCGCTCAGCCAGGGCAATTCACTGCCGTTCAGCAAGGCAATGCGCGAAGTAGTCGTATGCAACGTCGGCAAATGACACAGATTGCATTTGGCCTGCATGAAAAGTTCCTCGCCACGCTTTACTTCCGGATCATGGATGTTCCGCCGGGCAGGAACGCCCAGACAATGCATGTACAGATCCACCAGTTCCATATCTTCTGTAGAAACCTGAATACCATGATGACCGTCAGGAAAAACCTGGTCATACTGCCCCTGTCCTTGGGAGACCTCCTCGGGATAGCGGTCGTTGGTGACTCCCAAATCGGATGAAAATCCCAACTCAATTGTCAAGTCGGCATGCTGGGCCTTGTTGCCGGACAGTCCGATTCTTCGGACACCACGTTCGGTAATATAATTCAAACGCCCGCTAATGCCGTATTCGGGATAATTGCTCTGTGCCGCCACACGCTCCATGGTATGTGCATCCAGCGCCATCATCTGCCCCATCCCGACATGACGGAGCGGAATACGCACACTGACAATCAAGTCCTCGGGCTTCAAAGAATCGGCATACCATTCGGTAATGCGATAATGCGGTGTGGCCAGCTCATATTTTTCTCCGTCGGGAAACTCATAGGTCTGGTAAGTATAGTCCACCTTAAGCTTTCCTTCGGGTTTCACACCGATAATTGAACTCTGATCATGCAAAACCCGTCCGTAATTTCTTAGAAACCCGCCATCGCGCCGCGTGATGTAAATCAGACAGGAAGAAAAACCGTCGGAACCACTGCCGCCTTCCGTCCAAAGCGTCGTAGAGGTGCGTCCGGCATTATTGTGACAACTGCCACAGGAAAAACCGGCATAAACGGGTCCGAGACCACCCATATTGAAATCGTTCATATCCGGAATACGCCGGTCGTCATAAAGCAAATCGCCTTTGAGGAAACGCTCGTATAATGCTCCGGTCACCCAGGGAGCTTCCGTGTCGTAGGCAAATTTCGTGGTACTGAACACGGTTGCCGTCCCTGCCGACAATTCCCGATAATCGGCCAGTTCGCCGGTCAGCGTATTAACCACCTGATTCTCGGCCACCTCAAGCTCCTCGCAAGAGGAGAAACCCAGCAACACGAAAAGAAACAACGAAATACAGCACCTCTGCGGAGGGCTGTATTTCATATTTCTGCGAGACAAACGATTCCTCCGCTTTGTAGGATCATTTATTCGGTCCATAATCTCATTATTTCAAAGTGACTTTTCCGTCTTGAATAAAATTGGTCAGGACACGCGGAGCTCCGTTCTCGAACAAAAGATACTCCAAAGTATGGAATCCCAAAGTGCTGGCTCCCATAGAAGAACCGTCTTCGGTTGCCCAATCCCAGTCGCCACGGAGAATAAACTTGATGTTGGTCTGACTGAGCGGCCAGGAATCCAAATGCGGATCAAGCTGTTGGTCGGCAATCGGACCGAACAGGAATGCCTCGCTCATCTCCCATGGTTTACGGGTATTTTTCCATTGTTCACAGGCAGCTTCCAGCGAAGCTTGTGTCTTTTCAGTGGAGAAAGTTTTCACCAGTTGCTGTAATTCGGCAGCTTCCTGGTTCAATTCCTGATAAGTTGCCAGAATTGTTTTGTCGACATACTGATCAATGACAGCTTGTGCCTGCTGATTATAGTCCTCAGTTCCGGACATCCGGGACAATAAGGTTTTGGCTTCCGACAAAGCCGTTCCAAGCGCTGCAACCTTAGCCATTGCCGTTTCAACCTCCGGACTGCTTGTTCCGTCCTTCTTTGCCAGTACAGCATCACGGAAAGGTCCTTTAGCCTTAGCGGCATCAAATGCATCATGAGCCTGTTCAATTGCAGTCTTTACGGCTTCAGCCTTAACCGCATCAAACTGACGGCAGAACTGATAAAGGCTTTTTGATTCGTCACGGACAGCTTCCGGACCACCCATATAGCAATTCTCGATCGAAACGATATTATCGTCATAATCGGTGTAGGAATTAAAGCTATACCAAGACTCCACACCATAAACATCGCCATTATTATAAGGTTCGCCCATTTTAGCATCGGCAACCTCGGTTGCAATATCAATGCAACCGTCAAAAATGGCATACAGGCAGGCCTGCTCGCTGGAATAAGACTGATCGCCTGCCACATGACTCTTAAAACGGGCTGCATAACCTCCATCCGTCAGTCCGGCAACTTCAAGCGCTTCGGCACGTTCGGCATCAGCACCCTGCAAATTAGAAGCACCCATCCAAAGGGCGTAAGCCTTGAACGCATCATCGCTCAACACCTGAGCTACCACATTGGCATAGCCCAAATAGTTTTCCAAAGTGGTTTCCACTGCACCTGAAGTTGTTCCTCCGCTTGTTCCTGTTTCATCATTACACGCACTCAGCGCAAAAATACCGCCACAGAGCAAAGTGGCTCCCATCATTTTCTTAATTGTCTTCATAAGTTTTTTATATTAAAATAATAATCCTGTGTTCATTTTGAAAAAAACCAGCCAACATAAGCAACACCTAATCCAAAGGTTTGCTCACTGCGATAATTTCCCCGATCGATACGTCGATGGGTAAAATCGGCTTTCAACACCAAGTTTGGCAAAGGATAATAGTTGACTCCTGCCGAAAAGAGGTCCACATTGAACCGTTTGTCCGCAGGAACCGTACCGGTCGCTTCATTTTGCATCGTATTGTAATACTCATAGCGTACAAATGGAGTCAGATTGAATTTCCGCGAAAAATGACGTCCTACATTATAGCCGGCCTCAGCATAATAAGTCAAAGCATTCTGAGCTACCGGAGTGCTGGGATAGCCTGTGTATTTGTTCGGACGCAACTTATTGATTTCAATCGCATCGCCCACATAGCCATACAGCACGTTGGCACGTGCCGTCAGACCGTATCCACGATATTGAGCGTCGGCAGAGGCAATCGCAACGGCCCCTTTGAAGTTTTGTGTAGTCGAAGGATTTGTTGCATTCTTGTTGGTACGCGGAGCGTAATAACCCGACAGGCCCAGGCGAGCTCCGGGCAACCCTTCGTATTCCAGGCGGAGCGCATAGGCCGGATTGGTCATCTGAACCACTTCAAACTTGGTCTGACGCCCCTGTTGAATCCAATTCTCAGAACTGAAACCATAAGGGTCCAATCCACTGACAACCATTGCCTCATAGCTCAGATGCTTCCACTGACCGAGAATGGCCAATCCGGTCTCGTGCCAGGTACATGGAATAAGCGTAGACTCACCTTCCGGACGTGTTGTCCCGAAAAAATGAATCGGCTCGTGATGCGCATTGGTAATGCCTACTGGTACAATCATATGACCGGCACGGATGCGGAAGGCCGGAGAAAAGATTTTAGTGATATGAAACTGTTCCAAAGCTACTTCACCTCCTTTTTCAAATTCATATTCATATTCTACGCCTTCGCCATATTCTGCTTCTATTCCGGCACCGGTTCCGCCATATTCAAATTCAATCTCGGCTCCAAGAATCCACGACGGTGAGAATTTATAATCCAAAGCTAAAATGAAACGCGGCATGGAAACCAACGAACGGTTATCGGGCAACGAACCTTTGCCGGCACCGTCAAGACGGTTTGGGCCATAATTGAGGTGTTGATAAAGTAATTCTCCATATCCTCCAATACGAAATTTCTCGTAACCGTCAGAAACTACTTTCTCGGCAGGGTTCGTTATTGCGGAAGATGTTTTCGACTTTGATTCTGAAAGAGCATTTCCGTCATCAGACAACGCAAAAGCCTGAGTCGAAAAAAGGAAAAGCATACTACAGAATGGAATAACCTTTTTTTTCATTTGTTTTTAATTTTGTTTGACATGACAAAATTACGCCTGTATTTTTAAGATTACAATACCCAAAAAATATGAAAATAACAGAATAAAGTTTTCGTAAAAGTTAATCTGAACTAGGTAAAACAAGTGCTGATTATGCTTCAGATATGGCCGAAAACCTGCATCATCGATTAAGAATAATGCAGACTCATTAAAAACGAGTATTCCGTGAATACTCTGATGATACCCAGAAGCAGGTAACAACTCCAGATAAAAAGCTTACGAATGTGGAATTCTCTCTGAAAGGAGTTTATAAAAAACAGTAAAGGTACTGAATCGTGAATAACACGATTCAGTACCTTTACTGTAAAATTCAGTTTTAAATATTGATTAACTCAAGAAGCCAAGCAGTACGCCCGCTGCCACAGCCGAACCGATTACACCGGCTACATTCGGTCCCATGGCATGCATCAGCAAATAATTCTTGGAATCGTATTCCAGACCGAGATTCTGAGAAATTCGAGCAGCCATCGGCACAGCTGATACACCAGCATTACCAATAAGCGGATTGATTTTCTTACCCTTCGGCAAGAACAGATTGAAGAACTTCACGAAGAGAACTCCTGAAGCCGTAGCTATGATAAAGGCAAGCGCTCCTAAGAAGAAGATAAGCACGGTATCTTTAGTCAGGAATTCACTGGCCTGGGTAGAACAACCTACAGTCAGTCCCAACAGCATCACAATGATGTCATTGAGCGCATTGCCAGCTGTCTTGGCCAATCGGGTGGTCTTAGTACTTTCCTTGAGCAAATTTCCAAAGAACAGCATACCGAGCAAAGGCAATCCCGAAGGTACGACAAACGTAGTGAGAAGCAGACCTACTATCGGGAAGATGATTTTTTCGGTCTGAGACACCTGACGTGCCGGTTTCATCCGAATCAGGCGTTCCTGCTTCGTGGTCAGCAAACGCATCAAAGGCGGCTGAATCAACGGCACAAGAGCCATGTAGGAATAAGCACAAACGGCTATGGCTCCCATCAGATTAGGCGACAGCTTAGATGAAAGGAAAATGGCCGTCGGACCGTCGGCACCACCGATAATAGCAATTCCGGCAGCCTGATTGGGCTCAAATCCCATAGCCAAGGCAATCATATAAGCTCCAAAAATACCAAACTGTGCAGCGGCTCCGACAAGAAGCAACTTTGGATTGGCTATCAAAGCAGAAAAATCAGTCATGGCACCAATTCCCAAGAAGATCAACGGAGGATACCATCCCAACTTTACACCCTGATAAAAGATATTCAATACGGAATTGTCTTCATACAATCCAACCTCAAGACCCACTGCCTTGAATGGAATGTTACCCAAAATAATACCTAAACCAATAGGAATAAGCAACAAGGGTTCAAAATCTTTCTTGATTGCCAGAAACAGGAAAAATGCACCCACCAGAATCATGATCCAGTTACCCAGTTCCGCATTAGCGAAACCAGTATAGGCCAAAAAGTCGAGCAGTTTTGCTCCAATAAAATCCAATGTATCCATAAGCATCAACCGATTGTAATCAAAATAGCACCTTCACGTACTGAATCCCCCTTATTCACCCGAACTTCTGTGACCTTACCATCACATTCTGCAGTCAGGTTATTCTCCATTTTCATGGCTTCGAGTACAATGACAACATCACCTTTCTTCACAGTTTGTCCAACAGATACCTTTATATCATTGACTGTTCCAGGCAACGGTGCACGTACGGCTACACCATTTCCGGCCGGAACTGGTTCCGGAGCTGGGGTTGCAGTCTGTGTTGCGGCAAACGGGGTTGCGTGAACATGAGCCACCGGACGAACAACCGGAGTATGATGCGGACTCATAGGACGGTCTGTTTCTACTTCAAAAGTTATACCGTTCACTTCAACTTTTGCTACATTTCCTTCTACATCGTTGATTTTAACTTCATATTCGGCACCTTTCACCTTATATTTATATACTTTCATGATATTCTTTTTTATGTGTTTTATGTTTATAGAATCGGTTAATATAACTTAGGCCATTCACGCATGGCATTGTCTTTGGCATTCCATTCGGTATGTTCGTCAGGCTGAAGCGTCAACACATTACTTTCGACGTCATGCACATTTTCTTCATATTCTTTAAGCGCCATGGCAATGACTGCCATATAAACTTCCATATCAATGCCTTTGGTTTCAAGTCCCTGTTTCGCCATAACTGAAGCCTGATGCGCCTTATTCCGGATAGCACGAATGGCACGTACACGTGTCATTGCTGCCATGAGCGAAACAATATAACCAAACAACCGGAAGAAAACATAAAGCAGAATTAAACAACTGAACACAATAGCCATAGCCATAACAGACATAGCCACGCCATAAGGATCTTTCTCCTTAAACTCAGCAATCTTATCCTGCACCTTGCCTTGACCAGCATTCGGACTTCCCGGTGTCACATTGTCTGGCTCCATAACGATCCATTCGTAGCTTTCGGTTGCCCCATTATAGACACGGGCAAAAGACTGGTTTTCGGCCAAAGGAGGCACTGTAACAGAATCCAACAAAGTAACTCCATTACCGTCAAACAAAGCGATAAAATTTTCTTCACCGACATTTAAACAGAAATTTGTATGTAACGTTCCACGATTCGTATGTCCGTCCGCAAAAAATACAATATTCTGTTTTGCTGTCAGATTAGTACGACTATCTCCTTTCGGAATAAGCGACATCAATCGGATCCGTTCGGGAGCCGAAAGTTCGGGATTTAACGCTGCACGGTTTGTGGTCAAATAACAACTTCGAATGTTGTTCGTACCCCAAGATGTATTCGCAATTTCAATCCATCCGCTACGGTCTCCGTACTCATCAACCAACCCGGCTGCATTCGAAGTGACCACTTCGTTTATCTTAAAGCTGAACGCGCCCTGTCCGAATGCCGGCAACAAAGCCATACAGCACAGCAATATTCCTAAAAATCTATTCTTCATCATGATCTTGTAGATTTGCTATTAAAACTTCCGTTACAATGGGATATTACCATGTTTCTTTACCGGATTAGTCAACTTCTTAGTCTGCAACTGAGCCAAGGCACGGATAACACGGAAACGTGTATTACGTGGTTCAATCACATCATCTATATAACCATACTTGGCAGCCTGATAAGGATTGGTAAACAATTTGTTATACTCTTCCTCTTTCTCTGCAAGGAAAGCTGTCGGATCTTCTGCTGTTTTAGCATCCTTGGCATAAAGTACAGCTACTGCACCAGAAGCCCCCATTACTGCTATTTCTGCCGATGGCCAAGCATAATTGATATCACCACGAAGTTGCTTACAACTCATCACGATATGTGAACCTCCATAACTCTTGCGCAAAGTAACGGTTACCTTAGGAACTGTAGCTTCTCCATAAGCATACAACAGCTTAGCTCCGTGCAAAATAACAGCATTGTATTCCTGACCGGTACCCGGAAGGAAACCAGGAACATCTACCAAAGTAACCAAAGGTATGTTGAAAGAATCACAGAAACGAACAAAACGGGCTCCCTTACGGCTGGCATTGCAATCCAAAACACCGGCATAATATTTCGGCTGGTTGGCTACAATACCAACACTCTGACCATTAAAACGGGCAAAACCGACAATGATATTCTTTGCATAATCCGGCTGGACCTCAAAAAACTCTCCATTATCAACAATTGCACCAATCACTTCATACATATCATATGCCTGATTCGGATTGTCGGGGATTATTTCGTTCAGCGAATCTTCCAGACGATTAATCGGATCGGTACAAGCAACACGCGGTGCCTCCTCCATATTATTCTGTGGAATAAAACTGATCAAAGTACGAATCATCTGCATCGCTTCTTCCTCAGTCTGAGCCGTAAAATGCGTAACTCCCGATTTAGTAGCATGTACACTAGCTCCTCCCAAATCTTCCTGAGATACATCCTCGCCTGTCACGGTTTTAACCACCTTCGGACCAGTCAGAAACATATAAGAAGTATTTTCCATCATCAAAATAAAATCGGTCAACGCAGGCGAATAAACTGCACCACCAGCACAAGGTCCAAATATACCGGATATCTGTGGAATCACACCCGATGCTTCAATATTACGTTGAAAAATATTAGCATATCCTCCGAGTGCATTTATTCCCTCTTGAATACGTGCTCCACCAGAATCATTGATACCAATGCAAGGCGCACCCATTTTCATAGCCTGATCCATTACCTTACAGATCTTTTCAGCCATAGTTTCAGAAAGCGATCCGCCATTCACGGTAAAGTCTTGGGCAAAGACATAAACCAAACGACCATCAATAGTACCACTACCTGTAACAACTCCGTCACCCAAATACTGTTTTTTCTCCATCCCGAAATTAGTACAACGATGAAGTTTAAACATATCCATTTCTTCAAAACTGCCTTCATCAAGTAACATGTCAATACGCTCACGTGCTGTATATTTACCACGTTCATGTTGCTTGATGATTGCTTTCTCGCCACCGCCCAAACGAGCCTTGGCACGCAAATCCACTAATTCTTTGATTTTTTCTAATTGCTTGCTCATGTTTTATAGATTTAAGTAGATAAAATTATTTCTTTTTTCTGCCTGCCTTGCCCAACGGCAAAACGTTACAAAGATAATAAAAAGAGTGTATGAGCCCTATTTTTTGACGTTTTTTTCCATATCATCGTTTATTTATTAAATTCATTAGAAGCAAGAGGTTTTCCAAGCAATAAAACTTCACCGATAAAAGTCAAAAAGTCTGATCGGGCAGTGTCATAAACGACCTTTTTTTGTACCTTTGCACTATTAAATTAAGGTATTAAAAGGATAGCAAAAATGGTTAAAAAGAAATCTACCGCTGAATTAGGGACTGAAAACGTAGGAAAACTTCTGTTACAATATGCCGTCCCAGCCATTATCGCCATGACAGCTTCGTCGCTATACAACATGGTCGACAGTATCTTTATCGGACAAGGCGTTGGTGCTATGGCCATATCCGGTCTGGCTGTCACTTTCCCGTTAATGAATCTCTCGGCTGCTTTTGGCTCCATGGTTGGTGTAGGTGCCTCCACATTAATGTCCGTCAAATTAGGTCAACACGACTTCAAAACCGCTCAAAACATATTGGGTAATATTGTTACTCTGAACTTATTGCTGGGAACTTTATTTGGTTTGATCACTCTGATATTCCTTGATCCAATCTTGTATTTTTTCGGGGCAAGTGATACCACGATTCCATATGCACGCGATTATATGGAAATTATTCTGTTGGGAAATGTCATAACACACAGTTATTTAGGTTTAAACTCAGCACTACGCTCTGCCGGTCATCCACAAGGTGCCATGTATGCAACCATACTGACCGTCATCATCAACACAATCTTGGATCCTATATTCATTTATGGTTTTGGCTGGGGAATACGAGGTGCTGCCTACGCAACAATTCTTGCACAAGCCTTGGCATTAGTCTGGCAATTCTATATATTCAGTGACAAAAAAGAACAACTCCATTTTACACGTGGTATCTATAAACTAAAAAAGAAAATCGTAGTAGATACAATTGCAATCGGCCTTTCTCCGTTTCTGATGAACAGTTGTGCCTGTCTGGTAGTCATTCTGATAAACAAAGGTTTAGGTGAACATGGCGGTGATTTAGCTATTGGTGCCTATGGAATCGTGAATCGTATACTTTTCTTATTTATCATGATCGTTATCGGCTTGAATCAAGGCATGCAACCTATTGCCGGATATAATTATGGAGCGCAAAAAATGGATCGAGTCCTTCAGACATTACGGTATACCATTTATGGTGCAACAATAATTACGACTTGTGGTTTTCTAGTTGGAGAACTGATGCCAAGACTTTGTGCACGTGCCTTTACGACAGACGAACAGCTTATTGACATGGCATCTCATGGTATGCGTATTATTGTCGTTTGTTATCCAATCATCGGTTTCCAGATGGCAACAACCAATTTCTTCCAAAGTATTGGGCATGCAGGTAAAAGTATATTTCTTTCTTTAACCCGTCAGTTGCTTTTCCTAGTTCCATTACTGATTATCCTGCCGCATTTCTTCGGACTCGATGGAATTTGGTATGCCATGCCGGCCTCCGATTTAATTGCATCCATAGTTACAGCAGTTATGCTCTACATCCAAATGAAAAAGTTTAAACTAAATAGCATCAAAAATGGACAATAAATATTTTGTACTAAACATCGGCCGTCAATTAGGCAGCGGAGGTCATGACATAGGGAAAATGCTTGCCGAACATTTCCAGATCAAGTTCTATGACAAAGAATTACTTGACTTGGCAGCACAAGAAAGCGGATTCGATAAACACTTTTTTGAACGTGATGACGAACATCGTGGTTTCATAAAAGGATTTTTTTATTCTATAAACCCATTTAGCAGCAGTGGAAATCCTTATGAAAACCAATTAAGTTCTGAATCACTTTTCAAATTCCAAAGTGAAGCTATTCGCAAAGCGGCCTCACAAAGTTCTTGTGTTTTCGTTGGACGCTGTGCAGACTATGTGTTACGCGATTATCCGCGTTGCATCAACATATTTATTTCTGCAAATATGGAAGATCGGGTAAAACGCCTGTCCCAGAAACTAAATATTACAGAAGAAGAAGCAGAAAAGCGAGCTGTTTCCGGTGATGAAAAACGAGCCTCTTACTACAACTATTATAGTGCAAAGACTTGGGGAGAAGCTGCTACATATGATTTATGTATCAATTCATCTGTACTTGGATTAAAAGAAACAACTGAGTTTATCCAAAACTTTGTTGCCCGCAAATTAGATCTATGAAAAGAATCGGTTTACTCTCAGATACGCACGCATTTTGGGACGACAGATACCTCGATTATTTCGAAGAATGCGATGAAATCTGGCATGCAGGTGATATCGGTTCTTATGAACTAATCAAACGACTTTCTGATTTCCGACCTGTACGAGCCGTTTTTGGAAATTGTGACGGTGCTGACATCCGTCGTTTTTATCCAGGTTTACTCCGCTGGAATTGTGAAGGTGCTGATGTCATGATGACTCATATTGGAGGTTATCCAAGAAAATATGCTCCAACAATACGACAGAAACTTTATGAAAATCCGCCACAACTTTTTGTATGCGGACATTCTCACATTTTAAAAGTTGAATTTGATCCAAAACTCCGTATGTTATGTATAAATCCAGGAGCAGCAGGACTTACTGGCTGGCAAAGAGTCCGTACATTAATACGGTTTACAGCATCAGAAGGTGATTTTCATGATTTGGAAGTCATCGAGCTTCACAAATAAAGATGCGTTTGCTTGGCATTATCCCTGTAATTATTTATTTTTGCATCAAACCAAAAATATTATTTTGTGAAAACATATCTAGTAACAGGAGCAGCCGGTTTTATCGGCGCCAACTACATCAAGTACATTTTAAAAAAGCACAACGATATTTCCATTGTTGTACTTGACCTGCTGACCTATGCCGGTTATTTGGGAACAATTGCCGAAGATATCGACAATGAACGTTGTACTTTTATTAAAGGAAACATCTGCGACAGTGCTTTGGCTGACGATCTCTTTGCACGTTATAAGTTCGATGTCATTGTTAATTTTGCTGCTGAAAGCCATGTGGACAGAAGCATTGAAAATCCACAGCTATTCCTCGAAACCAATATATTGGGTACACAAAATTTACTCGATGCCGCACGTCGTGCTTGGATTACAGGTAAAGACGAACAAGGTTACCCAACATGGCGAAAAGGTGTACGTTTTCATCAAGTATCTACGGATGAAGTTTATGGAAGCTTAGGTGAAACTGGATTCTTCACAGAAGAAACCCCCTTGACACCACATAGTCCATACAGCGCATCCAAAGCCAGTGCAGACCATATTGTCTGCGCTTACAGAGATACTTATAAGATGCCGGTAAGTATTACACGATGTTCCAATAATTATGGTCCATACCAGTTTCCTGAAAAACTGATTCCACTCATCATCAAAAACATTTTAGAAGGTAAAAATCTACCTGTATACGGTCAAGGAACAAATATTCGTGACTGGCTTTATGTTGAAGACCATTGTAAAGCCATTGATATGGTGATTACTCAAGGACAAGACGGTTCTATATATAATGTAGGTGGTCATAATGAACGCCAAAACATACAGATTGTCAAACTGACCATCAAGACTATACACGATTTGATGGAGCAAGAACCAGCTTTGCGGACTTTACTGAAGAAACAAATCAGAGATGAAGAGGGCGCAATCAGTATTGACTGGATCAATGAAAGCCTGATTACATTTGTCAAAGACCGTTTGGGACATGACATGCGTTATGGTATCGATCCGACAAAAATTAAAAATGATTTAGGTTGGTATCCTGAAACCAACTTCGAAACAGGTATCGTAAAAACAATACGCTGGTATTTGGAAAATCAAAAATGGGTAGAAGAAGTCACCAGTGGAAATTATCAAGACTACTACGATAAAATGTACGGAAACAGATAAAAAACCTGTTTATTTGGGCATTGCTGATTTATAATCCAGTTGCCAAAGTAATTTTTAATCTACAAAATAAAAAGTCATATCAAAAATGATATGACTTTTTATTTTGTAGATTAACTGTAAATCACACCTTATTGGTGATTTACCATTTATATAGGCCTCTGTTTAAGAACACATGAGTAATATAATAATCTGAGCAGTAAGTATTCTTAGAAACATCGTTAACGGGTATACCGTTGAATATCCTACTGAAGGTGCATCGTTGTTTGAACTTTGATTGGCAAAAGCCAAAGCCGGCGGATCAGTGGTACTTCCCGCTATTAATCCCATCAAAGTAAAATAATTCATCTTATATTTAAAACGAGCAATCATACCTATTATTAATATAGGAATAATAGTGATCAAAAAGCCAGTCCATACATACTGTAAGCCATCACCTGCAACAACAGTCTCAACAAAGTTACCTCCTGCCTTTATACCGACACTAGCCAAAAACAGAACAAGGCCGACTTCACGCAACATCAAATTAGCACTATTCGAAACATAGGTCACCAACTTAAGTTTATAACCTAACTTTCCAATCAGAATAGCAACAATCAACGGACCACCTGCCAAACCCAATTTGACTGGCGTCGGAATACCCGGAACTGCTATCGGCAAGCTACCTAAAATAATACCCAAAAGAATACCAATAAAAATAGTTGCCATATTAGGATGATCCAAACGAGAAACAGAATTACCCATTAAATTCGCCACACGATCAACCGCATCTTCAGGACCAACTGCTACAATCTTATCACCAACCTGGATTCTCAAATTCCGATCTGCATAAAGATTCATACCGAAACGAGTAATACGAGTCACGTTAACACCATAAACAGAACTGAAATGCATTTCTCCAAACGTTTTCCCATTCATACTGGATTGAGTCACTAAAATACTCTTTGACACCATGGGCATATCTTGCACGTTCCAATCGATATCATCCACTTCTGGACCAATAAATGCAGAAATCGCCTCAGCATCATCTTCAGCACATACAATGAAAATGGAATCTCCTAAATGAAGTACAGTATCTCGATTAGGAATACTGACGTGTCCCTGATGTAAAGCACGGGAACAGACAAAATCACGACCTAAGAATTCACTGACCACCTTCAGGTTTTTCCCATTCATAGAAGCATTTTCCACCCGCAATGTCATTTTGTGCGGTTTAGCATGAGGATTTTCAGCCCGTTCGCGAGCAATCTGATCTTCTTCTTCTTTCAATGAAATACGACATAAATAGCGCAATGCTATCGTAGCTCCAATAATACCAATAACACCTAATGGATATGCACAAGCATACCCCGAAGCAATTTGTGGCGCTGTTCCTTCGCTAAAAACTTGAGATAAAGCTTCCGTTGCGGCACCGAGACCAGGAGTATTTGTTACGGCACCACAAAGGACACCCACCATCATCGGCAACGAATTCGGATCATTCGTGTCAAAAACCAGATAGTAAAGAACCAACATGACAACGACATTCAAGGCTACAATACCGGCTGCCAACAGATTCATCGTAACTCCACCTTTTTTAAAGGCTTCGAAAAAACTGGGCCCAACCTGCAATCCTATGAAGTAAACAAAAAGTATCAATCCAAAGTCTTGCACAAAATTCAGCACACTCATATTACCGGTAAAACCAAAATGGCCGGCGACAATACCGACAAATAATACAAATGTGACTCCTAACGAAACGCCGAAAAATTTAATTTTTCCCAAAAGGACTCCAGCAGCTATTACCAGCGAATACAGTAAAACTATATGTGCAATGGAATCCGAGTCAAAAAACAATGAGTTTAACCAATCCATACTTTCATATTCTTATTTTAGATTAACTTTAATAAGTGTTTTGGCAAAAATAGATAAAAAAAAAAGAATGACACCGTTTTTCAACAACATTTTTTGCACTGTCAATGAAGTTTTGCTATTTTTGCTCTAGTGAAAAATACATTTTTAACTTAAATAGCACTATGGCAGATAGTAAAGAAAAACTCTTTTCTGATTTCATAGCCCCAACTGCGCAAGAATGGCGTGACAAGATCGAAGTTGATCTGAAAGGAGCTGATTACCAGAAAAAAATGGTTTGGAAAACCAATGAAGGCTTCAATATGCAGCCTTTTTATCGTCGCGAAGACATTGCAGACCTGACTACAACAAAAACGTTACCGGATGAGTATCCTTTTATTAGAGGAAACAAGACAGACAACAACCAATGGTATGTACGCCAAAACATCAAATGTGAAGATGCAGAAACGGCTAATACCAAAGCTTTGGATATTCTGAATAAAGGTATCAATTCTCTAGGGCTGCAAATCCCTAAGAACGAATTAAGTGCCGACTATTTGGAAAAACTGTTGCAAGGTATACAAGCTGATTGTATCGAACTCAATTTCAGCACATGTCAAGGACACACATTAAAATTGGCCAAACTGCTTGTCGATTATTTTAAGGCCAAAGGTTACGCTCCAGAAAAAATTGTCGGCAGTATTGCTTTTGATCCCATACAAAAGATTCTGACTAAAGGAAAGGATACAACAAAGTTGTTGGCTACAGCAAAAGAATTGGTAGAAGTATTTGCTGAATACCCGAATTTCCGGTGTATAGCCGTAAATTCAGATACACTGAACAATTCCGGTGCCTATGTTTATCAAGAATTAGGTTATGCTTTGGCCTGGGGTAACGAATACTTGAACCAATTGGTGGAAGCAGGAGTTCCTGTTGAACTGGCAGCCAGCAAAATCAAGTTCAATATGGGTATCAGCGGAGTCTATTTCATGGAAATTGCCAAATTCCGTGCAGCCAGAATGTTATGGGCTCAAATCGTAAAACAATACGAACCGGCTTGTGACTGTGCCTGCAAAATGTATGTCAATGCGACAACAACCGAATACAATATGACTGTTTTCGACAGTTATGTCAACATGTTACGTACACAAACCGAAGCGATGAGCGCCGCTATTGCAAACGTAGACGCCATCGTGGTAACACCATTTGACAAACCATATGAGCAGCCCACAGAATTCGCAGAACGCATTGCTCGTAACCAACAACTTCTATTAAAAGAAGAAGCTCATTTTGATAAAATCGTTGATGTTGCTGGAGGATCTTATTTTATTGAAAAATTGACTCAATCTCTTGCAGAAGAAGGCTGGAAGCTCTTCTTGGAAACAGAAGATGCCGGAGGATTCCTGGAAGCTGCAACCAAAGGGCTGATCCAAGATAAAATCAATGAAACCAATAAACTCCGTCACGCTAATGCAGGAAAACGAAAAGAATTTCTGCTCGGAACCAATCAATTCCCGAATTTTAACGAGAAAAGTGATGGAAAACAACCAGTTGAAGTTTGTAGCTGTTGTGGTCATCATGGCGCAAATGAATGCGAAAAACCATTTGCTAAGCTGGAAACCAGCAGATTGGCAAGCGATTTCGAGGAACTGCGCTTACAGACGGAAAAAGCAGAAAAACAACCAGTTGCATTTATGCTAACCATTGGTAACCTCGCCATGAGACAAGCTCGTGCACAATTCAGTTGTAATTTCTTGGCTTGTGCAGGTTATAAAGTGATTGACAATTTAGGATTTGCCACAGTTGAAGAAGGTATAGAGGCTGCTTTAGCCGCTCAAGCCGACATAGTGGTGCTTTGCTCAAGTGATGACGAATATGCAGAATATGCCATCCCGGCTTTCAAGGCACTCGACGGACGAGCCATGTTTGTCGTCGCCGGTGCACCAGCATGCAGCGATGATTTAAAAGCTGCCGGCATTGAAAACTTCATCCATGTCCGTGTGGATCAGCTCAAAACTTTAAAAGAATATAACGCTAAATTGGGAATCAAATGAGACAAAATTTTAAAGATATAGATATATTCGCCGGTTTTGAAGCTCAAAACGGACAAGACTGGCAAAAAGAAAATGGCATCACAGCCAATTGGAAGACTCCGGAACAGATTGATATCCAACCTGTGTATACCCGTGAAGATTTGGAAGGAATGGAACATCTGGATTTTGCGGCCGGTATTCCTCCGTTCCTACGTGGACCATACAGTATGATGTATCCGTTCCGCCCGTGGACCATCCGTCAATATGCTGGTTTCTCTACAGCCGAAGAAAGTAACGCATTTTACCGTCGCAACCTGGCAAGTGGCCAGAAAGGTCTGTCTGTTGCATTTGACCTGCCGACCCATCGCGGATATGACCCAGACAACGAACGTGTAGTCGGTGATGTCGGTAAAGCAGGCGTTTCCATTTGTTCACTCGAGAACATGAAAGTTCTGTTCGAAGGAATTCCCTTGAACAAGATGTCCGTATCCATGACCATGAACGGAGCTGTATTGCCAATCCTTGCATTCTATATTAACGCCGGTTTGGAACAAGGAGCTCAACTGGAAGAAATGGCAGGAACCATCCAAAACGACATTCTGAAAGAATTCATGGTGCGTAATACCTACATTTACCCACCAGCCTTCTCCATGAAAATCATTGCAGACATCTTTGAGTTCACCTCACAAAAGATGCCAAAATTCAACTCTATCTCCATCTCCGGATATCACATGCAGGAAGCCGGTGCCACTGCCGATATTGAATTGGCTTATACCTTGGCTGACGGTATTGATTATTTGCGCGCCGGTGTCAATGCCGGTATCGACATTGATGCGTTCGCCCCACGCCTTTCATTCTTCTGGGCTATCGGTATGAACCACTTCATGGAGATTGCCAAGATGCGTGCTGCCCGTCTGCTTTGGGCAAAGATTGTCAAGAGCTTCGGAGCCAAGAATCCGAAATCCATGGCATTGCGTACCCATTCACAGACTTCCGGCTGGTCACTGACCGAGCAGGATCCGTTCAACAACGTAGGACGTACTTGTATCGAAGCTATGGCTGCCGTATTGGGACATACACAATCCCTGCACACCAACTCTTTGGACGAAGCCATTGCCCTGCCAACGGACTTCTCCGCACGTATTGCACGAAACACCCAGATTTACATCCAGAACGAAACAGAAGTCTGCAAGCACATCGATCCGTGGGCCGGTTCTTATTACGTAGAAACATTGACCAACGAATTGGTACACAAAGCATGGGCTCATATTCAAGAGATTGAGAAACTCGGCGGTATGGCAAAAGCTATTGAAACAGGACTCCCCAAAATGCGTATTGAAGAAGCAGCTGCACGTACACAGGCTCGCATCGACTCTGGTTCACAAACCATTGTCGGAGTCAACAAGTATCGTTTGGATCATGAAGATCCTATTGATATTCTTGAAGTGGATAACACGGCAGTACGTTTGCAACAGGAAGAAAATCTGCGTATCCTTAAAGCAAACAGAAACGAAGAAGAAGTTAAAAAAGCTCTTGCAGCCATCACTGCATGTGTACAAGAATTTCAGGATGGAAAGAAGAGCGAACACAACTTACTCGATCTGGCAGTAAAAGCAGCAAGTGTACGCGCTACTTTAGGAGAAATTTCAGATGCCTGCGAAGCTGTTGTAGGCCGATATAAAGCAGTAATCAGAACAATATCACAAGTGTATTCATCAGAAAGTAAATCAGACAGCGCTTTTGAAAAAGCCTGCGCACTGACAGAAGAATTTGCCAAACAAGAAGGACGCCGTCCACGTATCATGATAGCCAAAATGGGACAAGACGGACACGACCGCGGTGCTAAAGTTTGTGCTACCGGTTATGCCGATTGTGGTTTCGACGTAGATATGGGACCTTTGTTCCAGACGCCATCAGAATCTGCACGACAAGCTGTAGAAAATGATGTGGATGTATTAGGGGTTAGCTCTTTGGCTGCCGGTCATAAGACACTCATTCCGCAAGTTATCGCCGAACTTAAGAAACTGGGAAGAGAAGACATCATGGTCATTGCCGGAGGTGTCATTCCTGCTCAAGATTACGACTTCTTGTATCAGGCTGGTGTTGCAGCCATATTTGGCCCTGGAACATCTGTAGCCAAATCTGCGTGTGAAATCATGAATATCCTATTGGATAAAGAAGAATCATAGTACACACAAGTATAATCAATTTATTTAAATATATTTGCCCTTACCCGAATGATTCAGGTAAGGGCAAATTCTTTTTATTCATATATCTATATTATAATACCTAATTAATACATACAGAATCCTCAAATTTTCATTTGCAAATCACCTCAAAGAGCCCTATCTTTGCAAAAACAATTTAAAAACTTATGAAAAAATCTATTTTTCTGCTGCTCACCTTCACCTTGAGTTCAATTATATTAAATACGGCATGCCATCCACAAAAACAAAATCCTAAAAACCAATTGTTCGGACAAGTAAAAGAAGTACAAACAAATTATGCAGATTCCACACTGCATATTGATGCCTTTGACAAAGATGGCGATATTCTTTATTGCAAGGATATCTCAGATGATACAGCAATTACATATTATAATAAGGAAGGATTACCTGAGAAAATAATTATATTAGGAAATCAGGATACAATCCACTCTATTTCAGAAAAAATCAGTCCGAACAAATTTAAATTCTGTTTGGACAAAGACAGTGTCTATTTTTCTATTTACATATACGATGAAAACCAAAAATTAATAGAAAAACAAATTATCACCAATGATAATCAGGTCATATTACAAGAAAATTTCCAGTATGAAAACAATTGTCTGACACAACAGAAAACCATCAACGAAGAACAAGAACAAAACATATCACAATTTACATACGACCGGCAAAACAGACTTAGCAAGGAATGTTCTGCAAACGGCAAAACGATTTTAGAATATCAATACAAAGAAACTGACAATCAAGGTAACTGGACAAAACGAAGTTATACTTTAGACGGAACAGAGTATACGGATACTAGAACCATTATTTATTGGAATTAACTGATTACACATGAAAACGAAAATAATAAGCACCTTATTTTTTTGCCTGTGTTCCATTATGACGGTTTATGCCCGAGAACAAAAGCAGGTCCGTATTGCCATGACTGGCGATATCATGATGGGAACCACATATCCCGATTCAATCCAGGGAATTCATCTGCCGAAAAAAAACGGAAGGCATCTCTTCGATCATGTCACTTCCATCATAAAAGATGCTGATGCTGCGTTTGGTAATTTGGAAAGCAATTTTCTGAATTCCGGCGGAAAATTCAAAGACAAGAATAATAAAGATGCTTTTTTTATTTTCAGAACTCCGGAAAAATTGGCTAAAAACCTAAAAAACGCCGGTTTTAACGCTGTAAGCATAGCAAACAATCATACCAACGATCTTGGAGAAACAGGACGGGCCTCAACACGAAGAACTTTAAAAAGTCTTGGAATAGCCTATGCCGGACATACAGGAAGTGCTCAAGCCGTACTTTTTGAAGAAAAAGGGATCAAATATGGATTCTGCGCCTTTTCATACAGTCCGATGACTCCAAGTATTTTTGATTTGGATGCTGCTAAAACACTCATTTCTTCCGTTCGTTCAGAATGTGACATTCTTGTTGTTTCTTTCCATGGCGGAGCAGAAGGGCTTAGTTTTAAACATATTCCATTCAAGGAAGAAACTTACATGGAACAACCGAGAGGCAACGTGGTATTGTTCGCTCGTACTTGTATAGATGCCGGAGCCGATTTAGTTTTCGGACATGGTCCTCATGTCCTCAGAGCAATAGAATTATACAAAAATCACCTTATTGCCTATAGTTTAGGTAATTTCTGTACTCCATTTCGCATCAACCTGAAAGAAGCTATGGGATATGCTCCTATTTTGGTTGCTGAACTGGACAATAAAGGTCACTTTCTGAAAGGCAACATTTATTCCTTTATCCAAAAACCAGGAACAGGTCCAATCAAAGATGAAGACAACCTTGCAGCCCATGAAATCAAAGAATTGACACTGGCAGATTTTCCCGACACGGAAATCATCATTTCTGATAATGGAAATATTGAACGGACGAAAACACTTCTACCAGACGTCCTAACAGAATTGAACACCATCATCCAACCCTATTTAGGCAAACGATATCGTCGTGGCGCACAGGGCCCCTCATCTTTTGATTGTTCGGGGTTTACCAGTTTTATTTATGATCAACTAGGATATAAAATCAGCCGTTCATCACGCGAACAATACCAAGACGGAAAATCCGTATCCAAAAAAGAACTCCAAATAGGTGATCTAGTATTCTTTGGTTCAAGAGGATTATCACGCAACATTAACCATGTCGGTATTGTGGTCCAAGTAGATCCAGAAACCGGAAATTTCAAATTCGCCCATGCAAGCAACCGGGGAACAGTCATTGACGACTTTGGGAAAGAAGCCTATTATCAGCAACGCTACGTTGGAGCACGACGAATTATAGAAGAATAACCTATTGTTTTTCACCGAAAACAAAATAACAGATTGTCTAAAAAATTAATGATTCATTTGGAAAAAAAACTTTTAATCATATCTTTGCATTAGAAACGTAACCATTCTATTTTCCGCCTTGACACGCATGTTCCCCAAACCTACCTTTGCGCCATAACCCAATAACATCAAT
>CALUIV010000034.1 GCA_944320775.1 uncultured Paraprevotella sp. | reverse complement strand
CGTGGGAGAGTAGGTAGCCGCCGTTTTCAATGAATGATTCCTCCGGATCCGAAAGGACTTCCGGAGGAATTTTTTTTGTTATTTCCCGTTCATATTACGGTACTTTCCCGGTGGAAATCCTGTTTTTTTCTTGAAAAATCTGTTTAGATATGATGAGTCCGGAAATTTGCAGATTTCGGCAATTTCTGCTATGGATAGATTGGGATTGTTGAGTAGAACCATAATCTCGGTCGTTATTTGCTCATCAATAATATCTTTTGGAGTTTTTCCTTTTGCATATAATACGGTTATTTCATGCAGATAACGTGAGGAAATGTATAGTTTTTGAGCATAATAAGTGACTTGATGTTCAGTTTTTGCATTTTGATGTACCAGATGCATGAATTTATGAAATATTAGTTGTTTCCGAGTGAATGATTTTTCCGGACTGATGTATTTTTCCGGAATAGAATTAAAAATCCACATTAACATACTTTGTAGATAGTTCCGTTCCATCTGCTCTCTAAAAACAAGTGATTTTGATGTGAAGAGCATTTTTGCCATGTCCATCCAAAGGTTTATCTGCTGCCATCCTTGAATATCTTTTTCATTGAATTCGTATAACGGGAAATCCATGATGTATTTGAAATAAGTATGATCAAGAGAAATAGCAGCTTGCAGGAATATTTTAGATGGATATAAAAGCAATCTGACTAAAAAATCATCTGACGCATCAGTCAGATGCAGAATGCTGCCATTCCAGAATATGAGTTCTGACATCGTTTTGAGATGATAATGTTGAGCACCTGTCGAAATTGTACCTTCGCCATTGATACATATAATTTGGATGCCACAGTCAAAATAACGCGGCTTATCTTGTAGAAAGCTAAGGTTACCTTCTATATATCTGATTAGAGATTTATCTACGTCTAGAAACATAATATTGTAGATTAATGAAACAAAGATACGCTTATTTTTTTTGTTTCGAGTGCTTTTGTTCTGTTTATGAAAATTTTTGTGCTATAATAGAAAGGGTCTCCCCCTGCGTTTTATCTTAAATTTGCACTGATTTTTAATGTTTTCATTTATGGAGAAAAATAATTCACGATTGTTCCTTCTATGTTTTTTAGGAATGCTAACGGCGTTCGGCCCATTTGTTACCGATATGTATTTGCCTACATTACCGGATATGACAAATTCATTTATGACGACTTCTTCTATGGTACAATTAGGTTTGACGACCAGCATGATTGGTTTAGCTGTTGGTCAGCTTTTGTTTGGTCCGTTAAGTGATAAATATGGCCGTCGATCCCCTTTGATGGTGGCTATGGTTTTATTCTTACTGTCAACGTTAGGTTGTATTTTCTCGAAAACAATTTTGCAATTTGCCTTTTGGCGTTTTGTTCAAGGCATGTCTGGTGCTGGAGGTATTGTTATTTCCCGTTCTGTGGCTGCGGATAAATTCACAGGAAAGGATTTGGCGAAAACTTTGGCGTTGATCGGAGCAATTAATGGAGTTGCACCAGTTACAGCACCGATTATTGGAGGAGTTTTGGCTGAAACAACCGGATGGAAGGGGATTTTTTGGATTCTTTTTGTGTTAGGTGTAGTTCTGTTGTTGGCAAGCATTTGTTTTTCTGAGACATATCCGAAAAGAAATCGTCAGAATATGAACTGGTTTGAATTGTTGAGGACTTTTAGGCTTGTGATTCGTAATCGAAGTTATGTTTGTTATGTTCTTCAATTTGGATTTGCTCAAGGAGTTTTGTTTGCTAATATTGCTTCCGCTCCATTTATTATGCAGCAACATTATGGCTTTTCTCCCATGATGTTTAGTATTTGTTTTGGAATCAATGCATTGGTTATTGTGCTTTCATCGGCTTCTGCGGTTCGGTTTTCACATCCGGAAAACGCGTTGTATTCAGGTAGTCGTGGCATGTTTTTCGTTGCTGTATTCCTTTTTCTGGCTTTGATCTTAGATTGTAGCTTTTGGATATATGAGATTTTCTTGGTGGGATTGTTGTTCATGTTAGGACTTACTTTTACAGCATCCAATACGTTGGCTTTAGATTGTGAACGTGATAATTCCGGGACGGCCTCAGCTCTTTTAGGAGCGCTTGGTTTTGCTTTTGGTGGCTTGGTTTCTCCTATTGTTGGATTAGGCAATATGTTGGTGTCTACGGGATTCGTGTTCCTTGTTGGGTCAGGAGGAGCTTATGTCTGTGCTCGTTTGGCACTAAACCGTCCGTTTTTATTAGCTAGGTATTATAAAAAGTCATGAACTATATTGGCGTTTCAATTGGATTATAAATGTGAAAGTATTAGTAAATATATGTTTTAAAATAGGATTTATCATAAAACGCTTATTTTTTATAATGATTGTTTTGCTCATTTCCAAAATCATTTTAACTTTGCAAATATAAAATTTAAAATAATGAGAAACAGAACTATGAACTTACTGGTCATTTTGGGTATTCGATTGCGTCTCGTTGTCGGAAGTGTGATTGGTATGTGATAGTTTGATATGAATATCCTGAGCCTTTCCCACTTCATGGTGTGAAAGGCTTATTTTTTTGAAAACAAGTAAATGATAATATTATGAGCGACAGATTATTTATTTTTGACACGACACTTAGAGATGGAGAACAAGTTCCCGGATGTCAGTTGAATACCGTAGAGAAAATACAAGTGGCACGACAGTTGGAAGCATTAGGAGTTGATGTTATAGAAGCTGGATTTCCAATATCCAGTCCTGGAGATTTTAATTCAGTAATTGAAATCTCTAAAGCTGTGACATGGCCGACTATTTGTGCCTTAACCCGAGCTGTTCAAAAAGATATTGATGTGGCTGCCGATGCATTACAATATGCAAAACATAAAAGAATTCATACGGGAATCGGAACCTCTGATTCGCACATCAAGTATAAGTTCAATTCCAATCGTGAAGAAATTATTGAGCGGGCTGTTGCTGCCGTTAAGTATGCCAAGCGTTATGTTGAAGATGTTGAGTTTTATGCAGAGGATGCAGGTCGTACAGACAATGAATATCTGGCTCGAGTAGTTGATGCTGTAGTTAAAGCCGGGGCGACTGTTATTAATATTCCGGACACAACTGGTTATTGCCTGCCCCAGGATTTTGGAGCAAAGATCAAGTATCTGATGGAACATGTTGATGGATTGTCTGCAGGTAAGGCAATTTTGTCTACACATTGCCATAACGATCTAGGTATGGCAACGGCAAATACAATTGCCGGGGTTTTGAATGGAGCACGACAGGTAGAAGTAACAATAAACGGTATCGGCGAAAGAGCAGGAAATACTTCGCTTGAAGAAGTTGCCATGATTTTGAAATGCCATAAGGGTATTGGTATTGATACGAATATCAATACACAAAAGATTTATCCTACGAGTCGTCTGGTTTCTAGTTTGATGAACATGCCGGTACAGCCGAATAAGGCGATTGTCGGTAGAAATGCCTTTGCACATTCCAGTGGTATTCATCAAGATGGTGTGTTGAAAAATGTACAGACCTATGAGATTATGAACCCTAAGGATGTCGGTATAGATGATAATGCGATTGTTCTGACGGCACGTAGTGGCCGTGCAGCCTTGAAGCATCGTTTACATGTTTTGGGTGTGGAAATGGATAGTGAACGTCTGGATGCAACTTATCAGGAATTCTTAAAGTTGGCTGATAAGAAGAAGGAAGTCAACGACGATGATATTCTGATGTTGGCTGGTGCTGACCGTACGGCGGCACATGCTGTCAAGTTGGATTATCTGCAAGTGACAACAGGTATGGGAGTTAAGTCGGTTGCATGTATTGGACTAGACATTGCCGGCGAAAAATTCGAGGCTTCCTCAAGTGGCAATGGTCCTGTTGATGCTGCAATTTCTGCTTTGAAGAATATAATCAAACGGCATATGGTTTTGAAAGAATTTACGATTCAGGCCATCAGCAAAGGGTCTGACGATGTTGGAAAGGTACATATGCAGGTGGAATATGATGGTCACGTATATTATGGTTTTGGAGCCAATACGGATATTGTGACAGCTTCTGTTGAAGCATATATTGACTGTATCAACAAATTTAAAAAATAAGATTTTTAATTAACCACAAATCAATATAGAAACATGGCAAATACGCTATTTGACAAAATTTGGGATGCGCACGTGGTGCAACTTGTTGAAGACGGACCGACGCAATTGTATATTGATCGTTTGTATTGTCATGAAGTGACAAGTCCACAGGCATTTGAAGGGTTACGGGCACGCGGTATAAAATGTTTCCGCCCGGAAAATATATATTGTATGCCAGACCACAATACACCGACGCATGATCAGGATAAACCCATTGAAGATCCGGTAAGCAAAACACAAGTGGACACGTTGGCAAAGAATGCAGCTGATTTTGGGCTGACTCATTTTGGTATGATGCATCCCAAAAATGGTATCATTCATGTGGTGGGGCCCGAACGTGGACTTTCACTTCCGGGAATGACGATTGTATGTGGTGATTCTCACACGTCTACTCATGGAGCCATGGGGGCTGTTGCTTTTGGTATTGGTACTTCGGAGGTGGAAATGGTGTTGGCTTCACAATGTATTCTGCAGCAGAAGCCGAAATCAATGCGTATTACGATAAATGGAACTTTGGGTAAGGGAGTTACAGCCAAGGATCTAGCTCTGTATATTATGAGTAAGATGTCGACTTCCGGTGCAACAGGTTATTTTGTAGAATATGCAGGTACGGCAGTACAATGCTTGTCCATGGAAGGGCGGCTGACACTTTGTAATCTATCTATAGAAATGGGAGCGAGAGGAGGATTTGTTGCTCCCGATGAAACGACATTTGCCTATATCAGAGGTAGAGAATATGCTCCAAAGGGTGAAGATTGGGATAAAGCTGTTGCTTATTGGAAAACATTACAAAGCGGCCCTGATGCAATTTTTGATCGGGAAATTTCTTTTGAGGCAGCAGATATAGAGCCTATGGTGACCTATGGAACAAATCCGGGTATGGGTATGGGCATAACCCAACGTATTCCAGATGTTACAGAGATTCCTGAGGCCAGCAGAGCATCTTATCAAAAGTCATTGAATTATATGGGATTTTCAGCTGGAGACGGTTTGATTGGCAAACCGGTTGATTATGTGTTCTGTGGTTCGTGTACGAATGGACGCATAGAGGATTTCCGGGCATTTGCATCTATAGTTAAAGGACGTAAAAAGGCTGATCGGGTAACTTGCTGGCTTGTGCCCGGATCGTGGATGGTGGCAGAACAAATCAAGGCTGAAGGACTAGATCGGATTTTTGAGGAAGCTGGTTTTACTGTTCGTCAGCCAGGTTGTTCCGCCTGTCTGGCTATGAATGATGATAAGATTCCATCCGGTAAATTGTCTGTTTCTACATCAAACCGGAATTTTGAAGGGCGCCAGGGCCCCGGTGCCCGGACTGTTCTGGCAAGCCCGCTTGTGGCAGCCGCAGCCGCAGTTACGGGTGTCATTACCGATCCAAGAACATTAATGTAAACAAGAATCACCATGAAACAGAAATTCAATGTTATAACTAGTACTTGCGTTCCACTTCCTTTGGAGAACATAGATACAGATCAGATTATTCCGGCACGTTTTTTAAAAGCAACGACAAGAGAGGAGAAGTTTTTTGGAGAGAATTTGTTCCGAGACTGGCGTTACCGTCCGGATGGTAGTCTTAATGAGGATTTTGTTCTTAATGATCCGACTTACAAGGGGGAAATTCTGGTTGCCGGAAAAAATTTTGGAAGTGGTTCCAGTCGGGAACATGCAGCATGGGCTATTGCCGGATATGGTTTCCGCGTTGTCATCAGCAGTTTTTTTGCCGACATTCATAAAAATAATGAGTTGAATAATTTTGTGCTTCCTGTGGTTGTCAGCGAAGACTTTCTCGCTGAACTTTTTGCAAGTATTGCGGAGAATCCCAATATGCAGGTTGAAGTTAATGTGCCAGAGCAGACTGTAACAAATAAAGCTACCGGCCGGAGTGAACGCTTTGAAATCAATGGATATAAAAAATATTGTTTGATGAATGCATTGGACGACATTGATTTCTTGCTGGAGAATAAAGAAAAAATTGAAGCTTGGGAGGAAAAACATCGTTTGTGAATATGAAGCTGATAAGATCTGAAGATTTAAATCCTATGCCGCAGACTTTTCCCATAAAAGTGGAAATTATGGATACAACATTGCGCGACGGTGAACAAACCAATGGTGTAAGTTTTTTGCCGCACGAAAAACTGATGATAGCCAAGGCTTTGCTGCAGGATTTAAATGTGGATCGGATTGAGGTGGCTTCTGCACGTGTTTCTGATGGAGAAATCGAGGCTGTAACGAATATATGCCGTTGGGCCAAACAGGCCGGCATGTTGGACCGTGTGGAGGTCTTGGGCTTTGTGGATGGTGGAACTTCGTTGGATTGGATTGCCCGTTGTGGTTGCAAAAACATAAATCTTCTTTGTAAGGGGTCATTGAATCACTGTGTTCATCAGTTAAAGAAAACTCCCGAAGAACATATTGCTGATATCCGGAATTCCTTACGTTATGCAGCAGAATTGGGTATCCGGGTGAATGTCTATTTGGAAGATTGGAGCAATGGAATCAAAGATTCGCCAGATTATGTTTTTCAGGTGATTGACGCTTTGCAGAATGAATCCATAGAACGTTTTATGCTTCCTGATACACTTGGTGTGCTAAATCCTTTGCATTTAATCGGTTATATGCGTAAAATGGTAAAAAGATATCCTCATATACGGTTTGATTTTCATGCGCATAACGATTATGATTTGGCTATTTCTAATGTGTTGGCTGCTGTTTATGCCGGTTGTCGCGGAATACATACATCGGTCAATGGATTAGGGGAACGGGCTGGCAATGCGCCGTTGTCAAGTGTTCAGGCTATTTTAAAAGATCAGTTTCATGCCGAGACAAATATTCAGGAAGACAGATTGAACGATGTGAGCCGTCTTGTAGAAAGTTATTCCGGTATTGCAATACCACCAAATCAACCAATAACTGGTGATAATGTTTTTACGCAGGTGGCAGGAGTACATGCAGATGGGGATAATAAGGCCAATCTGTATTGTAATGCTTTGTTGCCAGAGCGTTTCGGACGTAAACGGGCTTATGCGTTGGGTAAAAACAGTGGAAAGGCGAATATCCTGAAGAATTTAGAAGAATTAGGACTGGAATTGACCGCTGAACAGACAAAACGGGTCACCGAACGTATTATCGAATTAGGAGATAAGAAGGAGTTGGTCACTCAGGACGATTTACCTTTTATTGTTGCAGATGTTTTGAAGCATGATGCGCCAGAAGAGCATGTTCGTCTGGTTAGTTATATGGTTACGACAGCTTATGGCTTGAAACCGATGGCCTGTGTCCGTCTGGAGATAAACGGAATAGAGTATGAGGCTCAGGCTTCAGGTGATGGACAGTTTGATGCGTTTATGCGTGCTGCCAGGTCAATATATAAGGAACGTCTGAATCGTTCTTTTCCATGGTTGACAAATTATAGTGTAACGATACCTCCTGGCGGGCGGACTGATGCTTTTGTACAAACTGTAATCACTTGGAATTGGAATGAAAAAACGATACGGACACGAGGACTTGACGCGGATCAGGCGGAAGCGGCTATTAAGGCAACTATAAAAATGTTGAATATCATTGAAACAGATTATGAGATACTTTCTGATAATCAGAATACAGAGTAATTAGAGTTGCTATATAGTATAATCTGTGTGAATATGTTTATGTAGTTTGATATATTTGATAATGTTGAAAAGAAAATAATAGTATGAAATTAAAAATTGCAGTATTACCGGGCGATGGAATTGGTCCGGAGATTTCAGAACAAGGTGTGGCTGTCATTTCTGCTGTATGTGAGAAGTTTGGTCATCAGGTAGATTATGAATATGCTCTATGCGGAGCTGCAGCCATAGATGCAGTCGGTGATCCATTCCCTGAAGAAACTTTTCAGAAATGTATGGCTGCTGATGCTGTCTTTTTTTCTTCTGTCGGTGATCCAAAATACGATAATGATCCGACTGCCAAGGTTAGACCGGAACAAGGTTTGCTGGCGATGCGCAAGAAATTAGGTCTTTTTGCTAATATACGTCCGGTAGAAACCTTTGAATGTTTGATTCATAAATCACCGTTAAAAGATGAGTTGGTCCGGGGTGCTGATTTTATCTGTATCCGTGAACTTACTGGCGGAATGTATTTTGGAGAAAAATATCAGGACGACGAGAAAGCTTATGATACGAATGCTTATACTCGTCCTGAAATTGAGCGTATCTTGAAGGTCGCTTATGAGTATGCTATGCGTCGCCGCAAGCATCTGACAGTTGTAGATAAGGCAAATGTCCTGGCATCCAGTCGTTTGTGGAGACAGGTTGCAAAAGAAATGGCAGTAAAGTATCCTGAAGTTGTAACGGATTATATGTTTGTCGATAATGCAGCTATGCGTATGATTCAGGATCCTAAGTTTTTCGATGTAATGGTTACGGAGAATACTTTTGGCGACATCCTTACTGACGAGGGATCTTGTATAACCGGTTCTATGGGACTATTGCCTTCTGCTTCAACAGGAGAGCACACACCGGTATTCGAACCGATTCATGGTTCATGGCCACAGGCTAAGGGGCTAAATATAGCCAATCCTTTGGCTCAGATTCTTTCTGCTGCTATGTTGTTTGAATATTTCGGTTTGAAAGAAGAAGGGGCATTAATTCGTAGGGCTGTAAATGCTTCATTGGATGCCCATGTTCGTACTCCGGAAATTCAGATCGAAGGTGGAACACATTACGGAACAAAAGAAGTCGGTGCGTGGATTGTTGAATATATTAAGCAATCTTAATCTGTGTATGCGTATTATTCGTGTGCAGATAATCCTAAAACTTATGTTTTTGTAAACTGATCCGGATATGGTATATAATGCCATATCCGGATCGTTTTTGTTTTTACTTGTCGGGACTTTATATAATCTGAGACGTATCGATATTTTCCCCTCTTTTTAAAAATATTGTATCATAATTGCTTGTTGTTTGCAGATTAATTCGTATCTTTGCAAGCCGATTATTATCAAAAAGACTGTAAATGTCTAAAATTCTGCATGTTAATAGTCCGCTCTTTGGCCGGAGGGATGGTTATGTAAGTGCAGATTGAAAAGAATTAAAGTTTTTTTAGTAGTAACAATTTTATTATTTAATTTAAGAATGGATACTTTAAGTTACAAGACCATTTCTGCGAACAAAGAGACTGTAAATAAGGAATGGGTTGTTGTAGATGCAACAGACCAAGTATTGGGTCGTCTGGGTTCTAAGGTGGCAAAATTGTTGAGAGGTAAGTACAAACCAAACTTTACTCCTCATGTAGATTGCGGTGATAATGTAATTATCATCAATGCAGACAAAGTTAAGTTGACTGGTAACAAATGGAATGACCGTATATATTTAAGCTATACTGGTTATCCTGGTGGTCAGCGTGAAATGACACCTGCTCGTTTGATGGCAAAACCGAACGGAGCTGAGCGTCTGGTTAAGAAAGTAGTAAAGGGTATGTTGCCAAAGAATCGTTTGGCTGCTCATTTGTTGGGCAATCTTTATGTGTATGCTGGTAGCGAACACAAGCACGAAGCACAGAATCCGAAAATGATAGATATTAACCTGTATAAATAATAAGTAATGGAAGTAGTTAATGCATTAGGCAGACGCAAGAGCGCAATTGCTCGCGTTTATGTAAGTGAGGGTACAGGAAAGATTACGATTAACAAGAGAGACCTTACAGAGTACTTTCCATCATCTATTCTTCAGTATGTTGTAAAGCAGCCTTTGAATTCTTTGGGTGTTGCTGAGAAATATGACATTAAGGTAAATCTTTGCGGTGGTGGTTTCACCGGACAGTCACAGGCTTTGCGCTTGGCTATCGCCCGTGCTTTGGTTAAAATCAATGCAGACGATAAGAAAACTCTTCGTGCAGAGGGCTTCATGACTCGCGATGCACGTGAAGTTGAGCGTAAGAAACCGGGACGTCCAAAAGCACGTCGCAGATTCCAGTTCAGTAAACGTTAATATTCGGCCGTTTACGGGGCTGCATAAAGAACGTTTAGTATCTAAACCGTCGGGATTCTTTTTGGACTACCTGATGGTTGGTTGAGAAAACAAAAAAGAAAGTAAACGATTTAAAAAAAGAAAAACAATGTCAAGAACTAATTTTGAGACTTTATTGGAAGCTGGTTGCCACTTCGGTCACCTTAAGAGAAAATGGAACCCGGCAATGGCTCCTTATATCTTCATGGAGCGCAATGGTATTCATATCATTGACCTTCATAAAACTGTTGCAAAGATCGACGATGCTGCCGAGGCTTTGAAGCAGATTGCAAAATCTGGTAAGAAGATTTTGTTCGTTGCTACTAAGAAACAAGCAAAGCAGGTTGTAGCTGAGAAGGCTGCATCTGTAAACATGCCTTATGTTATTGAGCGCTGGCCAGGTGGTATGTTGACCAACTTCCCAACAATCCGTAAGGCTGTGAAGAAAATGGCCAACATCGACAAGTTGACTGCCGATGGTACTTATTCAAACTTGTCAAAGCGTGAGATTCTTCAGATCTCTCGTCAGCGTGCTAAATTGGAGAAGAACTTGGGTTCTATCGCTGATTTGACTCGTCTGCCTTCAGCTTTGTTTATCGTAGACGTGTTGAAAGAGCAGATTGCTGTTCGCGAAGCTAACCGTTTGGGTATTCCTGTATTTGCAATTGTAGATACTAATTCTAATCCGGATAACGTAGACTACGTAATTCCTGCAAATGATGATGCAAACAAGAGTGTTGAGGTTATTCTCGAAGCTTGTTGTGCTGCTATCGCTGAAGGATTGGAAGAGCGTAAGGCAGAGAAAGTTGACGCTGAGGCTGCTGGTGAAGGCGAAGGTAAGAACCGCAAACGCTCTGCTAAAGCTCGTGTAGAGAAAACTGAAGAAGCAGAAGAGAGTGTTGAAGCTTCAACTGAAGAAGCATAATTAATCATGTATTAATTTTTAATGTAAATACGATTATGGCTGTAACAATGGCTGATATCACCAAGCTCCGCAAATTGTCAGGTGCTGGTATGATGGATTGCAAGAAGGCTTTGGAAGAAGCTAACAATGATATTGAAGCGGCAATGGAGATCATTCGTAAGAAGGGTCAGGCTGTGGCTGCTAAGCGTTCAGACCGTGAGGCTGCCGAAGGTTGTGTTGTAGCAAAAGCTGCAGATGGATTCGGTGCTATCATTGCTTTGAAGTGTGAGACTGACTTCGTTGCTAAAAACGAAGATTTCGTGAAGTTGGCAAATGACATCCTTGACTTGGCTGTCGCTAATAAGTGTGCTACTTTGGATGAAGTTAAGGCACTTCCTTTCGGTAACGCAACTGTTGCTGATGCTGTTGTAGATCGTAGCGGTATTACTGGAGAAAAGATGGAGCTTGACGGTTATATGACTGTTGAAGGACCATGTATCTCTGTTTACAACCATCAGAACAAAAATCAGCTTTGCACACTCGTTGCTTTGAATAAGGAAGTTGATGCACAGTATGGTCACGCAGTAGCTATGCAGATTGCAGCAATGAGTCCTCGTTCAATTGACGAAAGCGATTATCCAGCTGATGTTCTTGCAAAAGAGAAGGAAATCGCTGCAGACAAGGCGCGTGAAGAGGGTAAGCCTGAAAATATGATCGAGCGTATTGCTATGGGACGTCTTTCTAAGTTGTTCAAGGAAGAATGTCTTTTGAAGCAGGCATTTATCCAGAATGATAAGATTTCTGTTGCTGACTATTTGAAGGAAGCTGACAAGGATTGTACCGTTATTGCATTCAAACGTTTTACTTTGCGTGCTGAATAATGGTTTTAATAGACCTTTAGATTTGAGTTACTAGCTTAATATAAAGTGAGTTTAACCCAATATAACGCAAACCCCGAAAGTTATACAAAACTTTCGGGGTTTTATTTTTATGATCCAAAAGATTATGAAGCAATATGTATGGAACTCCAATAGTATATGTTTAAGGAGGATATCGTGAAAGATATGTTTACAATATTATACTTACAACAATGCGCTTTCAGGGAATTTGTAATGATGTGCAATTGAGAGATACTTTAGCAGCTTTATCTGGTTTTATGCTGTAATTCTGTATAGATTGATTTCTGTTTTATATTTCTGTAAATCATTTATTTTGAATTATTTTCCAGAAAAGTCATTCATGTCGGTAATAGAATTTTTGGGGGATTTTATGAATTTTGAATTATTATATTTTGTATGGCTTGGATTATTTGACTACCATCTTAAGTGGCGGATAATGTTAAAATTACTATGGCTCATATCTTTCAGAGACAGAATAAATATAGCCCGGTAATAACCAGGCTATACTTTTCAATCATGGGAGATATGTAACTTGTTAAAACATCCAACTTAGATATAATTGTTTATTGAGTAGAATGTTTTTAATTCCTTTTAGTTATATTGTTCTTGTTGTAATCTTGGCTTTGTTCTTTCAATTTCGTTTAAAAAGATTTTGGTCACTGGCCTGTTATTAATTTCCCTTTTGATAATCTTTTATAATACCATTACATATCCATTCTGCTAATGCCTGGCGGTTACTACGCAGTACGAGTCGTTGTCTGTCTCGTGCATTCTGAATGTTTCCTAGTTCTAAAAAGACTGCCGGCGGATCTGTTTTTCTTAATACGTATAAATCGCGTGCACTAACGTTTCCGTCAAATCCACGTCCGGGCTGATGCACATCATATTTGGCTGCGAATGTGTCTCTGATTCTTTCTGCCAATCTTCGTCCTAAGCGACTTCCTGTACAGTGATAGAAGAATACGTCTACACGATCTGTACGGTTTCTGCTGTCAACATGGATAAATATGGCACGGCGGTAACCTTTGGTATCTTTTCGATAAAGGCGGTTTACTGCATCACATCGTTGTTGAAGACGTTCTGTCTGGTTTAATGGTATTGGGGCTCCCATACAGGTTTCTCGTTTGCTTCCTTTTAAGTACTTTTCATCCCGAATCCCATCTTTTTCATCCTGAATGATAAAATGGACATTTGCTCCTTGTTCCAACAGGCATTTTCCTAAACGCAATATGATATCGTAGGCATATTCGTCTTCATGTAGTTCGTGTTTACCAGCACGACCGATAGCTCCAGGGTCTGGACCACCGTGTCCGCTGACAAGATAAAAACAGGCTCCTTTTAGTTTTTGTGATTTGATGGAGACCTTTTCATGATTCTTACCAAATAAAGGTTCGGTAATGGAGCTGTTTGCTTTGTTTGTTTTATTTTGTGAGGTAGTTGTTTTTAATCCAGCTTCCTGTGGTGTTGGTATACAGTATGAACGTCCAAGAATAAGTCCGCCTTTTGCTGTTAATTTCTTTTTGTTCATGCGGATGAAAGCACGTCTGCCTTCTTTGGTATTCACTCCATAACGTGCTAAGAATGTACTGACGCCATCGCCTTCACGAGGTCGTGCCATTGTTTGTGCCTGTATACTAGATACAGTATAAGTCAGTAAAAGGAGCATGATCCACATGCGATATGTAGATATAACTGATTTGACAAACTTTGAAATTAAGGTAAGGTATTTCTTATCTTTTTGATACATATGATTTTGGTCGGCAATTTAAGTTTTATTCTAATTCGGGCGGCTTCTGTCCATGCAGTTGCCGCCCGAATATCCATGTTGGATGATTAGTTCATTTTATATTTCAAGTAATTGTTTAACTGTACGGACCATTTCTTCGCCCCGTAAATTAAATGAAATAACACGTCCTTCGGGAGAGATCAAAACAGTATGTGGAACTGCTTCTACCCCAAACATCTGTGCCTGTTCAGATTGCCAGCCTTTAAGATCCGATGCATGAATCCAGCCTTCTAAATTCATCCCACGTTCTGCGATAGCTTGATGCCAGGCTTTTTCTTTATTGTCTATAGAAAAACTAACAATGGTAAATTTATCTCGCTTTTCTTTTGTATCATTAAATAACTGAATTAAAAATGGAATTTCCTTTCTGCAAGGTCCGCACCAAGATGCCCAAAAATCAAGCAAGACATATTTACCACGTAAATCTGAAAGTTTCATCTCTTTTCCATTTGCTGTCGGGAGTTTAATATCAGGAACTTGTGCCCCAACTTTTAGGAATTTTGCGAGTATAGCATTATTGACAGAGGTATAATAGGGATGATTTTTCAGTGATGGGCTTATTGCATTCATCATTCTGTTAAGAGAAAATTCATCAAGATAATACATAATTTCTTTTTGCAGTTTATGTGGTGCAAATGGAGAATTGGCATGATCTAATATGAATGTCATCTCGTCGCCCAATTGTTTTAGTACGGCTCTATTACCGATAATTGTACGCTGGCGTATTCCTTCATCCTGGTCCAACCATTCGGTTCCGTGTTTTTCTGATGCAATTTTAATAAAATCAGTTTGTGTTCGTATGCATTGTTGACGTAGCTTTTTATACTCTGCTGCTAATTCATTAGTTGGAGTTCCGGTAACTTGAGCTGCGCTTGGGTAACGGGCTTCTTGGATATTTATCATAATTTCGCCTGGTTCCATCCAGAAGGTAGAAATACCGTTGTCAAATCCTGTAATATGTCCGATAACAGGATATTGGATGTTCGTCATATCAAATTTAAAAACAAATGAACCGTCAGGCTGAATGTTAGCAGAATCAACAACAATGAATTGTTCTGATTCATTCATTTGGTTTAAATATACCTTTTTAATAGGTTCTTTACTGAGTCGCATACTACGGTCGGCAATGTGCCCCTTAATATTACATATATCTTGAGCAGAAAGATTTGTTGCTATGCATCCAAATAGTATTCCTATGCTTAGAAATGCCTTTATATTATTTTTCATTGTTCCTTATTTAAATATTTATTCATAATTTTCAGTACCATCCATGATGTTTTTGATCTTTTGTACGAGCTCTTCACCTCGTAATCCTATTGTTATTAGCTTTCCTGATGGGTTAATAAGCAATGTTTTTGGTACGGCATCTACACCGAATAAAGCGACATATGGTGATTTCCAGCCTTTAAGATCTGATATATGATACCAGTTTTCATCTTCCAATTTATTATTCTCTATACATTTTTTCCAATCGTTTTCTTTTTCATCTATAGAGAAACTTAATACAGCAAATTTGTTTGTACCTGCAGCTGTAGCCAATGCTTGTTTGATATAAGGGATTTCTTTGCGGCATGGTCCGCACCAAGATGCCCAAAAGTCTAATAAAACATAACGTCCTTTTAAATCGCTTAAAGCTAATTCTTTTCCATCAGGAGTTGTTGCCTTGAGTGTCGGTACAACTGTTCCTGCTTTCATGTTTTTAGCTACAGCATTATTGTAGAGTTCTTGATAAACAGGATGTTCATGTAGTGAGTCGGGTATGGCTGTAAGAACCCTTTGCTCCATCATTTTGGAATCAAAAAGATTCACAAGTTCGTTTTGAATTAAATAAAGTGCTGCAGGTTTATCCATATGTTTCAAAACAACATTTAATGTTGTTAGTTTGATGCGCATAGAATTATTGTTGAATATGGCACGCTGATATTCATAGGATAATGCACTGTCATTTTTTATGGACTCCGGCATTACATTTTCCAGACTGTCCATTCTGGCTTTACTCTTATCAAAGTCCTTTTTCAATTCAGTTGATAATTCTGCTAGAACATCATTGTTGGGAGTTCCTGTTGGAATTGCAGCTGCCGGATAAGCCGCTTGAAAAGGAGCTATGTTTATTTTTCCATTTTCAAGAAAAACGGAAATAGCCCCATTGTCAAATCCTGTAATAAAATACATTTCATTGGTTTTAGGTACTTTGCCTTTAAAGGTAAACTTTTTACGGCGTACTTTAGTGGAGTCGATATTAATATAGCGTCCGTCCTCGAGTTTTGTAAGATATAGTTTTTTTATGGTAGATCCATTAAAACGCAAGGAGTCATTACTAAATTGTCCATTGATCTCATAAGAGTTTTGCGCGATTGTATGTCCTGCGATAAGGAACAGGAATGTTGCGCATATAAGTTTCTTTGTGCTCATTGTAAATTTGAGTTTTTGTATTGATATTTATTTTAGATGTTCGGAAATGAATTGTTTTAGAGCTTCGCCTTTAATATCTTTCGCAATAATTCTATTTTGTTCGTCAAGAACAAACAGTGCAGGAATGGCAGAAACACTATATTTTTGTGCGCTTTCACATTTCCAGCCTTTCAAAGAGGATACTTGAATCCATGGTAAACCATCTTTTTCAATGGCTCCTGTCCATCTACTTCGAATATTGTCGAGTGATACTCCAACAATTTCTAATCCTTTATCTTTAAATTCAGCATATAATTTTTTGAGTTCAGGATTGTTCAGACGACATGGTCCGCACCAGGAAGCCCAGAAGTCTACTATTTTTATTTTTGCCTTAATTTTGCTTAAGGTAATTTCTTTACCATCAGGTGTCGGTAACGTAAAATCAGGAGCTATACGTCCGGCTGTAGCTCCTTCCATTCGGGCAATACGCTGTTTTATTATTTGTCCTGCGGCCGACTCTTTAGCTTGACTTCCCAATTGTTCGTATGCCTGTTTTGTGGCTTCTAACGAGAGATCTTGTCCGTAGACGCGATTCATCGTAATATATGCAGAAAGCAGATTATCATTATTTTTTAGGAAGTCTTCATTTTTACGATGTAGATTCGTGGTGAGAATTTGAATGCTATCGTTTATTTTACTTGCACTTCGAAATTTGTTTTCTGATCTAAGACTATCGAAAGTATTTCTTAACAGCTTTATTTGCTGTTGGCTCTCGCTAATCATTTCTGAGTAGGAGTTTAGTTTATCTTGCAAGTTACCTCCTTTTATTGGTACTTTAGAGCCATTGGTAAGTGTTGCAGTATAGGACATTCCGGGTTCTGCCAGGAAATCAAATCCACCTGCAAAACCTTCTAGCATGATTTTACCTAATATTGGTTTTTCTATGTTTCCTTTTAACTCAAATTTATTGCCATTAAATGTAAAAGTGTCTAATGTATCTGCTTTTTGTTCACCAATAACAGAAAGTAATAGTAAACGTCCAGAATTGACTCCTTCAATAGAACCGTTTACGGTAAATGATTTTGTTTGAGCCGAACAATTGATATTGGTGTTGTATAAAAGGCCGGCTGCTAGGGCTAACGTAAATAATGAATGTTTTTTCATTCCTTGTATGGTTTTTAGTTTATAGGTTTATTTGTTACCTTCTTAATTTTTTATAACAAAAAATTTGTCAGCTGATAAGTTAGTTGAAACTTATCAGCTGAAATATTGGAATTTATTCAAAAGTTAATTTTTGGTATATATAGTCATGTGCAAAAGCTATATCAGCAATAGGGCCAAAGCCAGTATAGAATTGTGGTTCGAAATTATTATCGATACTACCACTATTGTTTAATTTTATAGTAGCAATGGCTCCTTCGCCATCTTTACTCATGGCTATATCCAATATAGAAGTTAATGCTCCAGCATATGAATAGTTGGTTTCGCAGCGGAATTTCAACAAGTTTATTATATATCCTTCTGGAGCTGTGTAAACAAGATATGATTGTTTATTTGTCATATTATAACGGTACAGATTTCCACCCGATGCATAATAAAAGAATGAAGGGTCTAATTGTGAATAGTACACCATAGGGCTTTGTGCCGTGAAGTTTTCTAATCCACTCAGCGCAACTCTCTCTGTTACACGAAAACGTTCTACAGGTTGTGACGCTCTGCTTTGTGGTGCATTGCTGCTTTCTTCAGGTGTACCTTCTTTGTCAACTATTTCAAGGCGGTATGCATAAGCATTGTTTGCATTGTCTACAAAAATCATGTATCCTGCTTTTGAGATTTCACTTCCATCACAAGATATGTAACCAAAAACGGCATTCATTCCCTTTGGAGATTCATATCCTGATGTGGTAAAATCAATACCAGCATCAACAAGTGGTGCTGTCATTTTTGCTTCTGAACGCTCTAATGTTGTTATAGATGGGAATTGATTACCCATATAGAAGGTTGTTAGGAAACGTCCTTCTTTTTTATCCCATAACAATAGATAATCAGCATACATAATACCACATTCTGCTTCATATTGGTCAGATGTGATGTGTCCGTCTGTTCCTGCTTCTACATTTGCTCCAATTTGGAAAAATTGCATTTTAAAAGCTCGTCCGCAAATATATGCCATACCTTGTTGGTCAATCATAAATCCACATTGAACATTGGGGTTATATTTACCAATTTGTTTAGGTATAATGGTATGTCCTTCTATATTAGGATATGTCCAATATTCATTATAGATAGGTGTGAGACCATAAGAATTATAAATATAACCAGAACCTGTATAGGTGGCAACAAATAGATAATGTTCTTGAGTTCCATTATTGTGGTATGTAGAATTGTCAAATATATTCACTACCGTTTTAAATGGATTTGGTTTATCTCCATAAATTTGTTTCCAGGCGTCATAAGTGACTTGTGCGGGGAGTTTGTTATCATCGATATTTCCAATCAAACGTTCACCAGCCTTTCCATGGAGAACCATCAGTGAATTCTTGAAAGGCGGAACAGAATTAACTGTTATGGAATAGTATTGTTCTACACCGGATGCAGGACTGTTGGAGCAGTCCTTTACGATAAGCATAATTTCGTAAGAAGTATTTGTATTTTCTGCGAATTTGACAGGAATAGAATCAGCAATAATTGTCGTATCCTTAAATGCTAGAGAACCGTTTGAGGTTTCGTAGGGCCAATTGTATTTCCATTCACAGCGGTAGGTATCTTCATTTTGGAATTTATGTGTGATATCGGCTTTTATCCATTCGGTACGGATACCGCTTCCTGCTGCCGGTTGTGTAAATTCGATAACCCAATCTCCATTCATGTCTTCTTCAGGCTGAGGTGTGAGTGTTACATTCTCGATCTCATCCATTTGATCGAACTTGTAGTCGTAATTCCCCAAGTCTTTATAACAACTTGATAAGGTGAATAGTGTCGCTATAGTTATAATAAATTTTTTCATATATGTACATTTATATTTAAAGTATCACCGCAAATCTATTGATTTCCTGGTAGATAACTTTTTATGGTTATTCATTTTCTTCAGGAATAGGGAACCCAAATTCATTATTGACATCCGCTTCACGGAAAATTCGGTTGAAGTCTTTTAATGCTTCTGCTGCTGTTGCATATTCTGTGCCTTTAAATGCTTCGTCACTCAAAACATAGGAAATCTCTCCATTAACTGTTTTCTGAATAACTGGGAACATTAAATATAGACAGAAGTTTGGATTAGTTTCTTTTTTGGCCTTATAAAGTGCATTAAGCATGAAAGTATATTTCTTTCGTCCTGCAGGCATTAATGGATTTTGATAGGCTCCATAGTAAGGCTCCAGTAAATTTTTTCCTTTATTCCATGAGGAAGGAATACAGTTTTGATAAGCATAATTTACGTTATCTAATATAGGTACACCGAATTGTTCTGTTACTGGTGTTTCCGGTTTATTGACAGATGCAGTGTTATAAACTGAGAGCATAGTTTCTACGGCACGTTTATTATAGGTCTGTCCCTGTTCTTGATTAATGTTTGTCCATATCTTATATTCATTGGACGTATTTATTCCATTATCACTGCATACAGCTGCAAATATATACGCATTGTACGGACCCACCCATTTAAATTGTTCGTCGCTCCAATAGTCCGGACATGAGTAGGTAACGTGGTCATCGTAGGCGTTTAATTTAAAATAGAATGGCATATTGTATGGTAATGTTGTCTCAGGATGAAGTTTATAGAAGTTCCTGATTGAGTCAATAGCCATGGCTGACAGGTTTTTGGGAGTTGTTTCTTGTTGATTTAACGCATTTTCCAAATTTGCGTTTCCTGCTATTCTACAGAGGAAAATTTGTTTTTCAATACTCCAATCACCTAAATATTCAGTATTATATTGCCATGTAGATGGTTTGGAATATGATTCTTCTACATAGAGATCAAATGTATTGCGTCCTTCTATACCTGCACCAAAATCGCTTTGTCCTTCTTCTTGAGTTAATAGGAATCTGATTCCAAATATAGAATCCATTAAAGCTGGTTTTTGAATGGTTATGGGCAGATTAATTCCAGCTTCTCCAGCAGGAATAACAAGTTTTTCTGGAATTGTAACCTGAGGTTTTGCCCATCCTGCGATTGTATCTGTTTGCAATGTAAAGGTTCTATCATTGTTGGTTAGATGCCCTAGAACGTTTATTTTGACGTATATTGTGGTGTCATTACAGTTTTCGTCTAATACACGTTCTGCAAAATTAATCTGTTTCTGAAAACCAGATTCTGCTTCATTGAAATAGATTCCATTGTTCTGAGCATCAAATAAGAACGGTTCCTGATGTTCGCATGCTGCAAATACAGAGCTCAACAGAAGTAAAGGGATATATTTTTTTGTTTTCATTTTTTTATGTTTAAAGATAGACAGTTATATATCATACATTTTTAACCTGTCAGACTTAATTTGCTTCGACTGTCTGATCGTTGTTATCTTCGTTGTCTTCATTTTCGGAGGTCCAGCCATATTCTTTTTCAGCATCTGGCAAAGGAAAGACATACTGCGCTTCTGTCATTTGATTTAAGCCTTCAGGACGTGTGGCAAAATCAGTTCTACCGTGAGCTTTTAGAAAATAGAAATATTGACCTTCTGCATAAAATTCTTTTCGATATTCCTTGTCCAGGGCATCTTCACGTTCTTGCTCAGAACTAAATTGTTGATATCCGTTAAGTCCTCTATATTCCATCACTTCAGAAATATAAGGAGCCGCCTGATCTAATGGCATACTTTCACAAAGAATGTAGTACATTTCTGGTAGGCGGATGAGAGGTACCATATATAAGTTGTTAACTGCAGTTTGGTATTTACGTGTAATAGCAACTTGCTGGTCATTATAGATGTAAAATGCATAATCCCGGCAACGAATATCATTTACGCCTTCACCTTTACGATCAAATATATTATCTAATTTGTTTGTTCTTAAATAATAGTGATCACCGAATTCCGGTCCTCGTGAAAAAACATCGGTATAATTCTCGTCCATTTGATAGATATTTATACCAAAGAGGGTTTCTGTGGTAAATGCAGGGTCTCCGTTATTGGTTGAGGCTAACATTAATCCCGAGTGTTCGATAACGTCTTGTGCACATTCTGCAGCTGTAGTTTTATCGCCTAAATAAAGACTAACGCGTGCTTTAAGCGCGGTTATTGCCCAATAGTTGAGACGAAATCTACGTGAGCTTCCCGACAATGATTCTGTTCGTTCGTATGATAATAACGTTTGTGCAGAATCAATATCCGCAATAATCAATTTTCCAATAGAATCTGCAGGTAACAGGGGGAGTTTTGTGTTATCTGCCTTAGTTCTATAAGGTATTGATTTCGCTGTTGGATTATCTTTCATGATCGGCCCCCATCCACGTAACAGATCAAAATGCAGATAAGCTCTCCACGCTAAAGCTTCACCGCGAATCATATTACGTTTTTGTTCATTTACGATTACAGTTTCTCCTTTACGGTCAAGCCATTGTAATAGATTATTTGCGTTAGCTATGAGAAAATAATTTTTTAGCCACATTGTTGCCAATACATCCTTACTTCCTGATTCACGCGTATAATCATATATAGTTGTTGCAGATTCCGTTTGAGGAATGTTATCATAACTCTGTACTAATTTGTCGATAAAACCAAAGGTCCAGTTATCTCCGTATCCTTGTCGTTCAGTTGCGGAAATATAGATTCCTGCAAGGGCGCTTTCAAAACCACTTTCCTTAGAGAATAATATTTCGGCTTTTACATCTGTTTTAGGATTGATGTCAAACCAACTGCATGAAGTTTGCATCAATGCAATGGCAAAAGCGCATATTGGAGTAATAATTTTATGAAGTTTCATATTTGCAATACTTTTTTCGTATAGTGTGTAATTATTTAAAAATGATTGACAGGGCAAGTGTGTATGTTCGTGCAAACGGATAACTTAAACCTCGTTCCATTGCAATCGTAGACAAACGTCCTAAATCATTTGTTGTAAAATCTAGATTTAGAGCCTGAATACTGCATTTACGCAGGAATGCGTATTTAGAATCTTGGAAACGATAACCTATGTTTATACTAGAAAAGGCCAGTTCGTTATCATCCATAATAAAACGTGTACTTTGCGGGGTATTACTTCCTGTGATGCTCAGAGCTTTGTAAGGAGTAACATCGCCGGGTTTTATCCATCGTTCTGTTAATGCGCGGCGGTCTGCATTCAGACCTACACTTCTGTTTTCCAGTTTGTCTACCAACGTTGAGTTGTAGGCTATACCGCCCCATTTATATGTAAATGCCAGTGTGCAGTATGCATCTTTCCATGTGAGTGATGTATTGAATGCTCCGCTGATTTTAGGATTTGTATCTCCTACAGGCACTTTGTCTGTTGCATCCCATGTAAAGGTCTTTTCTCCATTCCGTTTCAGGAATACTTCCTGACCAGTTGCAGGATCGATACCTAATGAACGTACTGTATAGAGTGTTGTCGTAGAATGTCCTACTTGATAAATGGGTATTGGGGCTGTTGTAGAAGCTAATGCTTCTGCATTCATCTTTTCCAAAACATTTGAGATCTTGCGAATACGGTTTTTGTTATGGTTGGCATTTGCTCCAATAGTCCAGAACAATTCTTTACGGTAATCTTGTAGGGCAATTACATTTACATTCAAATCGAATCCTATATTTTGTAATTCGCCTGCATTAGTGGTCTGAAATGAAAATCCGGTTGATGGTGCCAAATCATAATCTACAAGCATTTGACGCGTAATATTATTGTAGAAACTAAAACTCAGATTAATTCTGTTTTTCCAAAATCCCATTTCTGTACTGGCACTGAAATTATCCGTTGTCGCCCATCCTAAAGATGGGTTAGGCAGTCCTTTCAATAAGGCACCCAAAACGGTAAATGATTCATAGGGCTTCATGGCAGACGAATAAGAATAGAATTCGATTGCCTGATAAGGACTGTAAGACTGGCTTCCAGTTTTACCATAGGAGGTACGGAATGTCAGGTTTGGTACAATTCCTTCCAGCCATTTTTCTCTATGAGCATTCCAGCGGGCTCCTACAGACCAGAATGGTTGAAGCGTACGATCTGCAAATTGAGATGAAATATCTCCACGAATGTTTGCATCCAATGAATATCGGTTATCGTATGAATAAGAAAACTGTCCGGTTAATCCCATAGAACGTGATGTTGTTTCATTACCGGATGGATTTGTATTCATTTGAAAACCAAAAATAAAGTCATCCATACTTTCATTTGGGTAACCAGTAGCAGATAAATTAACATTATTGTTTGTATCATCGTTCATGGTCCAGTTGCCAAATAAACTGATAAGATGTTTTCCCCATGCTTTATTGTAATTTACTCCAAAGTTTGTGCTCCATGAGGCTAACTCTCCAGTTGATTTAGTATAACTTCCTTGTTTTGTCAAATCTAATGTCGTTTCAAAATCTGTTAATTGTGCGGGTCTGAAGCGTTCGGAACGGGCCATACCACGTGTATAAGATATCTGTCCGGTGAAGCGCAAATTTTCCATCAAGGCGTATTCCAAATTTAATCCAGTGAACAAGTTCATGTTTGTAGAGAAATCTTTTGGATCATATTGGGCATTATACAGTGGGTTCATGATCTTTTCTCTGACGTTTCCTGTTCCCATATTTTTGTTATCAAGTACTTTTTCGATTTCTCCTTCTTCATTTCGAATAGTATAATATGGATTGGCATTTGTATAGTCGCTGAAAGAACCATAAGGGGAGTTGTCACCACGCGAATCCGAAAGTGTAACTGTTGCTCCAACATTCCATTTCCCTAAACGATAACTCATGTTCAGGTTTGCACTTTTGGAGTTGTTGGATGATCCCTTCATAACACCAGGAGTAAATGTCGCATTGACCCCCAATGAGTAACGGAACACTTCTGTACCGCCGGCCGCTGAAAGTGAATGGCGTTGCTGAAGTGCTGTGCGTAGCGGTTGTGAGAGCCAATATGTATTTACACCGGCTTGAACATTACGAAGATATTTGTTATAAGTATTCATCTGTTCTGCATTGTTGGGATCGTAGATTCCAGCCATGCGTTCCAATTGAAGTTTTTCTGTTGCATTACATAAATTATAATCTGTCAGATCGGGAGTTTGTACTGCCAGGCCTCCAGAATAAGTTATTGAAAGCGTTCCGTCTGGTGCTACTTTGGTTTCTACAACGACTACACCGTTTGCTGCACGTGAACCATAAATAGCAGTGGCAGCCGCATCTTTAAGAATTGTTATTGATTCAACACGTGTTGGGTCAAGTTCGAGAACTTGACTGATAGGAACAATGAATCCGTCAAGTACAAATAAAGGTACGTTGGGACGACTGGAAACATTGTCCAACATTAATTCCATGCTGGAGTATTCTTTGTTTGATCCTAGAGCCTGATCTCCTCTGATTCTGAAGTCTAGTTGTGCATTTGGATCAGAGCCGGCATTGTTATTTTCTACAATTTTAAAACTCGGGTCAAAATATTGGAGTCCTTTTAAAATATTTCCTGGAGAAAGTTTCATTAATTCTGCACCTTCAACAGTAACGAAGTTTCCCGTAAAGCTATTTTTGCTACGTTTACTAATACCAGTTACAACAACTTCGTCCATGCCGACAGAATTCGGTTCCAAAGCAATATCTAAATTTGATCTGTTTTTTAAGATTTGCATGGACTGTTGTTTATATCCCATGTAGGCAATTTGTATAGAGGCTTTGCGGGGGAGTTCGAGTACATATTTACCTTCTACATCTGTGATACATCCTCGTCCGGTACTATTGCCAGATCCATCTGTGATTGTTACTGTTGCTCCTATAAGTGTTTCTCCAGTTTCGGCATCACGTACAATTCCGGCAACTTTTACCATACTGTTGTTTTCTGGAGTATTATCAGAAGCTGTTATACTTACCGTACGATTTTCTCCATAGTCAATAGTTACGCCACGTCCTTGAAGTAGTTCTTCTAGAACACTTCCAAGAGCACGGTTACGTGCATTTAGTGTTGTTTTCTGATTGATACCTGGGATAGCACCATAAAACATTATTTTTATATTTGCCTTTTTTTCTACTTGTTTCAGTATGGTGGCCAATGGAGCATTACTGATACGAAGGGTAATTTTTTCATTGGCCATTTTCCGTGTTTCGTCTACGTTTTGCGCTAATATACTTTCAGGCACGATTAATGCTGCAATAATCAGTAGCATACCGGTTGCCAGACGTCTGATGTAACGGTCTATTTTTTGTTTTGTTTTCATAAGATTTTTATTAGTATTACTATTTAGTAATGATCTCTCCCTTATTATAAATATAGGATTATTGCATTAAAGAATCTAAGATTTGAACGTATTCTTTTTCTATATTATGATTCTTTTTGTAGTGTGTTATCCATGTTTCTGCTTCATCTATATTTTTCCCCTGACTAATATATCGGGCTAGTATGGCGAATAATACAGCATCTAGTTGCGCACCTTTGAATGTTTCTTCTGCTAGTTTGTATGATGCTCCTAGTGTTTGGGGCATTGCAGATGCAAGACTGGGAGATTTTTGAGCATCTTTTAGTGTACTAGCCTTTTTGTATACCATATATTTTAAAAGAAAATCGATGTATTGAGGACAACGAAGTGAGGCTTCATCCGTACGGATCTGATAGTTGTCCAGTAACTTCCAATAATCACCCAATCCTTGTTCGTTTATCGGTTTATGACGTACACCGGCATAAAGATCTGGATAATAGATGAGTGATTCACCTTTCAAAGCTTCAATAATAGCTTCTACATAGTTTATGAATGCCTGAGAATATTCTTTTTCGTTTGCAGCAAGCATTTTTTGTGCTTCAGTGGCAAAATTGTTAGTTGCTTCTATGCGATCCGTTGGTTTATGGTCTAGAACGACACAAGCATTCAATGAAGTTTTAAAGTGAATTGACAGACGATAACGGTAAAGTTTCCACAGAAACTGATTCTGGCGTACGGCACGTTCTGTTCCACTGAAGGTAATAGTTTCAGGTAATCTTTCTCCATATACAATGGCTGCATGTAAACTGTCACCTGGCTCAAGGAAGAATTCTAATTCATGACCGTTTAGTCGAATTGTGACCAGTTTGTCAGTGTTGAAGGCTAAAATGTGTTCTTCACCTGGATTACGGTAAAATTCTCCTCTAATCAGGGGAGTCTGTTGGCAATCCAAATAAATCATATCACGTTTGAAATTGTTGATAACACAAGACATTACAGTGTGTTCGCTTTTTTCTTCCTTAGCAAAGAAATGTTGGGAAAAGAATGTAGAAAATAAGATAAAAATAAAGAGTTTTTTTAACATAGCGATTTGTTTGTTTTTTATGTTGTTAAATTATGATTTTATAAAAACAGTTTAAGAATACAGAGTGTTTATACTGATACATATCTTCTTGAGACATTAATTAAAACAAATATCCGGCGATAAATTTATATATTATTTAAAAAACGAAAAAGAAGACCTCTGTTGCATTCCTTTCTTTTTGCATTATTTATCATTATAAAGAGGGTGTTTTAACATTGCTCGGTTGCTTTGTCGGTTATTTTAATTTTTTCCCTATAAATAATAAGCCGTTTCAGGAATGATGCCGTATTGTTTTATCCCACCTTAGAAAATAGGACAGGAAAACGCGGACGTCCA
>CALUIV010000033.1 GCA_944320775.1 uncultured Paraprevotella sp. | reverse complement strand
CCCCTATTATACGGCCTCGAAAAATGTTAATATATCTAATCATAAGTTTAAAAATAAATTTTTATCTTATAACGATATATTCACGACAAAAAAGCAATACTATTTTTGTAAGATCTATAAATGAAAACAATTTTTATCCTATGAATACAGAAAACAGATTTGTCAGACGCATGCAACCTGAAGACATTCAGGAAATCACGGCTATCTATGCTCATTACGTAAAAGAAACAACTGTTACTTTTGATCTAATTCCCCCTTCTGTAACGGAAATGACTATCACGCTGAAACCAATTATAAACTCATATCCAGCATGGGTTTGCTGTAGCCATAACCAAATCATTGGATATGCTTATGCCCATCCTTGGAAAAGTAAAGCTGCTTATGCTACAACTTTGGAAACGACCCTCTATATTCATCCCAACTACACCAGACAAGGCTTAGGGCAACTTTTATTGAGTAAACTGATCTCTGATGCTCAGCAAAAACAGATTCATGCCTTGATTGCATGTATTACATATCCTAATTTACCAAGCGAAAAACTACATGAGAAATTTGGTTTCATGAAAGTTTCTCATTTCTCTGAAGTAGGGAAAAAATTTGGAATATGGCTGGACGTAGCAGATTATGAATTACTGCTAACACCCCAAAGCACCATGAATATATAAGTAGGATATAATGATATTTTCTGACTTTATATGTCAAAATGTCTGACTTTGGCAGGAATTAAGACATGCTTTTGCTAAGAAAGTTTTCTAAAGTTTAAAGCAAAGATTACATGTTATAAAAAAGTCATCATATAGTTAAATTAAGAAGAGATTATCATGACATAATTTCTACTAGCATACTTGTTGTACTTATCGTAAGCGTAACGCTGATAAAAAGACAGCGATACAAGAATAAAAAGAATGTAAAACATTTAATTATAGGAGATTATTATTATGACACCGATTAGAAAGTACAACAGCCAGAATTGGTTACCAAGTATCTTTAATGATTTCTTTGATACAGAATGGATGAACCGGACAAATGCTACAGCGCCAGCCATCAATGTCATAGAAACAGATAAAGATTACAAAGTAGAAGTCGCAGCTCCAGGTATGACCAAAGAGGATTTCAATATTCACCTTACTGAAAATAACGAACTGGTCATTTCTATGGAAAAGAAAAACGAAACTAAAGAAGAGGACAAAGACAACAAGAAATATTTGCGCCGCGAGTTCTCTTATACAAAATTCGAACAGGCCTTAGTTCTTCCGGAAGATGTTGAGAAAGATAAAATCGGCGCCCGTGTAAACGATGGTGTTCTGACGATCGACTTACCTAAACGTACACCAGAAGAAAAAGCCAAAGTCAATAAGATGATTGAAATCCATTAATAAGGATTCCAAGAATAAAGTAAAACTACCGTTCCTTCCCTTTTACAGGGAGACGAACGGTAGTTTTTATTTGGAAATAAGCGAAAAAGTAAGCACACGAAAGGGGTTCAGGCAATACATTGTTTGTCCGCTTTCTTACTCTGAAAGCGACGGCACTGGATACAAATATCATATCCGAGCAAGGCTCCTAAAATAAAATCTTCTTCAGGAGTCAACTGGTTCAGCGGTTTATCTATAAACATCCGGACCACGTCAATACACGCATCACATCCCATAAACACATTAATCCGGTATTCATCTATCTCCTGAATCTCATAACAGATATTCTGACTCTTGAGACGCGCAACCACAAATGTCTGATTTTTCTTCAATGTCGTATAAAGCGCCATACGACGTACGCCCTTTTTCAATTCATAAATATGATTGAAAAAAACTTTTACCTCGGGAATGTTTAAAGCCGCTATTTCCTCGGCAATCATAATCCGGCCTCCTTGAAACAAGCAATCCAGGCATCAATACGTGTGTCGGTTTTCTCACTTTCGTTCATCTCATCAATTGCCAGACCGACAAACCGGCCATCGACAACAGCTTGCGACGAAACATACTGATAGTCGGCTACAGGCACAGCACCGACAAAATGACAACCGCTCTGTTTCAGTTCCTGATAAATCAATCCCATAGCATCACAGAAGGTGTCTGAATAAGACTCACAATCGCCACATCCAAACAAAGCGACAACTTTGCCCTCCATCGGCATGGACTTGAAGAATTGCAACCCATCGTACCAGTCATCCTGCAATTCTCCGCATCCCCAGGTTGAAGTACCGAGAACTAAAAAATCATAATTATCCAACTGTCCTGCTTTCAAACGGCCTACATCATAAATATCAGCATCCAAGACCCCCATTTTTCCGGCAATCATGCGTGCCACAGATTCAGTTGTTCCTGTTGTCGAACCGTAAACAATAGCTGTTTTCTTCATATTGATCGTTTTTAAATGAATATTTCACAGGCAAAGTAAGCGCGTTATTCAGACTAATACAATACCTTAAATCCATGATTTTGAATGACTACCGTTCTCATGGATCACAGTGAGCCACTCCCCTAAAACAGGTAGACCAGGAATATTTCCCAAAAATTAGTTTTGGATATATCTCCGGAAACACGTATTTTTAAACAAAAATAAAGTAACCGATGAATTCTGAAACAAATCCTGAACTCCAACTGGCACGTCGCCTGATCGAACAGACCGGTACCCATGTCTTTCTGACCGGAAAGGCCGGAACCGGAAAAACGACCTTTCTGCGTACGTTGAAAGCCGAATGCCCTAAACGGATGATTGTGCTGGCACCGACCGGCATTGCAGCTATCAATGCCGGAGGCATGACCATCCATTCGTTTTTTCAACTCCCCTTTGCTCCTTACATACCGGGGTCGGTTTTTGGCGGAGAAGCCCAATACAAGTTTCAGTTCGGACGAGAGAAACTGAACATCATGCGCAGCATAGACCTGCTGGTTATCGATGAAATCAGTATGGTCCGTGCGGATTTGCTTGATGCCATTGATGATGTCCTGCGCCGCTTTCGACGTCACGACCAGCCGTTCGGTGGCGTACAGCTTCTGCTGATTGGCGATGTACAGCAATTGCCCCCTGTTGCCAAAAATGAAGATTGGCAGTTACTGGCTCCTTATTATGACTCGCCCTACTTTTTCTCGAGTCACGCATTGAAGGCAACAGCCTGCTGCACCATCGAACTCAAGAAAGTTTACCGGCAAAACGATATCCGATTCCTGAATCTGTTAAACGCGATTCGGGAAAACCGTTGCACGGCAGATGACCTTGACACATTGAACCAACGTTATCTCCCTGATTTCAAATATGACGATTCTGAGGGATATATCAGACTAACCACCCATAACCATCAGGCCCAGCAGATCAATCAAGCCAAACTGAATGAACTCGAAAGTAAGTCTTATCGGTTCAAAGCAGAAATCACCGGTAATTTTCCGGAATACAACTATCCGACTGATCTGGAACTGGAGCTGAAAAAAGGAGCTCAGGTTATGTTTGTCAAAAACGATATTTCAGGCACCCACCGCTATGCCAACGGTACACTCGGAAAAATCACCATCCTGACCAATCAAGGCATACAAGTCCGAGTGAATGAAACCGGCGCACTCGTGGATCTGAACCAAGAAGAATGGGCCAACACCAAATACAGTCTGGACAACAAGACGAAAGAAATCATCGAAGAAATTGAAGGAACCTTCAAACAATACCCCATCAAACTGGCCTGGGCCATTACCGTACACAAAAGTCAGGGACTGACCTTCGACAAAGCTATTATCGATATATCCGGGGCCTTTGCCCACGGCCAGACTTATGTAGCCCTAAGCCGTTGCCGGACATTGGAAGGACTGATCCTGAGCGCTCCGCTGACGCTAAGAACCATAATCAGCGACCAAACTGTATGTCAGTTTAACGAACAGATCCGACGGAATCAGCCTACAGACGAACAGTGCAATCAGATGCAACGCAACTATTTTATCGAACTGCTCAGGCAATTATTCCGTTTTCAGCATTTGGAACAAAACTTGTTACATTACATCCGCATCATCGACGAGCATCTTTATCAGCTCTATCCCAAACAGCTTGAGACATGTAAACAGGAAGCAACCCGTTTTAAGACAGAAATAACGGCAGTGGCCCAAAAATTCGAGCAACAGTATGTCCGTATGGCCATGACCTCTTCAGACTGTACGTCGGACCAATCCATACAGGAACGAATCCAAAAAGCAGCAATCTATTTTATTGCCGGCCTTAATCCGCTCCTGACCCTACTCGACCAGACTCATCTGGAAACAGACAACAAGGAAATCAGCCAAAAGCTGAACCGGGCATACGAAGACCTGTTTCAGGAAACAAAAATTAAAAACGAACTTTTAACCTACGTAGAAACGAACGGTTTTCAAGTCACGGATTTCTTAAAAAAACGTTCGTTACTCCACCTGGAGGAAGAAAAAGCTTCCCGCACAAGCAGCAGTAAGAAAAACAACAAAGAAAAAACTATAGGAGCAGATATCAGAAACCCCAAACTCTACAAAGCCTTGATTGAATGGAGAAACCAAGAAGCCGCACGAATAAAGCTTCCTGTTTACACCGTACTGCAGCAAAAAGCCATCCTGGGGCTGACCAACTTAATGCCACGAAACAAGAAAGAACTGATGCGGACACCCTGTATCGGTAAAAAAACCATAGACAAATATGGTGAAACGTTGATAAGCATTATAGAAAAACACGCCGAAGATGGAGCACGAGGCCTCTTCTCCGGCGGATAATAAATATAATGAGACGAAACGACCTATACGCACCAACGCAATAGGCCGGCCCCAAAAATCTATATCTATTCGTATTTGTTCCAGCTACTCATTTCTTCCAGTGTCTTACGTGACTTTGGACGAGTGGCTCCTGCCGGATATCCTAAAGTGATTAATAAAGGGATTCTGCGACGATCGACACCCAAAAGTTTTTTCACTTTTTTCTCATCGAACCATCCTAAAATACAGGTTCCCAGGCCAAGTTCTGCAGCCTGAAGACAGAAATGCTCTACCGCAATTCCTACATCCAACAAAGAATACTCCTTATCCTTGATCACACTACCAATTCGGGCCGTCAGATTCATTTTCTCCAAAACAACAGCCACAATGACCGGAGCCTCTGTAGCAAAACGGTTCATCCCCATGCCGGCAGCAGCCTCGGCCATCTGCCCTTTTAAATCCGGCTGATCAACAGCCACAAATTTCCAAGGTTGTGAGTTACAAGCAGATGGTGCCAGACGTGCAGCTTCCAAGCATTTCATTACCAAATCACGATCCACCTGACGTGAAGCGTCATAACGACGGTCGCTTTGTCGTTTTTGTATCAAATCATAAAAATCCATATCAACTGCGAGAATAAAATTAAGACATACCAAAGATACATCGTTTTTCTGAAAAAAATACCATCAACCAACAATTTTAAAAAGTCCCTCTCCAAGTAATCAATATACCCAAACCCTGGTTCGTTCCCCACAAATTTACAGTAATACCTGAAAGCTCACTCACAAATCCTGACATAAATCCATATATGCATATCCGTCAATACCCAAAAGTATGTAATTTAAGCTTCTGTTATTTACCAACATTTTGCGATTGCGCATTTAAACTTACCTGCGTAATTTTGCACTCGTAGAAAGTAGAAAACGATTAAGACACAAACAAAAAAGAATGGTAATTAGATTGCTGGGCCTTATTACGGCTCTTCTTTTAGAAACGAGTTCTTTAGCCGGACAAAATGAAAAGCTCGCATTTATTTCGGGTAAAATCACAACAACCGAAAAAGAAATGATGGATTTTGCGACAATCCTGATCAAGGAAACGTCAACCGGAACGCGCCCGGATGCCAATGGCAATTATCAACTCCGGACTAATGCAGGTTCTTATACTTTGGTTTTTCGCGCAATCGGATATAAAACGACCGAACGTAAAATTAACATCAAACCGGGAGAACAATTAAAATTAGATGTCAAGATGACTCCTTTGAACGTTCAACTTGAGGAGGTAAAAGTCGTAGCCGACCAAATCTCACGGATCAAACGTTCCGCTTTCAACACAGTTGCCATCGACACCAAAGGTCTTCAGAACACCACAAAAAACCTAAGCGAAGCTTTATCAAAAGTTCCAGGTCTGAAAATTCGTGAATCAGGCGGTGTCGGTTCAGACATGCAAATGATGCTTGACGGATTCAGCGGCAAACACATCAAAGTGTTCATCGACGGTGTCCCTCAGGAAGGAGTCGGAAGTTCTTTCAGTCTGAACAATATCCCCGTAAACTTTGCCGAACGGATTGAAGTTTATAAAGGAGTTGTACCGGTCGGTTTTGGAACAGATGCCTTAGGTGGAGTCATCAACATCGTTACGAACAAAAAACGCCAGAACTGGTTTCTCGACGCTTCTTATTCTTATGGATCATTCAACACCCATAAATCGAACGTATATTTCGGACAAAGCTTCAAGAACGGCCTGATGTATGAAATTAACGCTTTTCAGAATTATTCCGACAACAATTATATGATTGATGCCGACCACGTAAAGCAATGGAACGAGGACGGCAGTACCGTAATTACGGATGAAACATTCCGAGTTAAACGATTCAACGACACCTATCACAACGAAGCGATTGTTGCTAAAATAGGAATTATTGACCGAAAATGGGCGGATCGCCTGATGTTTGGAATGACCTATTCCAATATGTATAAGGAAATTCAGACCGGCGTACGACAGTACACGGTATACGGCGAAAAGCATCGCAAGGGACACTCACTCATGCCGTCATTGGAGTATAACAAACGCGGGCTTTTTGTTGACGGACTGGATCTGATTGTAACTGCCAATTATAACCGGAACGCTACAATCAACGTAGACACAGCCAGTTATCAGTATAACTGGTTTGGCGACCGCAAACCTTATACGAACGGACGCGGAGAACAGTCGGAACAATATGCCCGTGCGGACAACGACAACTGGAATACGACACTGACGGCCAACTATCGCATTGGTAATGCTCATGTATTTACTTTTAACAATGTCTGGAATGCTTTCCACCGTTCAAACACTTCTCTGCTCACCGGTACGGAAATTCAGGATGAATACGCCAAAACCACCCGTAAGAACATTGCCGGGCTGTCCTATCGGCTGATGCCTTCTGAAAAATGGAACCTCTCTGTTTTTGGTAAATACTATCATCAATATGTATCTGGCCCAATGGCAACTGACGTCAACAATTCCAATTTCGTTCTGACTGAACGTTTCGTTAATACCGGAGGATACGGAGTAGCAGGCACATATTTTCCTTTGACAGGATTACAAGTGAAACTATCTTATGAAAAAGCTTATCGCCTGCCTACCATTGAAGAAATGTTCGGTGACGAGGACTTGGAAAGCGGAAAAATCAACTTACGTCCGGAAAACAGCCACAACGTAAATCTAAACCTCAGCTATTCCAAGAATTTCGGTAAGCACAATATTTATACCGAAGGCGGACTGATCTATCGGAACACAGCCGATTACATCCAACGCAACATACAGGATTTAAGCGGAGGAAAAGAAAATGCTACTTATATTAATTATGGTAAGGTTCTGACCAAGGGTTTTAATCTGTCCGCACGATACGGATATTCCAAATGGTTCAGTATCGGTGGAAATTTCACCCGAATGGACGTACGCGACTGGAATAAATACCAGATCGGAAGTACCGGCACTTCTACCCCAAACCTCACCTATAAAGCCCGCATGGCCAACGTCCCATATATGTATGCTGATAGCGACATGAATTTTCACTGGCACGACTTCGGTAAAAAAGGGAACTTACTAACCGTCACATATGACAACCAGTACTTGCATAGCTTCTGCTATAACTCCGAAGTGATTGGAACGAATAGCGACGAATACACCATTCCCGACCAGTTCTCACACAATCTGACGATCAGCTACAGCATCCAAAACGGACGCTATAACCTTTCGTTCGAATGCCGCAACCTGACCAATGAACGCCTCTACGATAACTTCAGCCTCCAAAAGGCAGGCCGGGCTTTCTACGGGAAAATACGTATTTCATTAGGAAATTAAATTAACACAGCATCAGACAAAAATAAACACAATATTAACAAGAAAAAGAAGAAGAAAGGAATTTGATTATGAAAAAACATCTCTATTTAGCCGGTATTTTAATGACGACAGGTCTGCTACTAGCTTCATGCGAAGAAGAAAACGCCGGTGGTTCAACAATTGCCAATGGCCTGAAAGAAGTCGCCAAAGGCAACTATGTCATTGCAGCTACAGTCGGCAGTGGTGACAACGCAACAAACGTTCTGCTGACAAGCGACCGTTTGGACGATGCAGATTACAAAATTACCCCTACCGTTCAGGGACTTCAAAACGACGGAGGTACTTATTGGGTCTTTTACGGACAAAAGTCACTTTATGCACTGAACTACAACCAAGGTTCAGCTGGTCAAACCGCATCCTACTATCTGAATTCCCAAAAAGAAATGGCCAAAAACTCAAAAACATACGAATTGAGCCGTTTTACAACCTACGGTCTTTACAATAACTATATCATGACCACATCAACAGGTGATGCAACCATCGACGGACAAAGCTACACCTACACAGACAAAGACGGCAAATCGGTTACAGAAACCTACTATCCGAAGCATTTCAAACCGGCTTATATTGACGCTGCCAACGAAACTGCCACCGACGGTAATGGAGCTACTGACGTCACTCTACGCTCAGAAAATTTCCTGGGTAATGGCGAATACGTTACTTTGGCCGGACTGGAACAAGTCGGTACGCATATCTACTCTGCAGCTGTACCTATGGGTCTGAGCCGTTGGGGATATATCCAGACTGTCGACGGTAAGGAACACGGCTACGTGCGTGAAGGATTTGAAGACCTGGTGAAAACTGAATCCGGAGGTTCTGGAAGCTCTGGTTATAACGCCAATGAATTGCAGTGGACACAATATCCAGATGAATGTTGGGTGACGATATTTAAAGATCAAACGCTAAAAGAACACAAACTGCTCAAGACCGACAAAATCAGCTATGCTTGCGGACGAAACAAATCGCAATACTATCAGATGCTTTGGGAAGCAGAAGACGGCTATGTCTATGTATTCTCGCCAAGTTATGCGAAAACTATGAGTGATGCCCGTCAGCAGACAACATTACCGGCAGGCGTCGTACGCATCAACACCCAAAACGACTGGGATAATCTTGATTTCGATCCTAGCTACTACAAAGCCTTAAAAAATGAAGACGGCAGTGAGGCCGGATTCCTGCGCAGCTGGTACATTGGCGGACGTTACTTTATGCTACTCGCCTACGACAAGGAAATTACTGCAAGCGACAAGACAGCCAACCGACTGGTCATTTTCGACACAGAAGGCGACGGAACTCTGAAAACCATCAGTGGACTACCTGCTAACACAACAGGATTTGGCACAACTCCATATGTTGAAGACGGACATGCCTATATACTCGTAACTGTGGACAATGATTATCCGGCGGTCTACAAGATTGATCCGGAAACAGCTACCGCCACAAAAGGAATTACCATCGTTGCAACCCAGGCAAGTGCGGTCGGTAAATTGGACGCGAAATAATCATACTGTTTGTTGACACAAATAAGAGCCTAGACGGATTTGAATTGACAATCAAACCGTCCGGGCTTTTCCCGATAATATAAATCGAACACTCAAAAAACATATACACAGATATACTGAAAAAATGAGAAAATTATTTCAGAAAATACATTTATGGTTATCCATTCCTTTCGGCCTGATTATCACATTAACCTGCTTCTCAGGTGCCATGCTGGTCTTTGAAGATGAAATCACATTGCTGGTCAATCAGGATATCTATTATGTTGACCAAACCGGAGAACAACATCTCCCGGCCGATTCTTTAATCCGAATAGCAGAAAAAGAACTACCGGCCGAAATTCAGATAACCGGCATTACATTCTTTCCGGATGCAGAAAGAACCTGCCTGATCAGTACGTCAAAATCTAAAAGATCTGCTCTCGCTGTTGATCCCTATACGGGAGAAATCAAAGGTATGCAGGAACGTCTGCCCTTTTTCAGCACTATGTTCGGTCTGCACCGATGGCTGCTCGACAGCCGTCCGGACGGTGAAGGCATTTTTTGGGGTAAAATAATCGTAGGAACCAGCACGCTTCTATTCGTCATCATTCTTGTTTCCGGTATCATCATCTGGTGGCCACGCACTATGCGGAATCTCAAAAACCGTCTCTGCATCAAGACTTCTGCCGGATGGCGCCGTTTCTGGTATGACCTGCATGTGGCAGGCGGAATGTATGCCTTAATTGTCCTTCTGGCCTTAGCACTCACCGGACTAACCTGGTCTTTTTCTTGGTACCGGACAGGATTTTACAAACTTTTTGGAGCGGAAAGTCAAAAACAGAGCACAACTCAAACCACCAATAAAGAAAAACAAGGCAAGGAACAACAAAAACCGGCCAGACAAACAGCAGACTACAGCCATGCTCAGAAAATCCTTGAACGCATGCGCACAACATATTCAGACTACCGGCAAATCACGATTACTCCAAATACAGCCAGCGTCAGCCTGAAGCAGCCGGGCAATCAAAAAGCAACCGACCGTTACACTTACAATTCGAATAACGGTCAGATTATCCAAGCAAACAAATATGCCGAAACGGCCCGTTCCGGCAAACTTAAAGGATGGATCTACACGATACATGTCGGAAGCTGGGGAGGACTCACCACCCGCGTCATCACCTTCCTGCTCTCTCTCTTTGGTGCAAGTCTCCCGCTCACAGGCTATTATCTTTGGATAAGAAAACATATCCGTAAAAGATAATTGACTAATAATATCGATTAGGAAATGAAAACAGTATGCTAAAACTCAATTTTAGTTATAATTGAAAATTTAATCAGGAACAATAAAACATAGAAAACCAATAGAGCCGTATCAAGATCAGAAACACAACTTGATACAGCTCTATGAGATTATAATTCATTTATAACTTTAATCTGAAAAATTTGTCAGGCCTCTTCTTTACGAAAACGACGGACAATAAAAATAAAAACAAAATAAAGCAATATATCCAATAAAACCACCCACGTACTGACCAGCACATCATGCTCGACCAAGTAAAGGTTTAAAATTAAAAAAGACACATAAAACAACAACAAAATACCTAAAGCCTGATGCATATTCGCCCCTGCCTGTAAGACCAAATGATGAATATGTGTCTTATCGGCAGCAAAAACTTTCTTACGATGTAAAATACGTTCTAGTGCCACACGAATCAGATCCATGACCGGCAGAAACAACAAACTGAACGAAACCATCATGGCATGCGGACGATAAGGAATCACCGTCAGGTTAAACATTTCATATTTAATCGACAAATAAGCCAAAGAATACCCGACAATCAGGCTCCCCGCATCGCCCATAAAGATTTTATACGGACTCTTGATTCCAAGCATATTATAAAGAAAAAAACCGAACAGGGTTCCTAAAAGAGCTGCTGAGAATAAAGAATAAAGAGGAGTTCCGGATTGCCAGAACATTAAAGAAAACACAGTCAAAGCAATCAGCCCAATACCAGAAGCCAAGCCATCAATACCATCTATGAGATTTATCGAATTAACTATAAGTAGAATAGTAAACACCGTAAAGGGATAGGCAAACCACCAGGATAACTCATAAATCCCCATAAATCCATACAAATTATTGATATAAAGCCCACATAAAGGCATAAAGGCTGAAGCAACAATCTGAACCAAAAATTTTTTGGATGCTGCAACTCCCACAATATCATCAACAATACCGATCAAGTACATAAAAACCATACCAGCTCCCAATACCCACGTAGAGAGTTTGAAAGTGAGCGTACGATCTACCCAATAATAATAGCCCAACAAAGAAAACACCAAAGAAAATAAAATAGCCGGAACAAATAAACTGCCTCCCAATCGGGGAACTGCATTATGGTGAACCTTTCGTGCATTTGGCTGATCATACAAGTGTTTTTTCTTACAATAAGCCACCAGTTTAGGCATAGTCAGCACTGTAAAGACAAACGAAATGGCAAAAGAGAACAAGATCAAAAAAATTACAATTGACATATCTAAAAACAGACTTTATTCGACCTGGCTATACTTTCAACCGATCGATAATTCAATAGAAAAGGGTTATTGGGAACAAAAGTAGTGTATTTTTAGGTTTACGGCAAATCAAATAGAATATTAAAAGAAATTTTAAAAAATAGCCTGATAAATAAAATAGAAACAGTGTGTCGTGCTAAAAATGGAAAATTTTTCTATCTTTGCACTAACTAAATTCTAACGACAAATCAAAAATGGGTATATTAGCAAAACTTTTTAGCAAGAAAAAACAAGAAGAGCAAGTACGCGTCGGAGGAATGGAAGATTTCATGATGCTCATCCGAGTATATTATCAGGCCATTATGGCCATGCATCTAGGCATAACCAACCTGGCCATACTTCCAGATCTTCGCATGTTCAAACAGACCTTACACATCCAGACTGTAAACAACAAGTTGGGAATCGGTGAAAAAAACAAATGCAAGAAGATGCTCATCGACATGTATGGCATGGAAGAAGACTTCTTTAAAGAAATCGACAACAGTATCAAGAAAAACTGTAAGAACCCGAACGATATCAAGAACTATCTGATTATGTTCCAAGGATTCAGCCAGGATTTAATGATGCTTATCGGAAATCTGATGCAATGGAAATTCAGAATGCCGAGCATGTTTCATAAAGCTTTAAGAAACATGACCGCCAAAACAATCAACCAAATCCTGACCCGTAATGATTGGAAAGACGACGCTGTACGCCGGACATGTGTAAACATCCGTAAATATGCAGCAACACTAAAATATTCGGAAAGCTGGATGACGGAATATGTATTCCATATCGTTATGCTAGCCAAAAAGGAACCTAAGAAGAATCTGAGCGACGAATAAAACAATCTGAATCCCCCATACACTATGACTCCCGACGAAGAGAAAAGAATAAAACGGCTGGAAACCAGAGTCAGACAGCTGATTATGGATTATCAGGAACTGAAACTGGAAAGGGAATCTTTGTATGAAAAGGTGGAAGAACAAAACCAAGTCATTGAATCTTTAAATCAAAGAATCAAGCATCTTTCCGATAAATACAACAATCTGAAAATTGCCAAAACGCTCAGCCTTAGCGAAACGGAACAAAAAGAAGCCAAAGGACGCCTTGCCAGATTATTGCGCGAGGTGGACAAATGTATCGCACTACTCAAAGTGTAACCTGAAATCCTATGAACTGGAACAGCGAAACGTTTACTATCAACCTGAGAATGGGAAATCTGATTTTTCCCATCACCGTTAAACGGACAGAAGAAGAAATCTACCGGAAAGCTGAGCGCCTGATAAACGAGCGCTATAATTTTTATGCAACCCACTACCCTAACCAGGGAAATGACAGTTATATGGCTATGGCTATGCTGGATATAGCTCTGACACTAAAAAGAAACGAGGAGAAAAACGACACTGCACCCATCATGGACATTGTCGACCAGCTCCTGAAAGAAGTGGAAGAAACCATAGATGAGAAATAAGCGCTATAAACTAGAACTAATAATTTTGGAATTTTATATTTTAAAGAATTATGATTATACCTATTATTATATCTGTAGCCGCAAGCCTGATCATCGGATGTGTGATCGGTTACATGATATTCCGATATGTACTCAAAGGACAGTACGAAGAGATGGTAAAAGAGGCGAAAAAAGACGCCGAAGTGATTAAACAGAAGAAATTGCTGGAAGTAAAGGAAAAATTCCTGAACAAAAAATCGGAACTCGAAAAAGAAGTACAGCAACGCAACCAACAGATTCAACAGAACGAAAATCGCTTGAAACAACGCGAAATCAGCCTGAATCAAAGACAAGACGATCTGAACAAAAAGAAAAGCGAACTTGAAAACGAAAAGAAACGGCTTGAAGGCCAGCAACAACAACTGGCTGCAAAAGAAGAAGAGCTGGATAATATGCAGGCACAGGAACGGGCTAAACTGGAAGCAATCAGCGGCCTGAGCGCTGAAGAAGCCAAGGAACGTCTGGTAGAATCTCTAAAAGAAGAAGCAAAAAGCGATGCTGCAAGCTACATCAACGAAATTATGGACGATGCCAAAATGACTGCAAGCAAAGAAGCCAAGCGTATCGTCATCCAAACCATCCAACGAGTTGCTACCGAAACTGCCATCGAAAACAGCGTCACTGTATTCCATATTGACAATGACGAAGTCAAAGGAAGAATCATCGGACGTGAAGGTAGAAATATCCGTGCACTTGAAGCTGCAACAGGAGTGGAAATCGTAGTAGACGATACTCCAGAAGCAATTGTCATATCGGCATTCGATCCCGTACGTCGTGAAATATGTCGTTTAGCATTACACCAGCTGGTAGCTGACGGACGTATTCATCCGGCCCGTATTGAAGAGGTTGTAGCCAAAGTTTCCAAACAAGTAGAAGAAGAAATCATCGAGACTGGAAAACGCACAGCTATCGATTTAGGCGTACACGGTTTACATCCGGAACTCATCCGTATTATCGGTAAAATGAAATACCGCTCTAGCTACGGTCAGAACTTGTTGCAGCACGCTCGGGAAACAGCAAACCTTTGTGCAGTAATGGCTTCTGAACTTGGATTAAACCCCAAAAAAGCTAAACGTGCCGGTCTGTTGCACGATATAGGAAAAGTACCTGATGAGGAGCCAGAATTGCCGCATGCACTTTATGGTGCCAAATTGGCTGAGAAGTTTAAAGAAAAGGCCGACATATGCAATGCTATCGGAGCACACCACGACGAAATGGAAATGACGTCTCTTTTAGCTCCGATTGTACAGGTTTGTGATGCGATCAGCGGAGCACGTCCGGGTGCAAGACGCGAAATCGTAGAAGCATATATCAAACGTCTGAACGACTTGGAAAACATTGCCATGAGTTACCCGGGCGTAACCAAGACCTATGCAATCCAGGCTGGCCGTGAACTGAGAGTCATTGTCGGCGCAGACAAAATAGACGACAAACAAACCGAAACACTTAGCACGGAAATAGCTAAGAAAATCCAAGATGAAATGACTTATCCGGGCCAGGTAAAAATCACAGTGATTCGCGAAACCCGTGCAGTAAGTTATGCAAAATAAAAGATAAAAAAATCATTATTCCGCATATCAAAACTCCTCCGTAATGTGGTTCATTACGGAGGAGTTTTTGTATAAATAGCCCTCAAAAACGAGATAACCAACTGATTCTACTGAAACGGACAACTGGTTCTACTGAGATGGACAACTGATCAAACAGTAGTGCTCACCCCTGAAATCCCTCTTAAAAACGTCCGACAATTAATAGATTCTTATTGATATTATATCGATTCCCCCGTATCTTATTCCCTATATAAGCAAAGCAAATCCAAACTAACAAATAAGCAAAAGAGAATCTCCTAAAACAAAAATCCCTTGGTAAGAAGATCTTACCAAGGGATTATATTCTTTCAAATCCTAAGGATCAATTTTATCAGAATTAAGCCTCTTCTGCTACAACTTCAAAAGGAATTTCAACAGAAACTTCCTTATGCAATTTTACAGTAGCAACATAAGAACCAACTTCCTTAACATCCTTCACAATGATAATCTTGCGATCGATGTCGAAGCCCTTCTTCTTCAATTCATCAGAGATCTGAAGGCTGTTTACAGAACCATAGATAACGCCTGTAGCACTAACACGAGTAGCGATAGTCAAAGAAACTTCAGCCAACTTGTTAGCCAATTCAACAGCATCATTCTTAATTTTCTCCAATTTGTGTGCCTTCTGTTTCAAATCCTCTGCCAAAACTTTCTTTGCAGACTCAGAAGCAATCACACCCTTACCAGTAGGAATAAGGTAGTTACGTCCGTAACCAGACTTTACGTTTACAATATCGTTTTTGTAACCCAAGCCAATAACGTCTTCTTTCAATATAATTTCCATGCTTATTCCTCCTTTAATTATTTCATCATATCAGTTACAAATGGAAGAAGAGCCAAGTGACGTGCTCTCTTGACAGCCTGAGCCACACGACGCTGATACTTCAAAGAAGTACCGGTGATACGGCGAGGAAGGATTTTACCCTGCTCGTTCAAGAATTTCTTCAAGAATTCAGGATCTTTGTAATCGATGTATTTAATACCACTCTTTTTGAAACGGCAGTATTTTTTCTTCTTCACGTCAACTGTGGGCGGAGTCAAATATCTGATTTCTGATTGCTGTGCCATGATTTAGTCCTCCTTTTTAGTTTTGTTATTTCTTCTCTTCTCAGCATATTCAGCTGCATACTTCTCCATCTTTACAGTCAGATAGCGAAGCACTTTCTCGTCACGACGGTAATTTACTTCCAAAGTATTGATTACCTCTGGCTGTGCCTTGAACTCAATCAGGACATAAAAACCTGTTGATTTCTTGTCAATAGCATACGCCAACTTTTTCAGGCCCCAGTTCTCTTCGTTGATAATCTCAGCACCGTTGTCGGTGAGGATACCTTTGAACTTGTTGACCGCTTCCTTCATCTGATCGTCAGATAAAACGGGAGTTAAAATGAAAACGGTTTCGTATTGATTCATAATACGTTAAATGATTAATTAATAATTATTTTGCGAAATGCGGTGCAAAGATACGTATTTTCAATATAATATGCAACAATAAATTCATTACTTTTGAGCTATGATACTATAATTTAACTTATTCGCGCGGTACATTTTAATATTTTATTTGCATATCATTGGGAATAAGAATAAAATTAGGCCTTTAAATCTAAAGAAAATTGTATCTTTGCACTATTGCTAAAAAAAATCATTGTGGAACAATTCAATTTTGACATAAAACTTATTTTTGCCATTCTCAATGGTAAAGTTTCGGCTGCGATAAACAGAAAACTCTATCGCAATTTTCGACTTTATAATCTAGAAATTACACCCGAACAATGGACTGTCCTGCTTTATCTTTGGGAAAAAGACGGAGTCACCCAACAAGAACTTTGCAATGCTACTTACAAAGACAAACCCAGCATGACCCGGCTGATCGATAATATGGAAAAACAAAATCTGGTAGTACGTATTTCCAGTAAAACAGACCGAAGAATCAACCTGATCCATCTGACCCGAATCGGAAAAGACCTGGAAGAAAAATCCCGGTTTGTAGCCAACAAGACACTTAAGGAAGCATTAAAGGGCCTCACAACTGAAGAATTAAAAATCAGTCAGGAAGTTCTCAGAAAAGTATTCTTTAACACAAAAGACTAAGATTTTTCTGCTAAAAAAATACTTTTGGTTGGAAAAGTTTCTCTTTTTAAGGAATTATGCTTTAATTTGTAGGTGAAAAACCATACGAACTGAAACAATTAAATATAAAACAATGAACAACGTATTAAAAAACCTTGGACTGCTTCTTATCATTATCGGAGCAATTCTGCTTGTTTTAAGTTATGCCTTGGGTTGGGTGGACAACAATCTGGTAAATGGTGGTGCACTTCTTCTGATGATCATCGGTTTAATCGCCCACATTATTTTAAACAAGCGCTATCAAGACTAAAATTAAAACAAATAAAAAACGCCTTAAATATTTAAGGCGTTTTTTATTTGTCCATAACCGAATTATTCGTCTTCCTTGGGAACAATCAAGCGATATCCCTTACCATGAACATTGTTGATCTCGATATCCGGATCAGCCTTCAGATGTTTACGCAATTTGGTAATATAAACATCCATGCTACGGGCATTGAAATAATTGTCGTCAATCCAGATGGTCTTAAGCGCCAATTCACGTTGAAGCACCTCATTAGCATGAGCACACAAAAGTGCCAGCAATTCGCTTTCTTTTGTTGTCAGTTTTGTCTGAGTATCGCCAATAGACAAAATCTGGCGCTGAGTGTCAAACGTAAATTTGCCAAGTTTGTAAACACTGGTCTCCTTTACTTTCTTTCCTCTAACCCGACGCAAAATTGCTTCTATACGGAATACAAGCTCTTCCATGGAGAAAGGTTTCGTGATATAATCATCTGCACCAATCTTGAATCCGTCGAAAATATCTTCTTTCAGATTTTTAGCCGTCAGGAAAATAATCGGAAGCTCCTGATTAACCTGTCTGATTTCCTGTGCCAATGCGAAACCATCCTTTTTCGGCATCATTACATCAAGCACACACATATCATATTTATTCTTCAAGAAAGCCTTGTAACCGGCATCTCCATCAGGATAAAGTTCTGCATCATATCCTTTTGCCTGCAAATATTCACGAAGCAACATGCCGAGACTTTCATCGTCCTCACATAATAAAATTCGCAATTTGTCTTCCATGTCTTTAATTTTTTAATGTAGGTAATGTTATTATAAATTTTGTTCCTTTTCCCAATTCACTTTCAGCACGTATGGCTCCTTTATGGAATTCAACAATCTTCTTCACATAAGCCAGACCAAGACCGAATCCTTTTACATCGTGCTTATTACCGGTATGTACCCGATAGAATTTTTCAAAAATACGTTTCAAATCATCTTTTTGAATACCGATACCATTATCTTCAATGGTTATCTCCAACTTCTCACCTATATTGCGGGTTTTCACAGTCAGATGCAATTGTACATCGTCCCGTTTATACTTCACTGCATTATCCATCAGGTTGAAGATGACATTCGTGAAATGCATCTCGTCTACATAAATATTAGCACTCGTAGCCTGCAAATCCGATGAAATTTCTCCTCCGTTCTGAGAAACCTTCAACGAAAACGTCTTCACAACCCCTCGGATCAATTCATTTGCATCTACCTCCTTCTGCTTGAAAGCTATATTATTACGCTCATACAAAGACATCTGAAGGACCTTTTCCACCTGGAAACGCAAACGTTTAGTCTCATCATTGATCACCCGGGAAAGACTTTCGTACATTTGTTCACTTTTCTTTATCGAACTGTCTCCCAACATCTGTGCCGCCAAAGATATAGATGAAATCGGAGTCTTGAATTCATGCGTCATATTGTTAATGAAATCATTCTTCATTTCCGAAACTTTTTTCTGACGCAAAATAATATAGATAGTGAAAATAAATGTCACTAAAAGAATTATAGTAAAGATCAACGATGGAATCATCATGCGGGCGGTCCCCATGATATAATGGTTCATATCCGGAAAATGAATCTTCACGACCCCCATCTTACTGGAAGAATCGTTCCGGAACAAAACCTGCGTATAGGAATATTCCTGTCCCTTTTCTTCATAATCCGGACAGCGATAGACTTCACGGCCATCACTGGTCATCACAACAAAATGGTAAGGAATATGCACACCATTACTTTCTAATGCCGAACGTATATCCTGATCCAAAAGCTTGAAGTTGACCCGTTCCTCTAACGGTCGGTTACTAGCCGTGTATAGAATGCTATATATCACTTCGTCCAACAGACCTTTCTGATAAACATAAGCATTCTTCACAAACTGCTGAAATGCCTTTGACGCCTCAGATATCGAATTTTTACTCTTGATCGTCAATGATTTGGGCATTCTGGAAGGATGCTTAACTGTTGTTTTCAGTTTAAATGCCGATGTAAGACCTGCATTTGCTCCCAACCCAGACATTCCTTGCATCATCAGCAGATAATCCAAAGAATCTATCTCTTTCCGATAAAGTTCCGATTCCATAGTAATCTGCTCCAAATAACGGAATGTTTCATTTTGTTCCAGACTTCGTGAAGCCCGATCCAAACTCCTCAAAACAGATTCATCAAATTGTTCTTTACGCATTCTGGTCATCTCGCGGATGTAAGTCATCTGCAAATATAAAAGAGCCAGTAAAGAACAGCCCATTATTGCGCTTATGATCCAAATCGTTTTCTTTTTCATGTCACAAATATAAAGTTCACCACATAATTATTGATTTGATATTTCCAAAAAAAGCTCCATTTTTAACCAAATTAACAATCAAATAAAAGATAATTATCAAATAAACAACTAAAATAAAAGCTGCCCTTTATATAAAAAGGACAGCTCCCGATATACTATATCATTTATTCTTAGTCTTCTTTAGCCTGATTAGCTTCAAAATCCTTCATTAATTTATCCTGAACATCTCCCGGAACGAGTTCATAGCTAGCAAATTTCATAATGAATGACGCACGACCACCTGTAAGCGAACTTAAAGAAGTGCAATAGTTTGACATTTCCTTCAAAGGTACTTTTGCTATTAACTTTTCATATCCGTTTTCACTACTCATACCCATAATCATAGCCCGACGTCCTTGCAAATCACCCATGACATCACCCATTTTATCGCTCGGTACAAATACTTCCACATCATATATTGGCTCCAGAATTTTCGGACCTGCTTCCTTGAAAGCCATACTAAAGGCATTTCGTCCGGCCAACATGAAAGACAATTCATTAGAATCTACCGGATGCATCTTACCATCATAAACAATGACACGAACATCACGAGCATAACTTCCTGTTAACGGACCTTGCTCCATACGTTGCATGACACCTTTTAGAATAGCCGGCATAAAACGTGCATCAATAGCACCTCCGACAACAGAGTTAATAAAGACAAGCTTACCACCCCACTCTAATGAAACTTCTTCCTTGCTCTTAACATTGACACGATACTCCTGTCCGTTAAACTTGTATACATCCGGGTCTGGCATACCTTCATAATAAGGTTCTACGATCAAATGTACCTCACCAAATTGTCCGGCACCACCCGACTGTTTCTTATGACGATAATCTGCACGAGCAGCTTTAGTAATTGTCTCACGATAAGGTATTTTCGGTTCGTCAAAAATAATATTAATCTTTTCATTGTTTTCCATACGCCATTTCAAGGTACGCAAATGGAATTCTCCCTGACCATGAACCAAAATCTGACGCAATTCCTTACTCTGCTCTACAACCCATGTCGGATCTTCTTCACGCATGCGATTCAGAGCGTTCATCATCTTTTCCGTTTCTGCTTCATTTGCAGCACGAACCGCGCGCGTATACTTCGGATTAGGATATTTGATAAAATTAAATCGGTTCTCAGCCTGTTTGTCATTTAAGGTATTACCCGTCTTAACATCCTTAAGCTTCACGGTACAACCTATATCACCGGCAACGAGTTCTTCTACTTTAATACGATTGGCACCGGCACAAACAAATAATTGAGACATCCTTTCTTTTGAACCCCGATCGGCATTACTCAGATCATCTCCCTCATGTACTTTTCCGCTCATCACCTTAAAATATTGAACTTCTCCAATATGCGGCTCCACTGCTGTTTTGAAGAAATACAAGGAAGTAGGACCATTGGGATCAGGCACAATTTCCATACCACGTGTATTGTGTACCTTCGGCATTTCATTGACAAAAGGAACCACATTGCCCAGGAATTCCATTAAACGCCGTACACCCATGTCCTTGCCGGCACAAACACAAAATACAGGGAACATACCCCGGGCAGCCAATCCTTTGCGAATACCCTCACGCATTTCGTCTTCTGTAAGCGTTTCGCTTTCAAAGAACTTTTCCATTAATGTTTCATCGTTCTCAGCTGCCGCTTCAACAAGAGCCTTATGCATCATCATTGCCTTTTCCATCTGATCAGCCGGAATATCCTCGATGACAGGTTCACCACCATCAGGTCCCCAAGAATATTTTTTCATCAACAATACATCTATCAACGCATTGAAGTTTGGACCAGTTTCGATCGGATATTGCACAGGAACAACCTTTGAACCATAGATTGATGTCAACTGTTCCAATATAGCGTCATAATCACATTTCTCATCATCAAGCTGATTAACCAGGAATATAACAGGTTTACCTAATTTTTCGGTATATCTGAAATGATTCTGTGTACCTACTTCAGGACCATACTGTCCATTCAACAACAAAATGGCTGTATCGGTTACATTCAAAGCCGTTAATGCGCTACCGACGAAATCATCCGAACCCGGACAATCAATTATATTGAGTTTCTTGTTATTCCATTCTACATGAAAAACGGTTGAAAATACAGAATATCCATATTCTTGTTCTACAGGGAAATAATCACTGACTGTATTTTTAGCCGTAATGCGTCCTCTACGTTTAATGACGCCACTTTCATAAAGCAAAGCTTCCGTTAATGTTGTCTTCCCAGAACCATCATTACCAAGCAAGGCAATGTTCTTAATCTCATTTGTCTGATATATTCTCATGTCTTAATTTATTTAAGGTTTATGATTAATGGCACGCAAATTAGAAAAAAAAGAGCGAAGAGCCAATAAAAACAGAAAAATCTTACCTATGTTTTTGAACATAGTTTTTTAAATCTATTTTTATATTATCTTTGCATCACCTTGATATCGCATTATATATGGCTGGCATTTATTTACATATACCATTCTGCAAAAGACGTTGCATTTACTGTAATTTCTATTCAACAACAGGTTCTAATCTCACGGAAGATTATGTTTCAGCACTGATTCTGGAACTTAAACTGAGACGTATGGAAATCACGGAAAAAATCAATACCATTTATTTGGGAGGAGGAACACCGTCGCAACTAACAGCACAACAAATCAATAAACTTATTACGGAAATCTATTCTTGCTTTGAGGTTGATCAACAGGCAGAAATCACAATTGAAGCGAACCCTGATGATATATCCGAAGAATGGCTCGACGGAATTGCAAACTCCGGAGTTAACAGAATCAGTCTCGGAATACAGACCTTTAACGAGAAAGAACTGACATTCCTTAAAAGACGACATACAGGAAAACAAGCCATCAATGCAGTCAAAACATGTCAGAAACATGGCTTTAAGAACATGAGTATCGATCTGATTTACGGATTACCCCATCAAGACTTACAAGACTGGCAGAACAATATAGACATTGCGCTAGACCTGAATATTCAACATTTATCAGCTTATGCCCTGATTTATGAGGAAAACACATTACTTTGGAGAATGAAACAAAAACGAGAAGTCTCAGAAGCCAACGATGAATACAGTCTGGAAATGTTCGAAACCTTAATCAAAAAACTAACTGCATCCGGATTTGAACATTACGAAATATCCAATTTTGCCTTACCGGGATTTTATTCGCGACACAATTCCAGTTACTGGCAAGACATACCTTATCTGGGATGCGGCGCATCGGCACATTCCTACGACGGGAACAATCGGAAATATAACAAACCGAATCTCTCCTTATATTTAGAAGGTATAAACACATGGCACCAATACGGTACCCCCAATGTTTCCTTCTTTGAAACAGAACATTTGAGTAAATGCGAAAAATACAACGACAGAATCATTACTTCGCTCAGAACTTGCTGGGGATTAAACCTGAAAAAACTGGAAAAGGATTTCGGAAAAGATTTTTTGAATTATTGCCTGCAAATGGCTACACCACACTTTAAAAATAAAACTCTGCAAATCATCCCTAATCAAACGGATCATTCGCAGAGTATATTAAAATTAACTCAAAAAGGTATTTTTCTGTCCGACGGTATCATGAGCGATTTACTTTATATCGACGAACAAATCTAACATCTTTGATTATCTTGTTTCCTGAAAAGAGATTTCATAAAAACAGGGATAAACATTGGCACTTGCATCTTTCTGTCCCTGAGAATGCGGCACAATCAAACGGACCTTAGCAATACCCTGATCAGCAGAAATCTGACGCCCGATCCGAACATAACTGAGCGGAACAAGCCATCCTGCAGGAACAGATTTATCATTATAAGCCGTATACATGGCTCCAGCTACATAATCATTGACAACAAACGATCCACTGATTGTTCCAGACGTATTCGTTGCCTCGATCAAATCAGGCATAGGTTCCCAATAGGCACTGACGTTTGTAGTCTGGACACTATCTCCACGCATATTAAACTCTGTATAACGGCAGATTAACTGTTTCGTTTCTCCCGGCTGTAATTTCTCACCTGCCCCTTTGGAAATAATCTGCATATATACGCCTGTATTCTTAAACAACACGTATTCATTTTCAGAAACATCCGTCACACTATCCTGCCGATAAAACTGATCTTCCGTAATGACTTTAATCTTACCGACATGAATTAAAGTATCGCTTATGCTTTCCATGATCGCCACATCGCGACTTAAGAAGGATTCAATAATCTTACGTTCCTTTTCCTTCAACTCAGCATAGCTTTCCACATCATCACATGACGCCAAAAAGCCGCCAAAGCATCCTGCCAATAGTACACCTATGCTCAACCGATGCAAAAAATTGTATCTCATATATAATTCTATTTTAATCTTAACTAATCTTATTTCCACGTAATAATGGCGCATATTTTCGAACAGCCTTCCGGGCTATTTCCAAGGCCTCGTCTAAAGAACATTCCAACTGCCCGCCGGAAGCATTAAGATGTCCGCCCCCGTTAAAAAACTCTGCAGCCATCTGATTACAAGGAAAATCATCTACCGAACGCAAGGAAACGCGAATATTATCCTGCTCAGTGTTTTCACGCAAGAAAATACTCAATCTAGTTCCTCGAATCTGCAACGGCATATTGACAAAACCCTCCGTATCTCCCTTTTTATGAGAAAAACGTTTTTGCTCTTCACGCGTCAGAGATAGCAATACGGCATTATATTCAGGCAGGATGTCCATTTTAACATACAACATAAAACCCAACAACCGAAAACGATCGGCACTGTAATCATAAAAAACATTCCGATAAATTTTATCCTTATCTATCCCTTTCTCCAATAACTTGGCTATAATGTAATAAACACTGCTGCGATTGGAGTTATAAGTAAATCCACCTGTATCCGTCATCATACCCGTATAAATACAGACAGCCTCATCATGAGTCAAATTATCTTCGCCCTCAAGTTCTACCAGCAAATGATAAAGCAATTCACAAGTCGAACTCATTTCGGCATAAGAAAACATCAGATGACAACTGTTTAACTCCGGATTCAAATGATGATCCACAAGCACCCGAACAGCGTTTGTATTCTCCATTACAGGCTCCGCTAATGTTGACATGCGATTCAAGCCATTAAAATCCAAGAAAAAAAACAAATCAGCACAAGTCAGTTTCGGCAGCAAAACCTCTTCATTTTTTTCGTAAATACAAATATCACAGGCACCGGGAAGCCATTTTAAGAAATCAGGATATATATTCGGAACTACCGCCAAAACTTGTTTTCCCTTACGTTCCAAAAAATTTTTCATGGCCAACATTGCCCCTATAGCATCTCCGTCTGGAGAAACATGACAAGTCAACACGATGTTTTGAGCCGTTGTAATCAACGTACGCAACTTTTCAATATGCTCAAGTGGCAAAAACTTTTCCATGACTATAATAACTTTCTTTATATCGGCCGACAAAGATAGCATAAAAAATAGGTAAATCCTTATTTTAAAGCAACTTTTAACGCTCCTTTCTCGTATATATCATAACATTTCCACCCCAAATCCTGACACTGTTTCTGATAACGTTTCCTGAATATATCCGACAACGAGCTATCTAATACAACAATACTGGGATTCAAAACTGAAGATAATGTAGATAAATCACCATTATACCCCCGGCAAACATATATATAATCAACCGCATACCCCCGAAGACAATGATCCGGAATATACTTCCATGTTGCATCATTTAAAACCAATAAAGAAAAACTGTCAGACAAAAGGAAACCATTCCGACAATAAAGTAATGAATCAGAATAAACAGAAGTAACAAGCGTTGGCATATGTTTCAACTGCGGTTGCCAAAAATCCCGTTTTATATAACTCATTTTTTTCAAAGATTCTTCGGAAGAGTATGCTGTAGAAACAAAATGCAAATAAGAATGATAAGGCGAATCAATAAAATGCACCGCAGGAGCAGAAGGATTATTATAAAAGACCAACTGGGGTATTATTTTTTTTCGTTGATAATGACCAATAACTTCACAAAACAACAAAAACGAACAAATCATCAATCCCCAAAAACGTATACCCGGATAAAATGATTGACGACGGACAAAAAGAAAAATTAAAAGACAATAGCAGACAATCACTCCAAACACAGACAAACTAATCCCTTCTAAAGATGAAAAAGGTAAATCGGAAAGCCACGCTAACACCTTATTTTGCAAAGACGCCAAACAAGTTACAACAGAAACCCAAACAGGCTGAAACAGATTCCACCATCCAAACAAAAGATAAAGCGGAAACAGATAAAGAAGAATCGCCGTCAGTGGACTGACTAGCAATGTAGCAAATGACGAGACCAAGGATATTTTATGAAAATAATAGACTACGAGTGGCAATGTGCCAATTTGTGCTGCAAAAGAAACAGTCAACATTTGCCATATATTCTGTTTCCATCCATGCCATTCTGGAAACAAAAGCATAAAACGCTTCTGCAAAAGCAAAATAGCCAAAACTGCAGTAAATGAAAGTTGAAAACCAACATCATAAAAAGCAAACGGATCAAACAAGAGCATAATGAAAGCCGCCAGAAATAAAATATTCAACGTGAAATTCCTACGATTGGAAAGTAATCCAATAACAGCAAGAGAACTCATCCAGGCCGCACGCATTAAAGATACGGGTAAACCAGCAATAAACGTATATCCCCAAATCAAAAGAATCACAGGTACAGCCCAAAGCCAGCGCCACCTGTTATATTGCATACGGCGTAAAAACAAGAAATAAAAGATATTCATTAATATACTCAAATGCATTCCCGATAATGCCAGAATATGACTGGTTCCAGATTCCGTATAAATCTGTTCGATCTCATCAGACAATCCCGATTTATCACCCAAAGCCAACGCTGTAAATAAAGCATGCCCTTCATCAGTCAAACCATCCAAAGCCATCTGACGTACTAAAGCACAACGATATTTCAGGAAATATATACGAAGTTGATCCAAAGCAGATAAGGATTCACAATAACGAATATCATCGGTCGTAAGTTTTCTCCAAGCATGATCCAAAAGAAATGCATCACCATGAATACCCTTGCGAAATAAATAATGAGCATAATCAAACGAACCGGGATTACCGTTGACTGAAGGAAAATGCATAACCGTCCTGAAAAATATTTTGTCACCGACCGATAAAGATTCACTCTGATCTGACCTTAAAAAGCTCAACTGCACCCGACGATTGATATAAGTATAGCGATCCGCATCAACAGACGATACCAATAGTGCTTCTGCACGCACCGTTTTAGTCGTTTGATGAGGATTTTCCATCAGGACAGCAAAATAACACTCCGGTTGTTCATTCCATATTTTTGTATTTTTATACCAAGAACGAACATTCAGGAACATTCCTAAAACAAAAAAGAACGTTGCAAAAAGAAAACCATTATAAGGTTTTCCAAAACAAAGATTGCACTTATACACTCGTTTCAGCATAAGTGCAATCAAGTTAATCAATAAAAAACATCCTAATCCCCATAGCATATCCGGCATAACATAAGGCTCATCAACCAACTTCTGACAAACCTCATCAGATACAAGCAATCCCGCAAGATAAAAAACCAAAATGCGAAAAACAGGATTGATATGCCAAAAAGTACCAAAAGGATTCAATAGACAATTTATAAATTCTTCAAATATGATATTTCAGCCTCAGGAGATTCTGCCTTAAACACGGCATTTCCCGCAACAAGAATATCAGCACCAGCTTGTACCAATCGTTTTCCAGTTTCCCGGTTAACTCCACCGTCGATCTCAATTAAAGCTTTTGAATCTGTTCTTTCAATCAAAGACTTCAGGTCTTTTACTTTATCCACCGTATGTTCAATAAATTTCTGTCCGCCAAAACCTGGATTGACCGACATAAGCATCACAAAATCCAAATCCGATATAATATCATTCAACACACACACTGGAGTCGCCGGATTTAATGTCACTCCTGCTTTCATACCGGTTTCTTTTATCTGTTGCACAACACGATGCAAATGTGGACAAGCTTCGTAATGTACATTCATGGTATAAGCATTTAGAGCCTGCACCTCACGAATAAACTTTTCGGGTTGTACAATCATTAAATGTACATCAAGTTTCTTTTCACATAAGTCCGATACATATTTCAAGACAGGAAAACCAAATGAAATGTTCGGAACAAACACACCGTCCATAACATCAATATGCAACCAATCACACTCACTCCGGTTGATCATATTCAAATCTTTCTCCAAATTCCCAAAATTGGCGGACAATAAAGAAGGGGATACAATTGTACTCATAAAATCGTTTTGTTTTTGCAAAGATAAACGTTTCCTTTATTTAAGAAAAGATACGACTCGTAAAAAAGACACAGATGCTAAAAAATTAACTTATAATTTTTAAGAATTCTCCACCTTAGGCTCCACCCGATAAACCCTGGCTACGTAACGAATAAATGCCAAAGTCCGTTCTTTAGGCTGAATGCTATTTTGATACGAAAAATTAAAAGTAAAATTATCCATAGGCAAATCTTATTGAATTTTCTGTATTTTACTAACGAAAAATTAAGTGATTTATTATA
>CALUIV010000032.1 GCA_944320775.1 uncultured Paraprevotella sp. | reverse complement strand
TTTTCAAGCCCATTTTAGCAATAATTGTGGGTGGATTATGCCGTTCTAAGTGGGTGGGTATGCTCCGTTTTCGCCAGTCAAGAAACAATTCATTAGAAATTAGTTTCGCCAAATTTGTATTCATTGGAATATAATATACATATTTTTTGCTATGTTCGGTATGTTGTAACATTTCCCATAAAATACCGTTTGTTTGATCCAACACTAAGAACACAATATCTGCATTAATAATATAATCTCTCACGACTGGTTGCCAGTTTGTAGAAGGCAAATAAAACGTATCACACATTGAATAACCCTTTAAAATGTTCCTGGGGTTACCGATTTGAAGTACATTGTATTCCTTTTTAAAAATTGCCGATAGATCAGTCAGAACATTTGTGTATAAATTAACACTGTCAAATTTAAAACAACGCAGAAAGAGAATATATTTTTTACTTTCAACCTTTTTCCTAACAAACGAATAATGTACATTTTTCCACAGACTCATCAAAAAGTCTGTCAAAATCAAAATAAAAAAGAAAGCACAAAAAAGACGGGCAAAATCATAGAGAGATTTTGGTTTGACACATCCAATTTCGATAATAAAAAAATAGTAGCAGATTAAGTAAATAATTAGCAATGCTGTACCTATGATAAGTATGATGATTCTTAAATAAATAGTCCAACCAAACATATTCTTTATAAAAAGATATTTCCATAGCACATGGGATAATAGAAAGTATAAAAAAAAGAGGTATATGAATGTAAATGATAAAGTGGAGTGATATACCAAGGTAAAACTAAATATACTTATAATAGATACAACAAAAATAGTAAGGAACACTGATGTTATCGAAGAAACAAATAACATACCATTAAGACTATACTTGACTTTTTTTATCTTGCTAACTATTATGGTTCCAACCAAACTTAGAATAAAAAATAATAGACTGATTGTACAAATATATCCACCTGTATTCTTAACACACTCAAGATAACTATCGTATATGAGTATTAATAAAAGTAATCCATATTTATGGAGATTATTCCTTTTTATTGTTCTAATGAATTTAATAAGATAGTCCATATTAAACGTAAATTTTATGAATTACATATATTCGCAAAATGCTGATTAGCAAATATTGTTGTATTTTTATAGTGTTTATATAGAAAGCTTTATAAATAAAAATGCTATAATCCTCACAAAAGTAAAATTATAGAATTATTTTATAAATCGGATGGCTTTTGTTGTTTTTTTAAGATACCATCTTAAAATCTATGTAAGGATTTTATATTTGGTTACGAGTGTGCACAATAGAATATGTAATGAATATAGAAAACACTGAATACAAAATGAATTACCAAACAAAAACTCCCTGCAACTCATCGAGTTACAGGGAGCAATATTCTGATTCAGTATTTGATTACTTGTTCAGAGCTGTAGCAGCGTCAACGGCGCAAGCTACTGTACAACCTACCATTGGGTTGTTACCGATTCCCAAGAATCCCATCATCTCAACGTGAGCAGGAACTGATGAAGAACCAGCGAACTGAGCGTCTGAGTGCATACGACCCATAGTATCGGTCATACCGTAAGAAGCAGGACCAGCAGCCATGTTGTCTGGGTGCAATGTACGACCTGTACCACCACCAGAAGCTACTGAGAAGTATGGCTTACCAGCCAATACGCGCTCCTTCTTGTATGTACCAGCTACCGGGTGCTGGAAGCGGGTTGGGTTAGTAGAGTTACCAGTGATAGATACATCTACACCTTCTTTCCACATGATAGCAACACCTTCGCGAACGTCGTCAGCACCGTAGCACTTAACCTTTGCACGAGGACCGTCAGAGTAAGCGATTTCCTTAACTACGTTCAACTCACCAGTGAAGTAGTCGAACTTAGTCTGTACGTAAGTGAAACCGTTGATACGAGAGATGATCTGAGCAGCATCCTTACCCAAACCGTTCAGGATACAACGCAATGGCTCTTTACGTACCTTGTCAGCCTTAGCTGCAATCTTGATGGCACCTTCAGCAGCTGCGAAAGACTCGTGACCTGCTAAGAAAGCGAAGCACTTAGTCTCCTCGCGCAACAACATAGCTGCCAAGTTACCGTGACCCAAACCTACCTTACGATCATCTGCTACAGATCCAGGGATACAGAATGACTGCAAACCGATACCGATTGCTTCGGCAGCTTCAGCAGCAGTCTTGCAACCCTTCTTCAATGCGATTGCAGTACCTACAACGTAAGCCCACTTTGCATTTTCGAAACAGATTGGCTGAGTTTCCTCACAAGTCTTATAAGGATCGAGTCCGTATGATTCACAAATCTCGTTAGCCTCTTCGATTGAAGAAATACCGTACTCGTTCAATGCAGCAAGAATCTGCTTGATACGACGGTCCTGGCTTTCAAACTTTACTTCTCTAATCATAATTTACTTCCTCCTTATATTATTCGTGACGTGGATCAATATGTTTAACAGCTCCCTGCTCAGCTGTGAAGCGACCGTAAGTACCGGTAACTTTCTTCAAAGCTTCGTTTGCATCAGTTCCCTTCTTGATTTCGTCCATGAACTTACCCATGTGAACGAATTCGTAACCGATGATCTGGTTGTCTTTGTCCAAAGCAATGGTTTTGATGTAACCTTCAGCCATTTCGAGGTAACGAGGACCCTTAGCCAAAGTACCATACAAAGTACCTACCTGAGAACGCAAACCTTTACCCAAGTCTTCCAAACCAGCACCGATCATCAAACCGCCTTCTGAGAAAGCAGACTGAGTACGACCGTAAACGATCTGAAGGAACAATTCACGCATAGCTGTGTTGATAGCATCGCATACCAAGTCTGTGTTCAAAGCCTCCAGGATAGTCTTTCCAGGAAGAATCTCTGATGCCATAGCTGCAGAGTGAGTCATACCAGAGCAACCGATAGTCTCAACCAAGCACTCCTGAATAACACCTTCCTTAACGTTCAGTGTCAGTTTGCAAGCACCCTGCTGAGGAGCACACCAACCGATACCGTGAGTCAAACCTGAGATGTCTTTAATCTCTTTTGCCTGTACCCATTTTCCTTCTTCTGGAATTGGGGCTGGTCCGTGGTTAGGACCTTTGGCAACACAACACATGTTTTCTACTTCGTGTGAATAAACCATAATTACATTAATTTATTATAGGTAATCTAATTGAGATTGTTTTATTATATCTCGTTTTTACTGATGCAAAAATAACTATTTTTCGGTATATGGCCTAATAAATATTCGAACTTTTTCTTCTGAATAATCAGTTTTTATGATTTGCAAACACTGTAATTCAGCAAAGTTGCAACCCATTGTTATCGCAAACAGCAGAATACTAGTTATGAAATCAAGTTTATACGGACGTATTGATGTTAATATAAATAAATTCTTGAATAAAATACAGGCTGCATTGTTGTTATTCCCAATTAGGTATAATATATTTGCAGTGTACTAATACAATAGTACACTAATACTAATACATTAATTATATATTTCATGATTCGTATTGAAAATATTTCATTTGCTTATCGCAAAGGGCGAAAGCAAGTATTCCGGAATTTTCACGCTGATCTGAACCTGGGAGGCATTTATGGTTTACTGGGTAAGAACGGATCCGGAAAATCAACGCTATTACAACTGATGGCCGGCCTGATAACCCCTAGCGAAGGGAGGATATTATTAGATGACAAGGATATGCGAAACCGTTCGGTCACTTCGTTGCAGAAACTGTTTTTAGTACCTGAAGAATTTTCCATGCCGGCCGTGTCTTTAGATCAATACGTGCGTTATATGGCGCCGTTTTATCCACGCTTCAGTGCCGAAACGCTGAAACGTGCTCTTGATTGTTTTGAGCTTTCCGAGGATTTGCATTTGGAACGTTTGTCGATGGGGCAGCGTAAAAAGGCTTTTGTGAGCTTTGCTCTGGCGGCTAATACTGAATGGCTTTTACTGGACGAGCCTACCAACGGATTGGATATTCCGGGAAAGAGTCAGTTCCGCAAAATTCTGGTACAGGAAATGAATGATGAGCGGGGCGTGATTATTTCGACACATCAGGTATTGGATGTGGAGCATCTTTTAGATCATGTACTGGTGATCGATCAGGGACAGATGCTGTTGCAGAAATCAGTGGAGGAAATTTGTGAGATTCTTTCTTTTGTCCGGACATCAGAGCCTGAGGTGTTACGACGGGCAATTTATCAGATGCCTTCGCTTCAGGGAATGTCTGCTTTGCTGCCTAATGACGACGGCAGGGAAAGCAGTCTGGATCTAGAACTGCTGTTTAACGCCCTGATGGAAAAGCGGGAGGAGGTTTGCAGACTTTTTTCTGCCCCGAATAGAAGTAACCAAGCGTAATAAAATGGAAGCTATATGATATTTAAAGAGGGAAAACCGATTTATGCGCAAATTGCCGACCGGATCGAAGACGATATTCTAAACGGTAAGTACCAAGAAGAAGCACGTATTCCTTCCGTAAGAGAATTTGCAGCTCTAATGGAAGTGAATGCCAATACAACCATGCGGGCGTATGAGATGCTGCAGAACCGCAACATTATTTATATGAAGCGCGGTATCGGTTACTTTGTTTCCACGGGCGCACGTGAATTGGTATTGGATAATAGGAAAAATGTTTTTATCGGTGAAGACCTGAACAGTTTCTTCCATGAAATATATACTCTGGGTATTCCTATTGAGGAAATCACATCTCTGTATCAGGAGTATGTGCAAAGCATGGAAGCTACAAAAAAATTAATGGAAGAAGAAGGTTGGTCATAAGTATATTAATAATGAAAAACAGTAATTTATGGAACTGAATTTATTTCGTATAAAGTCCCTCATGGCAAAGGTATGGGACGAACAGAAAAAGCATTATTTGCTGATCTGGTTAGTGTATTTTGGTGTGATGGCCGTAATCTTTACCTGGTGCTCGCTGATGTATGTGCAGGATGAGATAAGCGACGGATATTATGCGGTGAGTTCTACTCAGGACGAGTTCTGGTGTGGCTCATCTTTTATCTATCCTTTTTATATAATGCTTCTGTCTCTGGCCGTGTCCAGCCGCGGTTCGGACTTTATGTTCGGCGCTACAGACCGGCAGGGATTGCAGGCTAATCTGTCCCTCCCGGCTTCTTCCGGAGAAAAGTTTCTGGTGCGCTGGCTCTTTATTGTACCGTTTACTTATCTGCTGTTTTATATGGCTTTCCTTGCGGCCGATCTGGTCCGGCTTTTGATTTGTTCTGCGGTTTATCCGGATCTTAAAGTTTTCCATCTTTTGATTGGAGAAGCGTTGGACGGGGAGTTGCTGGTACAGTCGCTGGCCAGTCAGTCCTTGTTTATTCTGGGCAGTACATTCTGGAAGAAAAACGGATTTGTCAAGACAGCGGCCTGCCTTATTGCCTATGCCATCCTATGGGTAACTGTTGCTCTTGCGCTGATCAGTCAGTATGAAAATCCTGAAACAGAAATTCTTTATCCGTTATGGATACAGAATCTGTTGAATTGGGGAATTCCTTTGTTGGTTTGGGTTGTATGTACCGCATTGACCTATTGGCGCTTTCAGAATATGCAACTGGCGTATGCCCAGGTACGTTATAGTACAAAGGTTGTCATCGGTTTGGTGGCCGTAGCCTGGCTTGCAAGTATCCTCTGTGTGTTCTTTTTACAGAAAAATAACCGCGTTCCCAATGACAACCCGAACTATGTTCAGAATGCAGTGTGGTATCCTTTACCGGATTTCAAGCATCTGGTTCTGGAAGACAGTCTGGAGGTCTATTGCGCCGAGTGGATTCCGGAGGTGGATTCCAAAGATTCTACCCACGTCGAAATGCACCGACAGTCACTTTGCGGAGTACTACTGGATCTGAACCTGTCGGTTTGTCCAACTTCCGGGGAGTCGTCTATGGATGGAAATAAGACAGGTATCCGGATCACTCCGGAATTATATCCCTATCTGAAAACAGAATTGCGTCACGACACGCTGCACTTGCTCTTTGATTATCCGGCACGCGAAAAGATGCGTCACGAAGGAAAGGAATATCTGAAGGCGATGCGCCTCCACGCAAACGGTATTCATATTTGCACCGACACGCTGCTTTCTGTACAGAACCGTATGCACACCGTTGTGGATTTGTCCAGTTGGAAAACGGATTCTTTGGCTTTGGAGGGTACTTCCTTCAGATTGCGTGATTGCCGGATGGAGGCACTGAGCATTCAGGCGGATTCATCCTGGGTTACGGCCCGATACCTCAATGGTGAAGAGGAAAACCGGGAATTGAACTCTCTGATTCTGAGCAATACGGTGATCGGCCGTCTGCATGAATATCAAAATAAGCCGGCTTTCTGGTATTGCGAGGGCAATACTTCGCGCGTAGAACAGACCTTGCTGCATGGAACGGCGCAAAGCGCTCCTGTGATTGCCGCCAAACAGTCGGGTACTAACTCCGATATTACAGACGCTTTCTGGAAGACTGAGTTCGGTTTCTCCGTAACTCCATTCTGGAAAAAGAAATAAAAATCATTTTCACTGCTTTGTCGGCACATGGATCCGGTGTTTCAGAATAAACCGGATCTATGTGCCGTTTTTTTATTAAAATATCGAGAAACATACTACTATGTATTGCATAGTACCAAAGTATTACCTATATTTGCGGCATGAAGGAAAATGTTTGGCCAAAACAATGCTTCTAAAAAAGTAAAGCCTATGAACATAGAAAATGCAAAATCGCAGATGCGCAAGGGAATGCTGGAGTACTGTGTGCTGCTCCTGCTCCGTGAAGAGGCGTTTTATGCTTCGGACATTATCAGCCGCCTGAAAGATGCAGAGCTGATCGTGGTAGAAGGAACGCTCTATCCCTTGCTGACCCGTCTCAAGCAAGACGGACTGCTCACGTATGAATGGAAGGAGTCTACACAGGGACCACCCCGAAAGTATTATGAACTGACCGATGAGGGCAGAGTCTTCCTCAGCGGTCTGGATGCTGCCTGGAGCGAACTGGTGCACACGGTGACGCATCTGAAAAACAGTCAGGAAAACCAATAACATGAATTACTATGAAGAAAAACATTACCATAAATTTATTTGGGGCATTGTATAATATAGATGAAGATGCCTATGAATTGCTTGTCCGTTATCAGGAGGACATGAAGCGCTATTTTGCCAAACAAGAGGATGGTGAAGAGATTGCCGACGATATTGAACACCGGGTGGCAGAACTGATGGCTGAATTAAAGGCATCGGGAGTAGAAGCGGTCACGATTGAACATATCGAGGCCATTATCCGTCGTATCGGAAGTCCGGAACAGTTGGACGGCACTGAAGAGGATAGCGATGCACTGCCGCAGACTGAAGAACCTCGGAAGAAACTGTACCGCAATCCGGATGATAAGAAAATAGCCGGTGTGCTGTCGGGCTTGGCGGCATATTTTGGCGTAGATACGATGGCGCTTCGGATTCTGGCAATTCTGCTGGTATTCGTAACTCAAGGTGTCTGTTTACTGATTTATCTGTTTTGTTGGTTGATTATTCCTGAAGCAAAAACGCCAGAAGACAAACTGCTCATGCGCGGTAAACCAGTTAATATGGAGAATCTGCGCGAAGAGATTCTGAACGGAGCCGGTAAGGTGGAGGATTTTGTACGCTCGCCTCAGACGGTGAGCAAGGCGCGCGGTTGCCTGACGACGATCATGGATCTGTTTGCCGGTCTTTTCAAATTCATTCTGTATATTTGCCTGGGCAGTATCGCCGTTGCCTTATTGATTGCCTTGCTGGCCGTGGTGTTTGGTGTTGGTGTGGCGCTGTATGCTTCAGTAGCCGGGTTTGGTTCGCTGTTTTGGGGAAATACTGATGCTGTTATGTTGCAAACATTAGATCATTTACCTCTGATGGCTAGTTTTGGCTTTTGGGTGTCGGCTTTTTGTTTACTGGTTCTGTTAGCTATTCCTGTTTATATATTCGTACAATGGCTGGGACATTTTTGGGGAAAGGGAAGCATAATTGCTTCCAATAAGCGGACGACCTTATTTATTGTATGGCTTGTCGCATTGGTATTATTCGGTATTTTTACGACTACGACTTCAATTACTGTGGCCAAAATTTACCGAGAGAATCAAATAAAAGCCTATTCCATCAACGGTTTCTATGCACCCGAGTGGGAATACAACTATCTGAAACAAAACGATTGGAATGTACTGGTACATAAAAACTGCTCTGATGATTATATCGACTGGGGGCATTATTACAGTAATGGTTCGCAGCGCTATTTGCATGGCCGTAATGTGGACGGATTGATGGAATATCAGCTGGAAAAGAAAGAAACGGTGGAGCCGGGTCTGTATCGTTTAGAAGCCGTAGGACGTGCCGATGGTATCGGAGCATATATTTACGTACAACAGGGAACCTCTGTCTACAAACAGGAGATTCCGCCTTGTGGTAACGACCAGGGAAACATCTGGCTTGACGCACAGGAACGCATTGCTGCCGGAGGACTTTCGGTAGCAGACAGCATCCGCTATCATGAGATCAGCCAACGCCATGATGGAAAAGGGTATGGCTGGAGTCGTGTGGTAGTTGACAGCATTGTCGTTACAAAACCCGGCGAATTGCGTTATGGTATTTCCAACGTACCGGCCTTTACTGGCAAACCGTGGCGCGGAACCTGGCTTTCGGCCGCTGACTTTACTCTGACACCTATTGGCCGATAAATATAAAATCTGATAAAAAATCATTTTGATTCATGATTTATAGTCGAAATGAGTAATTTAGCATGCAGAGAAGCCTGAAGCCATTCGACTGTTATAATCAATGATCTTCTATGATACAGCTTGAAAACATACATAAGACGTATAACAACGGACAACCGTTGCATGTGCTTAAAGGTATCAATCTTCATATCGAACGGGGAGAGTTTGTTTCCATCATGGGCGCATCCGGATCGGGAAAGTCTACGTTGCTGAATATTTTAGGCATTCTGGACAATTATGACGAAGGTTCCTATTATCTGGACGGAAAACTGATTCGCGACTTGAGCGAAAGTAAAGCGGCAGACTATCGTAACCGGATGATTGGTTTTGTTTTTCAGTCGTTCAACCTGATTCCGTTCAAGAACGCCCTTGAAAATGTGGCATTACCTTTATTTTATCGTGGCGTGAACCGTAAAAGACGGAATGCGCTCGCATTGGAATATCTCGACCGGCTCGGACTGGCCGAATGGGCCCATCATCTGCCGAACGAACTTTCAGGCGGACAGAAACAGCGCGTGGCCATAGCCCGGGCGTTGATTACGCAACCACAGATTCTGCTGGCCGACGAGCCGACAGGAGCGCTGGACAGCCGCACATCAATCGAGGTAATGCAATTGCTCAAGCAACTCAATGAAGAAGGGCAGACGATCATTGTAGTGACGCACGAAAGCGGTGTGGCCAACCAGACCAATCGGATCGTACACATTAAGGACGGCATGATCGGGCATATCGAAGACAATGTAAACCATAACGCATCGCCATTCGGCATCGACGGACTGATGAAATAGCCGTACGGCTCCAAAAAGCAATGACGAAGAGGGCATAAACAGCAACTTACCATGAGAGATCTACTTGAAGAAATCGGAATGACAATCCGCCGGAACAAACTGCGTACGGCGCTGACCGGTCTGTCTGTAGCCTGGGGAATATTTATCCTGATCGTTCTGCTCGGTGCCGGAAACGGATTGATCCATGCCTTTCAGAGCGCATCGGGAACGATGGCAACCAATGTGGTCGAGGTGCGCAGTTCATCTACGACACTGCCCTTCAACGGTTATCCGGCCGGACGCCATATTGATTTATATGAGCGGGACGCCCGGGCTTCGCAGGAACGCTTCCCTGATCAAGTGGTGCAGGCACAAGTACAACACTGGCAGGGGAGTGTGACAGTCAGTACGATGAAAGATTATGTATCACAAAGTTTAATCGGTGTCTATCCGCAATATCTGGACCTCGGGCGGTTCACCATGTATCGGGGACGTTTTCTGAATAAAACGGATTTGCAGGAACGCCGCAAGGTGATTGTGATGCATCAAGGCGTAGCGGAGCAGCTATTCGAACGTCCCGAAGAAGCTATCGGCAAAACGGTGCGGATCAATCAACTCGCTTTTCAGGTTATCGGACTTTATCAGGATGCCGGAAACACAAGCGACCGCCCGTTGTATATCCCGTTTACCACACAGGCACTTCTGTTTGGTAAGGGCGAAGCCATAGATATGTTTGCATTGTCGGTACAAAATCTGCCAACGGCCGAAGACAATGAGTCTTTTGAATCCAACATCCGCAGGATGATGGCCTCCCGCAAAGACTATGCTCCCAACGACCCGGGCGGAATCTGGATCTGGAACCGTTTAAAACAGAATCAGAATACCAACGAGGCCATGCATCTGCTGACCATCGCTTTATGGTTTATCGGAATCTGTACGTTATTAAGCGGCATCGTCGGGGTGAGCAACATCATGCTGATTACCGTAAAGGAACGTACCCGGGAATTCGGCATCTGCAAGGCTCTTGGTGCCCGGCCTGCAGTCATTCTTAGAATGATTTTATTGGAAAGTGTAACCATCACGCTGTTGTTCGGCTACATTGGTCTGGTGGCCGGAATCGCTGCAACAGAATATATGAGTGTGTTGGCCGACGGAACAAAGATGGAGATTTACGGCCAGACAATCCAAATGTTCAAGGATCCCACTGTGGATGTCCGTATTGCTGTGCAAGCCACACTGGCATTGGTCGTGGCCGGACTGTTAGCCGGTTTCTTTCCGGCACGAAAAGCAGTGAGCGTACGTCCGGTGGAAGCATTAAAAGCAGAATGAGATGAAAATAGACAGAGATTCACTAAGCGAAATCGGGACTACGGTTGTCCGTAACAAAAGCCGGAGTCTGCTGACGGCTTTTGGCGTATTCTGGGGCATCTTCATGCTCGTGGTGATGTTGGGAGGTGGTCAGGGACTCCAGGACAAACTGAGTCAGAACTTTAAAGGTTTTGCAACAAATTCGGCTTTTGTCTTTTCCGGAAGAACCACCATGCCTTATAAGGGTTTTCAAAAGGGCCGTTCCTGGACGCTTGAGAATGCCGATGTAACGCGTTTACGGGCAGCTTTACCGCAACTCGATGTGGTTACACCATTATTGATGTTTTACGGGAAGACTGCTGCAGTCAAGGATTTGAAAACCAGTTGCAGCATTTATGGTCTCTATCCCAATATGGCCCGTGTGGAGCAGACGGACATACGCTACGGCCGCACGATCAACGATATGGATATCCATGAGGAGCGCAAAGTTTGCGTCATCGGAAAACGGCTTTATAAAGAACTGTTTCCCGGCGGTGGAGATCCCTGCGGCCAATTTATCAAGGTGGAGAACAGTTACTACCGTATTGTTGGTGTCAACTATGGAGGCAGCAATATCAGTATGGGAGGTGATCCCGAAACAACCATACAGGTGCCTTTCCCAGTTCTGCAAAAAGCGCAGAACTACGGAAATCGTGTCGATGCACTCGCATTGACTGCACACAGCGGATATCGGATCAGCACTTTGGAACCGCAGATCCGGCAGATAATTTATCGGGCACATTACGTTGACCCAGATGACAAATTCGCATCGTTTATTTTTTCAGCCGAACTGATGTTTACGATGATGGACAATCTTTTTCGAGGCGTACGTTTTCTGATTTGGCTGGTTGGATTAGGAACTTTGCTGGCCGGTGTTGTCGGAGTGAGTAACATTATGATGGTTACAGTTAAGGAACGGACAGTTGAGTTCGGCATCCGGCGTGCTATCGGTGCCCGTCCCACTGACATTTTACTCCAGGTGATTTTGGAAAGTCTGCTCTTGACGGTGCTGGCCGGTATGGCCGGTATTACATTTGCTGTATTTGTGCTCCAGTGTCTTGAACTGGCCAATACGGTAGATGGCATACCCACCGCCCAATTCCAGGTTTCTTTCGGATTTGCAGTCGGAGCAGCTTGTTTAGTCGCCCTGCTGGGCATAGTGGCCGGTTTGGCTCCGGCATTACGGGCTTTACATATCAAACCCGTAGATGCCATGCGCGACGAATAAATCGATTTAAAATCAAATAAAACTGCATTATAACAATCATGAAGAAGTTTTTTAAATGGGGCCTCTTATTCCTTGTTGCCCTGATCTTTATCGGAACTTTTGTTTTCCTTTACCAGAAATCACGAAAAAAAGAAACCAGCTACCAAACCGTCAGTCCGGAAGTCACCGACCTATATAAATCGACAATAGTCACGGGAAAAATCGAACCAAGAGACGAGGTACTCATCAAACCCCAGATAAATGGTATCATTGCTGAAATCTACAAAAAGGCAGGAGAACAGATCCGGAAAGATGAGGTAATAGCTAAGGTTAAGGTCATTCCTGAAATGTCTTCCCTGAACTCTGCGGAGAGTAGCGTGCGTATGGCAGAAATCAATTTACGCCAGACCGAGAAAGATTATCAACGCATGAAAAACCTTTATGAGCAGAAACTGGTAAGCGAGGAGGAGTTCGACAAAGCCCGGGTCACCCTGGAACAAAATCGGGAAGAACTGCGAAACCGAGAAGATGCCCTGAACATTATACGTGAAGGTATTTCAAAAAGCAATGCATCTTTCAGCACAACTTTAGTGCGCAGTACGATTGACGGACTGATTCTGGATATTCCGGTGAAAGTCGGGAACTCCGTCATCATGAGCAACACCATGAACGACGGTACAACAATCGCATCGGTTGCCAATATGCACGATCTGTTGTTTAAGGGTAAAATTGACGAGACTGAAGTAGGAAAGATTCATGAAGGTATGCCCGTAACACTAACCATCGGAGCCTTGCAGGACCAGAAATTTCAGGCTGTTCTGGAATATATTTCGCCAAAAGCTGTCGAAACCAATGGAACCAACCAGTTTGAAATTGAAGCGGCGCTGCGCGATTCATCCGGCACCCGTATCCGTTCGGGTTACAGCGCCAATGCAGAAATTATTTTAGACCAGGCTCTGCAAATTATTGCTATTCCGGAAGGATGCATTGAGTTCAACGGAGATTCCACCTTCGTTTATATATTGAAACAAGAGGTTCCCCAACAGTTCGAACGGCGACAGGTGATTACAGGCGTCAGCGACGGAATTAAAATAGAAGTGAAAAGCGGTCTAAACAAAAATGACAGAATACGGGGCAATATGCAAATGCCTGAGTAGATAAAAACAAGGCTAATTTAATCAGAACATTATTATGGCATATCATATTTCTCATTCCAACCAGAAAGGCATGCTTGGTGTTGCATGTTTTCTGTTATTTTCATTTTTTATAAGCAATCCGGTTGGTGCGGAATCTGCTGACAGTCTGAACGTTCAGACCGGGGAATGGACCCTTGCGCAATGCATTGAACAGGCCCGGCACAATAATCTGCAAATCCAACGACAAGCCATACAGGTGGAACAACAAAAGATTTCTCTCGACAACCAAAAGATGCGTCGGTTGCCCGACTTGAATGGAAGTGCCAGTCAATCCTTCGGTTTTGGACGTGCTTTGACCTCCGACAATACCTATGCCAACAGAAATACGCAAAGCACCAGTTTCGGACTGAGTACCGGTATGCCGGTTTTTACAGGATTTGAGATTCAGAACAGCCAGAAACAAGCCCGCCTGAATCTTGAGGCCGCTACATACGATTTGGAATATGCACGCGAACAAATCAGCCTGCAGGTTGTAACTGCTTATCTGAATGTTCTCTATCAGGAAGAGTTGAAGAAGGTATCTGCCCGTGAAGTAGAGAACCAGGAATATCTGTTGCGCCAGGTGGAAGCTTATTTTAAGAATGGCAAAAAAGCGGAAGCCGATGTACTCGAAGCCCGTTCACAACTCGAACAGAACAGACTTGCTCTTGTCCGTGCCGACAATAATTATTGGACGGCCTTGCTCGATTTGTCCCAATTGCTTGAATTGCCATCACCAGACCGGTTTCAAATCAGTCCGGCAGAAGGCGACACGCTGACAACCGAGATGCTGCATCCGGAACAAGTCTATACTGCGGCGCTTGAAATCAAGCCTCAGATCAAAGCAGAGAAACTCCGTCTGCAAAGTGCGGAAACCGGCATCAAAATCGCCCGTGCCGGCTTTTTCCCACAAATATCTCTTGGTGCCGGTATCGGTACCAGTTATTATAAAACATCTGGATTCCAGACATTAGTCTTTGGACGGCAACTGCGTGATAACTTCACACAAAACGTAAGCCTTTCTTTGAGTATTCCACTGTTCGACCGTTTCCAGACCCGCAATGCCATACGATCGGCCCGTCTGCAACAGACCTTACAGACCATACAGCTTGATGATACCAAGAAACAGCTTTACAAGGAAATACAACAGGCTTATTATAACGCCCGTGCGGCTCGTGCCCAATATTCGGCCAGTCAGACAGCCTGGGAAGCAGCACAAGTAGCTTACCGGACTATGGAACATAAATATCTGAACGGCAAATCCGATGCAACTCAGTTGCAGAATCAACGTACCTTGTATCTCAAGGCAACCAGCGACCGCGTACAAGCCAAATATGAATGGCTTCTGAGGAAAAAGATTTTAGATTTCTATGCCGGAAAAGGCTGGGAATAAATCGGTTTCATCCAAAATACTGCTTTTGGCCAGATATTCCTGTTGCGGCGCATAAATAAACAGGACACTGCCACCTTTTATCGTATCGATAATCGGGCGGGTAAGAGCCTGAGGTATAGCCGGACATCCGAAACTCCGGCCCAAACGCCCGGAACGGATTACTGCCGGATTGGCATACGCCGCACCATGCATCACAATGGCCCGCTCGCGTGCCTTATCGTTGATGCCTTTTTCCAGTCCGTCCAGACGGAGTGAATAGCCATTGCTTCCCTGATAGGTTTCACTGGTCAGATAAAAGCCCAATGAGCTTTTATAAGAACCGTTTTGGTTCGAAAAGGAGGTTGCATACTTCTCACCGCTATTACGCCCATGAGCAACCAGCGATGCATATAGCAATTTGCGCCGGCCCATGTCGATCACAAACAAGCGCTTTTCGGTAGATGGCTTGGAAAAATCAATCAAAGTCAGAATGTCTTTCTTGCGGTTTTCAATTTTCTTAAAACCTGCTATCGCCTGTCGGAAAGCTCTACGGCTGACGAGACTGTCCAGTTTCAGGTCTTCTTCATACAGCGAAAGCCACGAATCCGCATCTGCTTTTACTTCTGTAGCAACAGGCAGATCCGTATCCGGCAAAGTCCGAACCTTGGATACGAGCAAGAAACCGGGGAGTAAGAAAAGGGAAACAGAACAAAAAAGACGTACCATACAATCCGTATTTTCAGAAATCGATTGCAAAGGTACGTCTTTATTTTATTTCTTTTCAAATCAACGAGTTAAAAATAGAAAAGAAGTGTTTATTCGATTACGATGACCAAAGTGCTCCACGTCGGAGCCCAATCATAAATAAACTTGGCATGCGACGTCGCATTACGTACGCACATGTGTGAACGCGGTGTGGTTCCGAGCGACCAGCTATATTCAATAATTTCCTTACGCGGCAAATTCACCGGTACGCCATGAATGTGAGCCCCGTTTGTAAAACGACTGGCATAAGGAGCAAAACCACCGATTTCCTTTGTTCCGTCTTTCCAGAAATACATATTCTTTTTTTTCTGTTGCAGCAGGAAAATTCCCAAAGGAGTTTCCTGTCCGTAGGGTGGATTGAATTTACCGGTTGTGGCCGGATTCATACTCCGTATTTTCCATTCGCCACGCTTGATGTGTTCCAGTGTGGCTATATTCTGGTCCTTTCGGTCAACAACGACAACATGCTGGAAAGTCACAGTATCTTCCAATTGATATAAATACCGTTCGGGAACCAGCCATTCCTTACCGATCAGCAAAGGCTGAATACGCAGAAAACTGCCTTCACGCCCCAGGTATCGGGCTATACTGCCATCCGGCCCATAGAGTTCGGGAGTCAGCGTGTCTTCCGGGGAATAAAGCGGAACAGACTGATAGCGTGACACACCCAATGTATCCGACACCAGACGGTCTTTATTATAAGTATATTTCTTGACCAGTGGCGGATATTGATTTACATTCTTATAATTTTGCAACACCACCCACTTTCCCGGATCCTGCTGAAAGTTTTCTACGAAAGCCAAACTTTTTCTGATGGTTTCCCATTTGAAACTGCGCGTCGTGTCTTTATAGGGATAAATATCTTCAAGCGTATATTTATCATATAGAAATTCTTTGGTCAGAATGATATCTTCGGGCATCAAAGGCGGAATGATAAGCACTTGTTCCGTTTCCGGCACAAATACTTCGGTCAGCACACTGTCTGCCACTGGAACAGCATCACGGGTCTGTTTTTTCATATCTTCACAGCCGATAAACAAGGCTGCAGAAAGACCAATTCCGAATAAAGTGGCATATTTTTGGTTCATGGTATCATCGATTTAATCTTTTCAGATTTCAAATATAGAAAAATAAACGGTAAATCCTTTTCAGATAAACTTAATTTTCTTTTCACAGACTATTCTTTCCTGATAAAGATCCTGCTCAAACGCTTCCGGACAGGTATATCATAGCATTTCAAGCAAATATAAGCCAAAAGGACACTTCCCATGTAAGTTACGATGGCCACAGCCCAAGTTTCACCCGGTGCATGTTGCTCTGCCTCAAGCAACCATGAAAAGAACAAATACATCAATGGATAATGAATGGCATACAGCGGATAGGAGATGTCCCCCAAAAATTTATAAAATCGGGGCATGGCCTTTGATTCAGATGCCGAAGCTCCCAACCACACCAACATTGGGAAAATCAGGGCAATACAGCAGAATTCATAAACGCCGTTCCATTTATTCAGAAAAGGAACACAAAACAGAATGATAAGGGTCAACGTACAGATCCAGAACGCACCCTTCACCCGAACAGGACGAAACTTTCGGGATAACAGCATACCAAACGACATCGGGAAAATCATACGCAGAAATCCACCTATGAAATTCATGCCATCCAAGGTCCATCCGACACCTATCATACCATAACCTGATACATCCGCTATCGCAAACCATCCGAAACAAATCCCCGTCAGCACAACAACTCCCAGAAGCATTTTGTCAGACAGACGGCGTAAGAACAAGGCATATACCAAATTGCCGATATACTCAAAGAAAAGAGACCAGCTCGGACCGTTTAACGGATACATTTCCCCCGCACCACGGACTTCATAATATCCCCCCGGGATGGCCGGAATCAAACACATACCTGCAATCAAAGCAACAATTATGGCTCCGAAAGCCACCGTTGTTCCGTCCCATTGAACACGGCCCTGAATAATAAAAGTGATCATACCAATTATCGCACCAACCACAATCATCGGATGCAAACGAATCAACCGACGCCGGATAAAGCCTGCCGTTGTCAAAGTTGTCTTCCATCGGTCATCATAAGCATAGGCCAGGACAAATCCTGACAGCATAAAGAAAAAATCGACAGCCAGATAACCGTGGTTGATGGTTGTGATGACACCACCGCCAGCAAACGAAAATCCTTCAAATATGTGATAAAAAACAACTAAAAGCGCCGCAACTCCCCGTAATGCATCAAGTAGGGCATAGTGAGGTTTTGAATCAGCAAACATGGTTGCAGCAGTCAACGATACATTTACTCTGTTCTTATTCATGGTATTCTACTATAATAAATTAGATTAATCGGCACAAAAATAATGTTTTTTTCTTACCTTTGTACTAGAATCAAACATGTAGATATGGAAAAAAATGAAATAACCATCCAGGAGTCCCAATTGATAGCTGCGGCTCAACAAGGAATGGATGAATTTATTGCCGTTTTCACAGACCGTTATCTGGAAGTAATCGGAGGGCAGTTGACAGGCGAGAATATGCATTTGCTCAATGGCGAACAGATTTCCCTTTTGGCTTATGTGATGTTCCGTGATGAAGTGATGGATGGTGGCTTTGTCCAGCTGATCCATAACGGATACGGTCCTTTTATTTTTGAAAACCCATTCGCCAAAGCGATGCGTATCATGGGAGCACATGAATTTTCCAAGCTGATATACAAAGGCAGAAAGCTGTATGAACAATATGGTGCTGAAATTACTCGGGAATGTTCTGACGAAGAATTCATGGCCATGTTTGAACAGTATAGTAAGTTCGACGAACTCGACGACGCTTTTGTTGAAATGGAAGAGGAAGTGACCGAAACACTGGCACGTTATGTGGATGAACATATCGACCTGTTTGCCACCATTGTAAAAGACTAATTTTGAAACAAGCACAAACAAGTGTATTTAAATTATGGCAGAGAAAAAGACTAAGGTCAAAAGTATAAATATAAAGAACAAACGGGCTTCATTTGATTACCTGTTGCTCGACAAATATACGGCAGGAATCGTGCTGACCGGAACTGAAATCAAATCGATTCGCAATGGCAAAGCCAGTCTGGTAGACACGTTTTGCTATATCAACAATGGTGAAGTTTGGGTTAAGAATATGTACGTAGCCGAATATTCTTACGGTTCATATAACAATCATTCTGCACGTCGCGACCGCAAACTCCTGCTTAGCAGAAAAGAAATCCGAAAATTACAACAAGACTTGAAGAGTCCCGGTTTCACATTAGTTCCGACTTTACTTTTTATCAACGAAAAAGGACTGGCCAAACTGGATATCTATTTATGCCGTGGTAAAAAAGAATTTGATAAACGACAAACACTAAAGGAAAAAGAAGACCGTCGGGAAATGGACCGGCAATTCAAAAAATACTAGTATACATCATATATAAACAAACACAAATTTCAATGAATTCCAAGAAATTAGAAGATATCATCCGGAAACGTATACTTGTACTCGATGGTGCCTTAGGTACTGTCGTACAACAGTATCGGCTCAGTGAAGAGGACTTTCGGGGCAAACGTTTCCAGCATTTGTCCGGACAAATGAAAGGCAATAACGATATCTTATGTCTGACGCGTCCTGATGTTATTCGTGAAATACATGAACGGTACCTGGAAGCAGGTGCGGACATCATCGAAACCAATACCTTCAGTGCCCAGCGGATTTCCATGGCCGACTATCACGTGGAAGATTATTGCCGGGAAATCAACCTGACTGCTGCCCGTCTGGCTCGGGAAGCTGCAGATGCTTATACGGTGCGCACCCCTGAAAAGCCCCGTTTTGTTGCCGGTTCTGTCGGACCGACCAACAAGACCTGTTCCATGAGTCCTGATGTAAACAACCCGGCCTATCGCGCATTGACATTCGATGAATTGGCATCTGCATATCAGGAACAAATGGAAGCCTTGCTCGAAGGTGGGGTAGACGCATTACTGATAGAAACTATTTTCGACACGTTGAACGCCAAAGCCGCCATTTATGCTGCAGAAGAAGCTATGCGACAAATTGGACGACGCGTACCACTCATGCTCTCGGTTACTGTATCAGACCGTGCCGGTCGTACGCTTTCCGGACAAACCATCGAGGCTTTCCTGGCTTCCGTACAGCATGCTCCGATATTTTCTATCGGTCTGAACTGCTCTTTCGGTGCACGCGATATGAAACCATCGCTGGTAACCTTGGCACAAAAAGCCCCTTATTATATTTCCGTTTATCCGAATGCCGGATTGCCAAACAGCATGGGTGAATACGACCAGACTCCGGAAATGATGGCCGAAGAAATGAAGGATTTTCTAGAAGAAGGTCTGGTTAATATTGTCGGCGGATGTTGCGGCACTTCTCCCGAATACATTGCTCTTTTCCCCGGTTTAGTAAGTAAATATGCACCGCATAACCCAGTTTCTGCACCACAACACATGTTGCTGAGCGGTCTGGAAGCATTGGAAATAAAGCCGGAAATTAATTTTGTAAACGTCGGTGAACGGTGTAATGTAGCCGGTTCACGTAAATTCCTTCGATTAATCAACGAAAAGAAATATGAAGAGGCACTTGATATCGCCCGCAAACAGGTCGAAGACGGTGCCCTGGTACTCGACATCAATATGGATGATGGTCTGCTGGATACAAAAACAGAAATGACTACCTTCCTGAACTTACTGGCGGCAGAACCCGAGATTTCACGAGTTCCTATAATGATTGATTCTTCGAAATGGGAAGTCATTGAAGCTGGTCTGAAATGCATGCAGGGAAAATGCATCGTCAATTCCATTTCCCTGAAAGAAGGCGAGCAAGTCTTTCTGGAACATGCCCGGCGCATTCAACGTTTGGGTGCAGCAGTCGTTGTCATGGCTTTCGACGAACAAGGTCAGGCCGACACCTATGCTCGCAAAATTGAAGTTTGCGCCCGTGCTTATCGCCTGCTCACGGAACAGATCGGATTTAATCCCAACGACATTATCTTCGACCCGAACGTACTCGCCATAGCAACCGGTATGGAGGAACACAACAATTATGCTGTCGACTTTATTGAAGCTACAGGCTGGATTCGTCAGCACCTGCCGGGAGCGCACGTAAGTGGTGGAGTCAGCAATCTGTCATTCTCTTTCCGGGGTAACAATTATATCCGGGAGGCGATGCATGCCGTATTCCTTTATCATGCCTGCCAAAAAGGAATGGATATGGGTATTGTCAACCCGGCAACATCGGTAATGTATACGGATATTCCGACCGACATACTGGAACATATTGAAGATGTCGTTTTAAATAGGAGACCCGATGCTGCAGAACGTCTGATAGAACTGGCCGACCATCTGAAAACAGAAGCGGACCAAGCTAATGCAGCAGGTCGTTCAGCTTCATCCCCAAAAGATTCCTGGCGTTTGGAACCAGTAGAAGAGCGTCTCCAATATGCCTTGATAAAAGGTATCAGTGAATATTTAGAGGCCGATTTGGAAGAGGCCGGTCATCACTATGTACATGCTGTGGATCTGATCGAAGGTCCACTTATGAAAGGCATGAATCGGGTAGGAGACCTGTTTGGCGCCGGCAAGATGTTTCTGCCCCAAGTGGTAAAAACGGCACGTACTATGAAAAAGGCCGTAAGTATTCTACAGCCACGCATCGAAGCAGAAAAAGTTGCAGGAAGTGCATCAGCCGGCAAAGTACTGATAGCGACTGTAAAAGGTGATGTACACGACATTGGAAAAAACATAGTAGGAGTTGTCATGGCCTGCAACGGCTATGAAATCATCGATTTAGGCGTTATGACTCCTGCCGAACAAATCGTTGAAACGGCTTTGCGTATTCATCCCGATCTGATAGGTCTGAGTGGTCTGATCACACCGAGTCTCGACGAAATGGTTCATGTGGTCAGTGAACTGAAAAAAGCCGGTATCACAACACCGGTACTGATTGGAGGAGCCACAACAAGCCGTCTGCATACAGCTCTGCGCATTGCCCCGGCTTATGACGGCCCGGTCATTTGGGTAAAGGATGCCTCGCAGAATGCCGGTATCGCCAGCCGTTTTCTAAATCCGGAAACAAAAGATGTAGCCTGTGCAGAACTCTATACCGAACAGGAACAATTACGCGCGCAAGCCCCCGGAAAGCAACAACAACTTATGTCCTTTGATGAAGCCCAGCAAAATAAACTCAATCTTTTCTAATCAAAGATTATCAACGGTTGCAATCAGAATAAAAGACCAAAGCCCGTCCCCGAGAATATTTCTTCAGGGACGGGCTTCGTTTTTAAATTTACGGTTATTCTTTTTAGTTTGATTATCTTTTGACTGCAAGTAATCAGAAAATATCCAATTCGGCAATAGCTGCCTGTTCACTACGATTTGCACCTTCGGTCATCTGGATCCGGAAATACCGCGCTTCAGCTGTTTTCTTAAAGAAGCAGGAACGCTTGGTCGGGTCGTTAATCAAGTTTCCGAAAGTAAAATCTTCCAGTTTTTCCCAATTCTGATTGTCCCGGCTTATCCAGATCGTTCCTTTTTCTATCATACCCTCTGCATTCTGATTCTGTGGTGTATAGGCAAATCCGCGTATTGTCTTTACACTTCCCAGGTCAACCGTCAGTGTTCTGTTCCAATCGCCGGCTGCACTCATCCAGTACGTATTTGGGTTCTCATCAATAGCATAGACAGCCTGATGCTGATCGGCCATGCTGCTTCCCTCTGCATGCCAGCCTTGTTTGATGTATCCGAAACGCTCCTGCAACACAGGTCCGGTTTTTCCATTCAGCACTGATATCGCTTTCACTTCCTGATTGTCAGCAATAAAGGTTGCATCATAAAGTTCAGACGTTTTTGTCGGCTCCGTTCCATCCACTGTATAATGGATACTATAACCGGCATTCAGATTATCCGTCGCATTTTGCCCATGGCGTTTCCAACCGAAATCACTTTCCTTGGCCTGAATCTGAACCCGACCATCGATGCTTCGTTTTGCAACTAACTGGGGTGGAACAGCCGGATAATAATGGGCCGAAACTTTACAGATACCAGCCGACATTCTCATTTTCGGGAAATGAATACGTATACGGTCCGTCGTAATTTGCGGGAAACGCAGAATTCGCTTATAACCGATATTGGTACCTTCGGCTATCTTTTTCCACGCTCCGTCAATCCATGCCTCCAGATAATGTTCTTCCACACGTTCGCCCGTCTGCTCAATGGCTTCCTGAATCAACAGACGATTCAGTGTGATCGGTTTTCGCATTGTTATCGTAATCACCGGATTCTGCTCGTCTACCAGCACATAAGTCTTTCGGTTCTTATCCAGTACTTTTTTCGGTCCTTTGGCCTTTTTCAATAAGTCCTTGCCATAGGTTTCACAAATCCGTCGACCGACCTCTTCAAGTACCTCCACATCTTTCTGCGGGAGCATGCCCTCACGATTGGGTGGAATATTCAGCAGGAAAGTCGAGTTACCGCCGACAGAACGTTCATAAATATCAAATACATCATCTGCGTTTCTCACTTTCTGGTCCGTATCATCACGGTAGAACCAGCCTTCACGAATTGAGGTATTGATTTCGGCCTGCTGATAATGCAAATATTTGGCGTTCTGCAAAGCAGCGCGGCTACCCAAGTCTTCCGCAACCAGATCCGGGAAGTAAGTCATCGTATCGGGATCCTCCTGATAACCGATTACGTTCCATTCCGTATTACGGGTTCTGCCTGCTTCGTTACCACACCAGCGAATATCCTCCTTGCCAAAGATTACAGCTTTGGGCGCAACCGTTTTGATCAGTTCACGCCATGCTTGATAGTTATAAGTCTGGCCGCCCTTACGTTTCGGATGTGCTCCATCGAACCATACTTCATGCACCTCGCCATATTCGGTAAGTATCTCAAACAACTGGTTCAGGAAATATTCGTTGTAATCGTCCACTACAAACTGAAATTTCGTTTTGTTTGCAAAAGGCCGTCCTTCGACCTCACGGGGAATGGTACGTAAAGTCTTTTTGCTCCCGTTGCCATACAAACCTTCGGGATTCTCAATCTGATACAAATCAGCCGGTGACAAATACACACCCAATTTCAGTCCGTATTTTTTGCACGACTTGGACAAGTCTCTCAAAATATCGCCCTTGCCATCCTGAAATCCGGTGGACATAATTCCATGCTTCGTGTAACGGGTCTGCCACAAACAGAAACCGTCATGATGCTTCACGGTGAGCATCACCAGCTTCATACCGGCAGCCTTTATCGCTTTGCACCATTGGTCCGTATCCAATGTTTTCAGATCAAATATTGACGGATCCTCCTTACCCGTTCCCCATTCCATACGGGTAAACGTGTTCGGACCAAAATGAATGAAGGCGATAAATTCCTCCTCCAAAGCGCGCAACTGATTGTCCGTAGGGATTACATGTGCGGCTTTCTCTATGATGACGTCTTTCGAGTCTGTAGCCTCCACCTTGATCGTATTATCCAACGGATAATTTTGAGCGAATGCAGTCTGCATTGCACCGGCAAGGATTAATGAAAATAAGATTCTGTTCATGCTTGAGTCTTATATAAAAATTAGTTAGTTATCCATTAGTTCACCATTACGAAAACAAAAATACACATTTTTTTTTATTTCTCAATTCTGATATATAAAAAGGTATTATCAGTTGTCCCCGTAAATCTATTTCATGAGATTGTCTGTATGCTGAAGATTTTTCTCAAAGAAACGATGAAAGAAGAGCCACTGATATTCAACGGAATTGTTCCAATACGTCTGGTTGTGTGCTCCCGGACGCACAATATAATCGTGCGCAATGCCCCGCTTCAGCAACTCCTCATGCAACTGTCTGTTTACCTCAAAGAAAAAATCTTCCGTACCACAATCCACGATCAGAGCCAGGTCGCCATTTTTCAAACGGTCAAGTTGCGTAATCACTGTATGGTTGTCCCACACTTCCTGATTTTCCTTCATTTCTCCAAGTTGCTTTTTCATGTTCCAGTTGTTGGGGAAAGGACGAATATCCACGCCACCGCTGGTACTACCTCCGGCACCAAAAATATCTTTATGGCGGATGGACAGCCACAAGCCGCCATGCCCTCCCATGCTCAATCCGGTAATAGCCCGACCTTGGCGCAACTTCACCGTATTATATTTTGCATCAATATATCGCACCAGCTCCTGGGACACAAATGTTTCGAACTGACTCTCTTTACGTATCGGGCTATCCCAATACCAGCTTTGTTCTCCGTCAGGACATACTACAATAATACCATCGCGATCGGCCATCTCCGTCAGTTCCGGCTTAATGTTTATCCAAGTTTTTGCATTACCACCGTGTCCGTGTAACAGATAAAGAGTAGGACAAGGCATTTTAGCAGCCTGGTCTGGAATAATGACTACCGTTTCAATGAATCGGTTCATTTTTTCACTTTTAATTTGAAGCGTGTCAACGATTGCCGCTTCAGCATTGTAAAAGGTTATAAATCCTCCGCAGAAAGCGAGGAACATCTTTTTCAGTTTATGCATAGTTCTGTTTTTGGTTCGCATACAAAAGTAGGCAGAAAATTCATTATTTAATAAAATTTTCTCTTAAATAATCAATGATCAACATACGTTTTTTAAAACATGATTCTCATGCATATTTACTTTTAATTTATCATTAAAATCGATCTGATTATACAAATTTTCATATCCCCCCCATAATTTAGTATTAAATTATCACCGCATCTACAAAACAATTCAAAACGTCTTTCGTTTCCTATATTTTCTTTCATAAAGAAACTAATTTTGCCATAAAGAAAACACAAAGACAAAATATACGATAATTTTAAATCGAAATGTTATGAAAAGAAAGAAAAGATGGATAGTGATGATGGGCCTGTTGGTGCTCATCAGTATTTGGGGCGTATTAACACCGGAAACACCGGACTTATGGCTTCCGGACGAATATTTCAATTCCGCCAACGTAGCCTGGATGATTACAGCTACAATTTTTGTTCTGATGATGACACCGGGACTTTCCTTTTTCTATGGTGGAATGGTCGGAAGGAAGAATGTGATTTCCACGATTCTGCAAAGTTTCATCGCCATGGGAATTATCAGTGTGCTTTGGGTTGTAATCGGTTTCAGTTTGGCCTTTGGTGATGATTTGGGTCACTTTATTGGCAACCCATTGACCTTTCCCATGTTCACGGGAGTAGGGGCCAAGACCGATCTGTTTCTGGCACCCACCATTCCTTTGGCATTATATGCCCTGTTTCAGATGAAGTTTGCCATTATTACCCCGTCCTTGATTACCGGTTCCTTTGCCGAACGGGTACATTTTTCGGGCTACCTCGTTTTCATGGCCCTATTTTCTCTTTTTGTCTACTGTCCTTTGGCTCATTGGACCTGGCATCCCGACGGGTTCCTGCGTCAGATGGGTGTGCTCGACTTTGCCGGAGGAATTGTCGTACATGCTTCTTCTGGTGTAGCTGCTTTGACCGGAGCGCTGTTTCTTGGCCAACGCAGGAATGCCATGAAGCCACATACGCCAGCCAACATTCCGTTTGTGGTTTTGGGCGCCGCTATGCTCTGGTTGGGCTGGTTCGGTTTCAATGCCGGTTCTTCACTGGCAGCCGATGGAGTAGCCGTAAAAGCTTTCTTGAACACCAATACAGCCTCTGCAACAGCCATGATGACCTGGCTCTTCTTTGATTGCCTGCGCGGTCGGAAACCTTCAGCCATGGGTGCGGCTGTCGGAGCGGTGGTCGGACTGGTGGCCATAACCCCTTCGGCCGGATACGTAACGGTAGGCGAGAGCATCATGATAGCATTCCTGACCACCATCGTTTGCAACATCGCCGTTTACTGGAAAAATAAGACTCATGTCGACGACGCCCTTGATGTTTTCCCGACACACGGAGTAGGCGGTATTTTCGGAACCATACTCACCGGTGTATTTGTTGACGGTCTGCTTGATGGAAATGTCCGCATGTTCCTGATTCATTTGCTGGCAGTTGTCGTAGTCTGCGGCTACACCTTCCTGGTCAGCTACCTTTTATATTGGCTCACGAATAAAATGATTCCGATGCGCGTATCGCCTGAGAGCGAAACACTCGGTTTGGATAAAAGCCAGCATGATGAGAGTTATGGATTATAAACTTACAAAAAGGAATCATTGAAAGATTGTTTTTTCGGTTTTAGACAAACGAAAACAGGATAACTAAAAAACATAAAGTTGCAGCAAGAGTTCGGTATATTCCGAACTCTTGCTTTTTTTAATGCAAACATACCATCTCAAGATTATAGTCCGAAGTTACCCGGATGAAGCCATCGCTGATCCGACATACCACCATGCCATTGGATCATCCAAGATATCGTAATCGCCAAGACAATAGAAATCAACAGGATGATCAACATTTCTTTCTTTTCCATTCTTCTCATGGCAACATTAAGGCATGCTACCCTGATAACCAAATTCTTCATCAAGTCTTTCATATTGATTATTCTTTTTTGATTAGACGTTTGTTGCAAAATTAAGAAAGCTGTATGCCAAAACGCAGCATAAGCCCAATTTATTTCAAAAAAGTTTGTTTTTTTTAAACCTATTCCTAATTTTGGCATAGCGCTCATATAATTTTGCAACATAGCAGAAACAAATAAATCCAATAGTTATGGCAGCAAACAAATTCGGTCGATATGTATGGTTAGTTGATTTAATCAGATGCCATCCATATATTACGTTTCGGGAAATAAGTGACAAATGGGAAAATTGCGGATTAGGAGATGGCAAACCGTTACCTTGGAAAACATTCATGAATCACAAGGAAGCCATACAATCCATTTTTGATATCATCATATCCTGCAATACGAAGCGCGGGTATGGATATTACATAGAAAATGCTGTGCAGCTGAAGGGTGATGCCTTCCGTTCGTGGCTCATAGATTCATATGCCACATTAAATCAGCTTCAGGCTGACCGGAAACTGGAGCAACGCATCTCATTTGAAAAAATCCCTTCCGGAAATAATTTTCTGCAGACTTTACTTCAGGCCATGCGGCAGAACTGTGCAGTAGAAATTACCTATCAGGGTTTTGGCAAACCTCATGCAAACACATTTCTGGTAGAACCCTATCATCTTAAAGTGTATAACCGCCGTTGGTATCTGATCGGAGGGTCTGTCTATTCAGAGGATATTAGGACCTATGCACTTGACAGGATTTTCAATGTTGAAGTTACAGATACAACATTCAAGCTTCCAGATTCATTCAACATAAATGAATATTTTGAGGGATGCGTGGGTATTATTGCTAACAGAGATATTGATATAGAACGTGTGGTCATTAAAGTATATGGATGGGCCAGATTTTACCTGGCTACTTTACCCATACATGACTCTCAGCGTGAAATTTCATCCGATAATGAATCTACTACATTCGAGATAACAGTCCGGCCTAGTTATGATTTCATTCAGACGTTGCTTCAACAAGCCGACCAGATAGAGGTTATAGAACCTCAATGGGTAAAAGATGAAATGTGTCAGATTGCAGAGAATATATTGTCTTACTATAAAAAATCAAATAATGGCTGATAAATCAGAGATTAATTTCATAGCAATAGACTTTGAAACGGCTACTTCCAAACGTACTTCAATATACGAGGTGGGTATCCGTGTAGTAAGCCACGGAGAAATAACAGAAAGTCATTCATAGCTGGTGTATTCGGAAGGCAACCGTTATCACAGTATTGGAATATTAAATTACACGCTATCCGTCCGCTGAATACAGAACATGCACCTGATTTTCGTCAGGTATGGGAAGAGATGGAACGGACTTATCTTGATGAGTTCGATACTTTTTAGACTCATAACGTACCTTTCGACAGAAGTTGCTCGCAGTATTCTGCAGAACTCTATCGCATTCATCTGCCTGAACTGAAATGGATATGCTCTTTGCAGATGGCCGGAAAATTTACTCTTTTGGATGTAATTCGCTGGATTATCTTTGTGAACAACTGGGTATAGAGCAAGGTACGCATCATCGTGCGGGTGATGATGCAGAGATGTGTGCGAGACTGTATTTGAGGAAGTTGGAGAATATTCATACAATTTGAATTACAAGATATTAGTTATGTCAGATTTAGTTAAAAGTATAAGTGAAGTATTTAATTATTCACTATTAAAACAGGTGTATTATAATATACCTGATTATCAAAGAAACCTGTAGAAATCAATGAAAACATATTATTTATGAAAACAGAATGGACGTTGAAAGAAATGTCGGATTGGACAAGGACTGATTCAGAAGTAAAAATCCCAGCTATACAACGTGGGCTAGTATGGAAACCACATCAGGTGGAATTGTTATGGAACTCTATCCTACGCAAATTCCCTATTGGTGCTTTTACTCTTTCGCATTTGCACACAGAGAGTACAGATATATATAACCTAATTGATGGTCAACAACGTTGGAATGCTGTGGCCTTGGGATATGGTACTCTCTCGCACGAAGATTGTATCTTATGGTTTGACCTAAA
>CALUIV010000031.1 GCA_944320775.1 uncultured Paraprevotella sp. | reverse complement strand
ACGGATTGTTTACCCGAATTGTCGGGAAGATTAGCGCACTTACAATCCTGCAATATATTAACTATAAAAATGAGAAAACCATTGGTAGAGTTAAATATGCGCTAATTTAATTCCGCCAACGAGTATGAAATAATCATGTTATAAAAACAGGTAAATCATCTTTACCCTAAAAAACTATTTGAACTATTCTAAAATTTCGAATAGTTCGAATATAATTGAAAACATAAAATGAAGATACAAACACCCTCCCCCAACTTTCATTTTGACACTTTGTTTTCCAAAACCTTCTAAAATGCGATATTTACGTTCTTCCTTGAATCCGTCTACGAAAATCGAAGTATAGACAAACAATTTTTCAACCAACAAACTAATATACAATACAATAAAGGCAAAAACAAGGACTTTCAATAAAGAGCAAATAGAAAAAAACGGGAAGAAAATCGGCTCCCAAAAGACCTTCCGATACGAGTTGGGCATCTCGTTCGCACGAATTGCCCAACTCATCCGAACGAGATGCCCATGACAAAATCCGCTTCTGCCCGTTTTCAGAAGGCATAAGCATTACAACGACCGGCCCCTCCTTCTACGTGGTCTTCTTATAACTCAGCACAGCCCAGGTGACCATCGTGGTGCCAATCGCCAACAATCCGAGCGCATCGGTCCAGACATCGGCAAGCGTGCTGCCCTTGATGTAGATACTGCGCATGGCATCGGCATAATAGCGCATCGGGTTGAAATAGGTGATGGCTTTGGCCCAGTCGGGCATGGAGGCTATCGGTGTGAAAATACCGCTGACGAGCATGAACACCATCATGAAAAACCAAGTGACGAACATGGCCTGCTGGGCATTGTCGCTGTAGTTGGAGATGAGCAGCCCCATGCCGGCCGTCACCAAAATGTTGCAGGCGGTGAACAGATAGACCAGAGCCAAAGAACCGGCACAAGCGTAGTCAAACACCAGCCAGGCGATGAGCAGACAGGCCGACAGAACGAAAAAGGCCACCAGCCAATAGGGAATCAGTTTGCAAAGTATGAAAATGCCGCGGTTGACGGGTGTCACGTTGATCTGCTCGATGGTGCCGCGCTCTTTCTCGCTCACGATGTTGAGCGCAGGGAAAAAGCCGGTGAGCATCGTAATGGCAATGACAATCAGGGCGGGCACCATGAATTTCTTATAATCGAGGTATTCGTTGAAATAATATTTGGCCGAGAGTTCCATCCGGCCGTCGGTTGCGGTCATGGTTTGGGAGGCCGGAACCTGTGCGGCCTGGAAACGGCGGATACAACTAGTCAGATAACCGGCGCCGATACTGCCTTTCGTCCCGTTGATGGTGTTCACCTTGATGCCGACAGGCAATTCTTCGCCCCGCTCCAGCAAACGGTCGAAATCCGAACTGATGGTCAGAATGGCATCGGCCTGATTGCGGTCCATCAGCTGCATGGCCCGACGGGGATCGTCGCAGACATCGACCAGATTAAAATAACCGGACGAGGTGCAGGTGCGGATCAATTCGGACGAGGCGGTCGAGCGGTTGCTGTCGACAACGACCAGATTAATGTTGCGGATTTCCATGCTCACGGCAAACGGAAACACGAGCATCATCAGCACGGGAAACGCAATGGCCATCTTGGGCAAACCCGGATCGCGGAAAAACTGTTTGAATTCTTTTTCGAGCAAATAAAACAATACCATAAGCACAACCCTCCTATTGATTATAAACGCCTTTTGAACAAACGGACGCTCACGACGAGCAGAAACACCGTCATCATCAGCAGCATGAGCAACTCGGGATAGATATAGGCGAATCCGACGCCTTCGATCATCACTTTCTTCACCATGATGATGTACCACTTGGCCGGAATGATATCGGAAAAATACTGGAGCACGACGGGCATACTCTCGCACGGAAAGATGATGCCCGAGAAAATCATCGTCGGCATGGTCAGCCCCATGCCGGAAATCAGCAGGGCGGTCTTCTGCGTGGACGAGATGACGGAAATCAGCAGGCCGAGACCGAGCGAAGCTAAAATGAACAGCGCCGAAACGAAAAGCAGCAACAGAAGACTGCCGCGCAAAGGCACTCCGAGGACGAAACGGGACAGAAGCAGAATGGTGGCCAGATTGACCAGCGACAGGGCCAGATAAGGAATGGCCTTGCTGATGATGACGCCTACGGGACGGACCGGCGAGACGAGCAGAAGTTCCATCGTGCCGTTCTCTTTCTCGCGGACAATGGAAATAGCGGTCATCATCGAGCAGACAAGCATCAGAATGAGCCCCATCACGCCGGGCACAAAATTGTAGGACGACAGCACGGAGGGATTGTACATGTACTGTACGCGGGGGAAAGCGGCGGCCTCGGTGTCCTGAAGCACGCCGTTGACATAATTCACGATCATCTGGGCGGTGTTCGGGTCGGAACCGTCGCCAAGCACACGCACGGAGGCTCCGCCGTCGTGCTGCAAACGGCCGTCGTAACCGCGTTCGAAACAGACGGCCACATCCGTATCACCCTTCCGCATGCGTCCGGCCACATCGCCGACCGACGGATAGACTGCCGCCACATGCAGGTAGGGATTCCGGTCGATCTGCTCCACAATCCGCCGGACAGCCGGATCGGCGGCATCGCCCACAACATCCACCCGGGCATCGTGCACCTCCGTGCTGACGGCAAAGCCGAACAGGACTATCTGCACAACGGGCATGACGAGCACAATCAGAATCGTGCGCTTGTCGCGGAAGATGTGACGGAACTCTTTTCTGATAAACGAAAAAAATGCTTTCATAAGCGCTACTCTCTTTTTGCCTGATAGGCCAGTTTACGGAACACGGCATCCATGTCGGCCGCCTGATGACGTTCTTTCAGGGCTGCCGGTGTGTCGAGATCGGCAATGACGCCGTCGACCATAATCGACACCCGGTCGCAATATTCGGCCTCGTCCATGTAATGGGTCGTTACGAAGATGGTGGTTCCCCGCTCGGCGGTTTCATAAATAAGTTCCCAGAACAGGCGGCGTGTCTCCGGATCGACTCCTCCGGTCGGCTCATCAAGAAAGACGATGGCCGGTTCATGAATCAGGGCGATGCTGAAAGCCAATTTCTGTTTCCAGCCCAACGGAAGGTCGCCGACGAGTTCGTTTCTCAGATCGGTCATGTCCAGATAGCGCAGCATGGCCTCGCTCTTCTCGCGGATGGCCTTACTGCTCAGTCCGTAGATGCCGCCGAACAGACGGATGTTTTCCCACACTTTCAGGTCGGCATAGAGCGAGAACTTCTGGCTCATATAGCCGATGTTCCGCTTGATTTTTTCCTGTTCGCGGCAGAGGTCGAAACCGTTCACCGTGCCGCCGCCCGATGTGGGCAGACTCAATCCGCAGAGGATTTTCATGGCCGTGGTCTTACCGGCACCGTTGGCACCGAGAAATCCGAAGATTTCGCCCTGACGCACTTGGAAACTGATGTGATCGACTGCGGTGAAATTGCCGAACTTCTTGGTCAGTTCGTGCACCACGATTACGTCTTTTGCTTCATTCATATGCTTACTGGTCCTCCTTGGCCAATTCCATAAAACAGTCTTCAATACTGGCCGATATCTCGCGCACGACAACCTGACGGAAACCGGCTTGTTCAAGGGTCGCCTGCAAATGTTCCGTACTGGTCCGTGCCGGGTCGACAGCCACATGGTGTTCGGACCCGAACGAAAAACAGCGCAACACTCCGGGACACTGCCGCAGATACTTCAGCAAGGGATAGGCCGGCATGCCCGACACGCCGAACAGGCGGTGCGGATATTTGGCGACAATGCCGGCGGGCGTACCCGTCTCGATGATCCGGCCTTTCTGAATCAGGGAAATACGGTCGCACAGGGAGGCTTCATCCATATAGGGTGTGGAAACCAGCATGGTCACACCGGCATCGCGGATGCGGTAGAGCATGTTCCAGAAATCTTTGCGGCTGACAGCATCGACACCTGTGGTGGGTTCGTCGAGGAAAAGCACCGTGGGCCGATGCACCAAGGCGCAGCAGAGCGCCAGTTTCTGTTTCATACCGCCCGAAAGCTTACCGGCCCGACGGTCGCGGAAAGGTTCGATCTGGGCATAGATTTCACGGATGTTCTCATAGTTCTCGGCCACGGACGTGCCGAACATCGTAGCAAAGAAATCCAGATTCTCGGCCACGGTCAGGTCCTGATAGAGCGAGAAGCGACCGGGCATATAGCCGATCCGGCTCCGGATGGTGCGATAGTCCCGAACCACATCGTAACCTTCGATGCGTGCGCTGCCCCGGTCGGGGACCAGCAGCGTCACCAGGATGCGGAACAAGGTGGTTTTCCCCGCACCGTCGGGACCGATGAGTCCGTAGATCTCGCCGGGCTCTACGGACAGCGAAACCTCATTCAGCGCCTGAACGGCACCATAACTTTTGCAGACACGGTCTATTTCTATCGTTGCCATGGTTACTTGTCTTTTTCAGTCTGGAAGTAAATATAGGCATACATGCCCAGTTTCAGATAACCGTCGTTTTGCAATGCGATCTTGGCGGCATAGACCAAATCGGCACGCTCGTCCTTGGTCTGGATGTTCTTGGGCGTAAACTCGGCCTCATCGGAAATCCAGACCAGACGCCCGTCGTAGGCACGCGAACGGTCGGTACCGTCTTCGATCGTCACCCGCACCGGATCGCCTAATTTCACATCGGAAAGCTGGGGCGCGGTCAGATAGGCCCGTACGTAGACCTGATGCATATCGGCCAGTTTGAACAGCGACTTGCCGGAAGTGACCATCTCACCTTCTTCGGCAAATTTGGTCAGCACCGTACCGCTGACGGGAGCCACAATGCGGCACTTTTCCAACTGATCTTCTTTCTCCGCAATCTGAACTTCGTAGAGGGCCAGTTCTTCACGGATACCGGCATTGTTCCGTTCGAAAGTCTGCTTCTTGGCCGAGATTTCCCTTTCGGCAACGGCTATTTGCGAGACGAGGTCGTCCACTTGTTTCCGGGTGGCCGCATCCTTGGCCGCCAGTGCCTGATAGCGGGCATAATCGGTCCGCAGATTTTTCAGATGAGCATATTGCGAGGCCAGCTGCCGGTCGACATCAACCAGTTTCGTCCGGGTATTGGACATCTTCCGGACCAGTTCCTTCTTCTGCAAATAGAGCTGTACGGAATCAATGACACCCACCTGGTGTCCGGCTTCCAGCTCGTCGCCCTCGGTAAGGTTCAGGGCGACAATCCGCCCGTTGGCCTCGGCCGAAACGACCACTTCGGTTGCCTCTATCTGTCCGCAGGCATCAAAATCATGTTGCCGGTCGGAACAACTGTTCAGCAGGCATCCGGCCGCTGCAAGCACCCCATATAAAAATTTCCGTTTCATATCCATATCGTTTTAAGCTTGTTTCGATTTATTTCTGCCCCAAAGTGTTCTTCAAATCGCAGATGGCCATGATCAGTTGCACCTGATGGAGCGATTCGGCCACCCGGGCGTTGAATTCCTGATCGATCATATCCATAAGGTCGTTCATTTTGATGACGCCCGACTTGTATTGCTCCTCACCCGCCTTTCGGATTTCCTCGCGCAGACGGATGATTTCGGAATCCTGACGGAGCACACGCTCCGCCTTGCGCACTTCGTTCAGGCGGTCGGTCACGTCAAGCTTCGTATTAAAGACGAACGTTTCCTGTTCCCGCTCCACACGCTGCTGTTGCGCTTCGATTTTCCGGATATCATTTCTTCGGGAATAAAGCGCGCCGACATTCCACTGCATTTTCAGCCCGACAATGTAATAAGGTTCAAACTCGTTCTTCAGCATGTTCAGGCCCGGACGGCCGATGCCTCCCTGGAGCGAAAAATTCAGTTTCGGATACCAGTAAGTCTGCAAATCCTGTCGCTGCACACGAGCCTGTTTCAACTGAGCCTGATAAAGCTCCAACTCAGGACGGAACAGAGCAGTCGTATCGACCGGCAGCGTAGCTTCGGGCTCAACAAAACGGGCATCGGTCAGGTCCTCACCCGTCAGCATGCCGAGCATCGATACATAAGCCTGACGGTCGGAATGCAGGGCAGAAATCGTCTGTCGGTAGTTCAGGATGTTCACGTCGACAAGATTCAAATCGGTCTGATAAGACACCCCCTGCTCGATTCCAGCCTGAACAATTTCCCGGTTGCGATAGAGGCTTTTAATCGTTATTTCATTTTGTGCAATCTGTTTGTCGATCAACAGAATGCCCAAATAGATATTTTCCACCCGCTGACGGATGCTGTACAACGAAACGTCGAGCTGACGGCTTTGCACTTCGGCATCGGCCTGCACCATCCGCTTCTTGCTTGCAGTGGTTCCTCCATCCCAAATCGTCTGGCTGATCTCGCCAACCAGCGAATACTGATCGTGGGGCAAATTGAATTTCATTCCGGGGATTTCAAAAGGCATCTCGACCACAACAGACTGGTATTGCGCTTTGCCGGACACGGTCAGTTGCGGCAGCCAGTTTTTCATGGCATTGGACAAATCGTACTGCTCCGTCTGCCGGATCAGATCGTGTTCCTTGATCTGCGGATAATTGTTGCGGGCCTTTTCCACGCAATCAGTCAGCGTCACTTGGGCTGAAACCGGAAGAAACATCCAGCCACACAACAATAGGAAAAAACATTTCTTCATAACCTTTACCTCCCTTCTCTTTTAATTTGATGATTCGTGTTTTCCGTAAAGCCGGTAATGCAACACGGTGATGATTTCATCGTACCGTCTTTTCAACATCCGATCGACTTCCAGATCGTCCATTTTCGCCACCCGGTTCATCAGAGGCAAAAACATATATGTGGAAAAACTCATCGTCACGATATCCCAAAAAAGCTGCTCGAACGTGATGGGATTGCACCGTCCGCTACGCACTTCCTGGTCGAGCAATACCTTGTGATGGCCAGCCAGACCGGAAAGCAGATTGAGCGTGCTCTCCTGATAGCGTTCCAACAGTTCCGGACTGTGACGCGCCACATCATAAAGTAACCCAACCAACTGACGGTGCTGGTCGAGAAACTCCAGCAACAGCATAACGCCTCCTTTCAGATTCTCCCAAAAAGATACTTCTTCCGACGACATACCGGCCCGGACAGACTGGAACAGCTCATGCAGATTCTTGTCCAGCACCTTAAAAAATATCTGCTCCTTGGTGCGGTAATAATAGTGCAGCATGGCATGGGTCACCCCTGCCCGACGCGCAATCTCCGTGGTTGTCGCCAATAAATATCCTTTCTCTAAAAACAATGCTTCCGAAGCTTCCATAATCGCCTCTTCCGTATTGGTTTTCTTATTGTTCAGTTTATCCGAATTCATATTAATAGACTTGTTTAACAATACTGTTAATTCATGCCCAAATTTAATAAATACAAAGAAACAGACAAACAAAACGGAGGATTTTAACAAAACCATCAGAATTGAACCAATAATTTTTTAAGGGCTAGTACAATTAATATTTTTTCAATCCAACGAACTTGCCGTAGATTCATTTTTTACTAATTTTGTTGAGAGAAAAATATAGCATAGAAATATTTACCAAAACTCAAACAAACGAAACATGGAAAATTTCAGTTTTCAGAATCCCGTGAAACTGATCATGGGAAAAGGTACGATTGCTTCTTTAAAGGATGAAATTCCTTCAGATAAAAAAATCATGATCACCTTTGGAGGTGGCAGTGTAAAAAAGAACGGGGTCTATGATCAGGTGAAGGCTGCACTGAGCGGACATAACACGATCGAGTTCTGGGGAATCGAACCAAACCCGGCTATCGAAACTTTGCGCAAAGCCATTGCCCTGGGTAAAGAGGAAAAAGTGGACTTCCTGCTGGCTGTCGGCGGAGGTTCGGTGATTGACGGCACCAAACTGATTTCAGCCGGATTGAAATATGAGGGCGATGCTTGGGACCTCGTTTTAAAAGGAGCATCCTACGACTGCGTTCCGTTGGGCACAGTACTGACCCTGCCGGCTACTGGCTCGGAAATGAACAACGGAGCGGTGATTTCACGCCACGAGACAAAGGAAAAATTTGCATTCTACAGCAAATATCCGGTATTCTCAATTCTCGATCCGGAGGTGACTTACAGCCTGCCGGCACACCAGATTGCCTGCGGACTGGCTGATACGTTTGTACACGTCATGGAACAGTATCTGACCAAGACCGGACAATCCAGAGTGATGGACCGCTGGGCTGAAGGAATCCTGCAAACTCTGATTGAAATTGCACCAAAGATCCGGGAAAACCAACAGGACTACACTTTGATGTCGGACTTTATGCTTTCGGCTACTATGGGACTGAACGGTTTCATTGCCCTCGGTGTGGAACAGGATTGGGCTACACACATGATCGGACACGAACTGACCGCCCTGCACGGACTGACGCACGGCGAAACTCTGGCTATGGTATTGCCCGGAACCATGTCGGTTCTGCGGGAACAGAAAGGCGACAAGATCATCCAGTTTGGCGAACGCGTCATGGGCGTATCTTCGGGATTAAGAGAATCACGAATCAATGAAACCATCAAACGTACTGAAGAGTTCTTCCGTTCGCTGGGATTGCGCACCCGTTTGAGCGAAGCCGGTATCGGAACGGAAACCATCGATGAAATCGAACGCCGCTTCAACGAACGGCATGTGCATTTCGGAGAAGACAGTCTGGTCGACGGAGCCACAGCTAAAAAGATACTGACTCAAGTGTTATAACAAGACAAGAAGACAGTTTAATAAATAAAGGAGAGCCGTTTTAGTTTTCGTAGTCACATCGCGACTGTACTGAAAACTAAAACGGCTTTCTGTATGATGAAAAAAGTTTTTTCTCCAACTATCTTAAACCACGTGCCTTGAAAATACGATCTTTGGCATTATTGATGCTTTGGAATTTCTTTTCGGCAGCCAGACGAACATCCTCGCCCAGCGAAGCCACACGGTCGGGATGATGCAACAAGGCCAGACGCCGATAAGCTGCCCGGACTTCATCGTTCGTAGCCGTCGGTTCTATTTCCAATACTTTATAGGCATCCTCCAACGAACTGCTTTCCAGATGAAGCATAGATTCTACATCGCGTATGGAAAGTCCCATGGCAACGGCCACTTCCTTCAGAGCCTCGATTTCTGACGAACAGACATTACCGTCACTACGGGCTATCTGAGCGAGAAACTCGAGCAACTGTAGCCGTTGTTCCATAGTCATGTTCGCAGCAATCTGCACACCACAATCCCGAATAGTCTGTTTGTAAGCCCCCGGCTCCCGTTCATCCATTCGCTTGCGCTGGTCGAAAAGACTCAACAGCACCCGTTCGCCCTGCTCCAAAGCATGTTCACCAAAATTGCGACGCAAGAACGCACGCACATACTCCAATTCGCTGTGCATGATCTTTCCGTCTGCCTGAATAATATAAGAAGCCATAACCAGCATCGAAAACAAAAAACTGTTCCGTTGTGCCGGATCAACTTCCGGCTGACCACCTGCCTGTTGCTCAGCCGCAATCGCCTCGTCGGCCGTCTGATCAAACCAACGTCCCAAAACATAACCGGCCAAAGCCCCTAAAGGACCAAATGCCACAAAGCCCATGGCACCGCCTATCCATTTTCCTAAACCCATAAGATACAATTTTTTGAATATTTCATGATTGACAAAACAGCGCCCAGCAAACGGTCAACCGCTGCTGATGCGCTGCAACAAAAGTAAATCATTTAAACGGCATAGACAGCCGGATCTGTGTTAAAAATAAAAAATCCGAACCGATCAATCCGCTCTTTCACCTTTCAATGTCCCGTCGGCATAAACTTGCACTTTCAATTCACGGTCATTGCGCTCCACTTCAAATTCATACCACAAAGCTGCCGGCGTGTCTACAACTTCAATCTCATCATGTTCAATCTTACAATCACCATATGCAGAATTGATAAAACCAATCACATCGCCGGGAACCTGACTATAAGCTATTTCCCATGTGGTACGAATCCATTCGTTTTGCCCGTTGAAATATAATTCCTTGCGAATTCCATCATGCTGAACGGTCACTTCCAAATAACCGTCGTCATATTCCTTCTCCCAAACAACCGCCTTCGGATAGCGCTCATCAATGACTTTCTGAATCGCCTCAGCTACCGAAACCTGGTCTTCGTCTGTACCCGGGTTAGGACGGTCGACAATTTCTCCGGCTTCCGTGATATAGACATCAACATCATCATAACGGGTCTCCAACTCAAAACAATAATAGTTACCGGAAGCCGCTGTTTCATAATAAGACAGATCATCCACATATTCCAAGGATACATAATGCTCTGATCTCTTCAAAGCCGCCAGCACGATTGGTGGCACTTTCGTGAAATCCTTACGGGAAAAATCGGTCTTTGTGTAAACCCAGGCCGAAGCTGCCGTAAAGAAAGACTCCATCTTATTCCCATTGGCCACAAACTCCACTTCAGTTCCTCCGTCTTCCAGTTCAACATCAATCAAACGGGCATCGGGATAACGTTCAAAAATCCAATCGGTCACTGATGATGCCGGTTTTTGCGGCAACATGCCGGAATAATCTTCGTCTATATCCGCATCTATAATTTCCTTAACTAGAATAGCATTTGCCGTATAATAAAGATCGACACTCGTTTCTGTAGTCCCAACCTGCTGCTCTGCTTCAATTACATATAAAGTATCCGCATTCGGCCGGCACAACACATCTGCTTCACGATCATATTCCCATGCAGCATACGGACTTGCCAAAAATGCTTTTTGTACCGTATCCGGCAATAAACTGAAAGGTATTTCATAAGCACTCATTCCCCACTCCGCTCCGGTCAGTGTGAACCATGCAGATGACTTAGAGGTATTGGAAACAGCATCAGCATTGGCCGGATCCCAATAAAATGTGGCTACGGCATAAGCCCCTTTTGTTTTCCAGGAAACCTGCCGGGCATTCGGATACTTGGCATCGAAAGCCTGATAAACTGTTTCGGGAATGGATGATGTTCCCCCTGAATTTCCAGATTCATTGCTGCAAGATGTCCATCCCAACATACCGCCAAACAAGGCCATGGTCAAAAACTTTATTTTTTTCATAATCATACTGATTAAATATTCGTTGGCAAAATAGAAAATTAAAACTGGAAAGAAATGGGAATAAATCAAATTTTAAGATTCAACAACAAACAACAATTTATATTTAGAAATAAACCGACTAAAACAAAAGAGACAATATCAGACTTAACGCATGATATTGTCTCTTTTTTTAAAACCAATTTATCTGAAACAAATCAGGAACGCAAAACAGCGATCATTTCTTCGACACTTAACAGCTGTTGTTCACCGGTCGTCATATTTTTCAACGTGAGTTTTCCCTCATTCATCTCGTTCTCGCCTACCAAGACGACGTAAGGCACTTGTTTGGCATTAGCATAAGCCATCTGCTTTTTCATCTTGGCTGTATCCGGATAGATCTCGGAACGGATGCCTGTTGCACGCACTTTAGTCAATAATGACATACAATAAGCGGCCTCCGTAGCACCGAAATTAACAAACAGAACTTCAATTCCGGTAATCGTTTCTTTCGGATATAAATCCAACTGATTCAAGACATCAAAAATACGATCAGCACCGAAAGAGATACCAACACCACTTAACCCCGGCATACCGAAAATTCCGGTCAGATTATCATAACGTCCGCCACCAGTTATGCTACCGATCTGAACGTCCAAAGCCTTCACTTCAAAAATACAACCCGTATAATAATTCAAGCCGCGCGCCAAGGTCAAATCAAACTCAACCTCGTTCTTCAACCCAAGCTGCTGCAATGTATCGAATACAAAAGCACACTCTTCGATACCTTTCATTCCGATTTCGGAAGCAGACAAAACCTGACGCATCGTTGACAATTTATCTGCATTCGAACCATTCATCGTAATAATCGGCTGCAACTGCTCGATCGCATCGGCAGAAAGACCGGCAGCTGCCAGTTCTTCATTAACCTTCTCCAAACCAATCTTATCCAGCTTGTCGATAGCTACGGTAATGTCTACAATCTTATCCGCCGCACCAATCATCTCCGCAATACCGGTCAGAATCTTACGGTTATTGATCTTGATGCAGACACGGATACCAAACTTACTGAATACGGTGTCGACAATCTGCATCAGTTCGACTTCATTCAGCAAAGAGTCACTGCCAACAATGTCTGCATCACACTGATAAAATTCCCGATAACGGCCTTTCTGAGGACGGTCGGCACGCCATACCGGCTGAATCTGATAACGCTTGAACGGCATGGTAAGTTCTTCACGATGCTGCACGACATAACGTGCAAACGGTACGGTCAAGTCGTAACGAAGTCCTTTTTCACAAAGACGGGCTGCCAACTTGTTTGTTCCCTCACCGTTCAACTCTTCTGCCTCCACACCAGAGAGGAAATTTCCGGAGTTGAGTATCTTGAAAAGAAGCTTATCACCTTCTTCACCATATTTTCCCATCAAAGTGGAAAGATTCTCCATGGCTGGAGTTTCAATCTGCTGAAATCCATACAGAGCATAAACGCGACGTATTGTATCAAAAATATAATTGCGTTTTGCCATCTCTACAGGAGAAAAATCGCGCGTTCCTTTTGGAATACTGGGTTTTGTTGCCATATACTATTATTTAATTTTTTCGTATGCAAAGTTACATCATTTTTTTATATTATCCCTTATCGTATACGTCCAATTTATTCTTACCTTTGTAGGAACAACAAAAAATGACGACGCATGAACTTATTTCAAAGATCATTCAAAGATAAGCATTCGGAAGATGAACCGGAAAAAAAACTTCCGGAAAATGATTTGACCGAAAAAAAACAACTGTCGGCAAGCGAAGCGGCCAATTACTGGTTTGAACGCCATTTCGGACAAGCTATGCCCGAAGAACTGAAAATGCTGTTTCAGGACCTGGCCAAAATAGAAGCCAGGAAAATAAAGGCCGGAACTGCTCTGCTCTCTGAAAAGGAGATTCAAAAAATTAAAGAACAAAAGCGTCTTTACGAAACCAAACTGACCAATACAGAAGACTCTCTGGACAGAATACGTCAACAAATGGAGTGGTATCGCAGCTTCATAGCCCTGCGACACAATCTGAATGAAGAAAAAGACCGGCTGTACAAACTGAATAAAGAATATTCTTCAATCCTCAATCAGATCCAGGCATTGGAACGTTTCGAAAGTTTTGAAGACATTCAGGAAAACTTTCAGCGGATACACACCTTGCGTAAAATGTTAAAACAAAACCGCACGGAACAGAATGAAATTGCCGTAACGCTCGACAAAATCAAAAAGGAATACAATAAACTTGTCGACGAACTGACACAAACAAAAGCTCAAAAAGAAGATCTGGAGGATCAATTATACCGTACGGAAGAGCTGCTCGTCGAAGGTTACAAAATAGAAGGCAGCCTCAAGACATTAGGCTTGAAAGAAAAAAAGGAAACAGAACTAAAAACAGAACTGGAAAAAAACTTTCAGGCCCAGAAAAAGACCTTAACGGAACTCGAAACAGAAATTGCGACTGTTCGGGAAAAACTCAATATTTGCCTTCAGGAAAGGCAAGGGATAGATGCCCACCGAACGATGTTGAAAAGAGGAGAAGAAATCCAGGTTAAACTGGACAATCTCTATTCGTTGCAATTACAAAAAGATGAAGTGAAAGCAGAATTGGATGCAACGGAGAAAAAACAAAACGAACAAAACGAACTGCTGAACAAGCTTTTCACCGAAAGCCTGAATCTGGACGCACAAATCAGCCGGTTCCAGAATGAACTCCGTATCCATCAGAACAGTAATTACGGTCAGGATAGCAGCAAATTGCAGGAACGCACAATGATGCTGAAAGGAAAGATACAAAGACTGCAGACCGCCCAAACTCTTTGGAGCCATATTTCACAAGGATATAATTATATCAGTGAGAAAAAACTGGAGATTTCCCGGCTAAACATCCAAACCGAAACAATCCGACAAAATATAGAACAGCTTACTGCGGAAGTAAAACATTTAAAGATCAAGACAGAAGAACTGAACTATGCCTATACACTCAGCAAAAGCCAGAATGTCATTCTTCTGAGAAGTGACTTGCGCGAAGGAACCAACTGTAGTGTATGCGGTGCAACGCATCACCCCTACCATTCCGACACGATGTTGGAACAAAGTAAACTGATATCCGATTTGAAAACAGATTACGAACAACAGGCTAACGAATACAAACAAAAGGCAAATACACTAGCCGAACTTCAGAAAGAATTTGCAACAGAACAGGGAAAACTGGAAACTGAAAGCAAAGCGCTTGCAGATTATATCCCCCTGCTTCAACAAAATATCAGAGAATGGGACAATTACAAACAACTGGACCGTTCATTTGCCGACTGTTCCCCATCGACCAACCAGGAAGCACGGCGAAGCATGTTGCAACAACTGATTGAACGAACAACACAAGATGCGGAAAAAGCCCAACAGGAACTGGAACAATTCAACTATCACCAGGAACACATTAACCGGATCAACGAAAATATTGCCGAAAAAGAAAGTGCCAAAAATGATATTATCGTCCGGCTAAACGAGGTCAATACAGGCTGTCAGGTTATGGCCAACAACGTGGAAAGACTGCAAAAAAGACTCAGCGACATCAGTACATCATACAGCGAACTATATGAAGAACTCGACAGAGCCATTTCACTGTCGGACTGGTACCGAATCTGGAAACATAACCACGAAACGCTGAAAGTACAGATGCAACAGATGTTGCAGAAATGGAAAAACGAAAAAAAGGAAATCGTACGGCTACAACAAATACAGGCCGTTGCCGAAGCACAGTACGCCTTACAAACAGAACACCTGCAATACATTCAGCAGCAAATAGAAAGCAACAGACGGCATCTGGAGTCGACCAAAGATATGATTAAAGAATATCAGAACTCGCTTTCAAAAATATCGGATGGAAAGGATGTCAAATCCATGTATCTGAAAATTTTCCGTAAAATTACGGAATTAAAAGAAAAGGAGAAAGAGCAGGAAAAGGTTTATCTCGACATGACCAATGCATTAAACCGACAACTGGGCAGACAGGAAAACATGGAAGCTCACGGCAAAATACTCGAAGACCAAATCGCTGAAGAACAGTCGGAACTGGACATCTGGATGCGGAAATATAATGCCAACCATTCACCAGTGCAATTCTCTGAACTCGAACAAGTATTCACCTCTAAAAATGACTGGCAAAGCCTACGGGAAAAAGTACGCACACTCCATGTAGATATGGCCTTGTCACAAAAACGTGTCGACAATCTTCAGGCAGAACTGGGAGCACATCAGGCTGACGGATTAAGACCAAGCGACCATGGCGAAGATACAACCGACATTTTAATCAACAGAAAAGAACAGCTGGAACAAACCAGAAGAGACATTGCCTGTCAGATTGCAGCCCTGGATGCCAAACTTAAAGAACATGAAATGCAACTTGACATCCAAAAGACTTGTACAGACAGTATTATTGAAAAAACAAACGAATGAAAAGAATACTGCATCTAATTCTGTTTCTGTTGCTCTTTCCTCTGTTTCCCGATGTTCCAGAACAGATTTATGCCAGAAAAAAGACAGAAAAATTTATCCTGGTAATTGATCCGGGACACGGAGGAAACGATTTAGGAGCAACCGGAAGAAGAAGTCATGAGAAAGACTTAACACTGAAAATAGCCAAACGTGCAGCCAAACTGATCAGAAGACATACACGAAATACGATTGTGATCCTGACACGGGAAAAAGATGAATATATTTCTTTAGAAGAAAGAGCAGACATGGCAAACTTTTTCCAGGCCGATCTGTTTCTGTCGGTTCATATCAACTCGGCACGTACTCTGGCACAGGGCACAGAATCTTTTGTACACCGGAAAAACAGGAATTCGTGGACAGAATATTTTGCCCAGCTTCTGCAACTGGAGTATACTTATTACGCCAAACGGAAAAGCCGCGGTGTAAAACGGGCAAATTTCTCTGTTTTGCGTGAAACCAATATGCCGGCCGTACTCACAGAAGTCGGTTTCATCTCCCATGCTCAGGAAGAAAAATACATGAAATCACGACGCGGATATAAAAAACTGGCCAGCTGCATTTACCGTGCTTTCAAACAATATAAAGAAACCTACGACGAAGCACTGAAACATTAACACGCTCCTGTATAGAATCAAGCAAAGGTACGGATAAGACGAATAAACGCTTCTCCGTACTTTTGTTTTTTATATTCTCCGATTCCACTGATCATGCCAAAAGCGTCCAAAGTAACCGGCCTTATCTGGCATAACAAATAAAGGACCTTGTCCGACAAGATAATATACGGCGGAAATCCCTGTTCATCAGCCAGTTTCTTACGTAAATCGCGCAACGCATCGAACAAATCCTGATTCTCGGACAACTGTTCATCCCCGACTTTAGAGGTGTCTTTAACTTTCACGGCCTGAACTGTGTTCCGGCGCTTCGGTTTCGAATTCCGGTCAGACTGTTCGTCACGTACAATGACCGACAACTGTGCAACCGATTTGCCATAAAGAACCTGCCAACCGGCTTCCGTCACTTTCAAATGACTGTTTTCGTCGTAAGCAATCTCAATCAGGCCCAACTGCAACATTTGCAACAGATAATCATGCCAATCGCGTGCCGGAACATCGTGTCCCACACCAAACGTCTTGATCCGGTCGTACTGCCGGCTAACAATTTCCTGAGTCATATTGCCTCGCAATACATCAACCAACATCGTAAAACCTATTTTCTGATCTGTCCGAACCAGAGCGCTTAAGGCCTTCTGTACCAAAACCGTACCGTCGAAACGAAGTGGCGGATGCTTACAGACGTCACAGTTTCCGCAATCGCAATCAGTCTGTTCTCCAAAATAATTCAAAAGAATACGCCGACGGCACACACTGGCTTCGGCATATTCCTGCATACGCTGCAACCGTTCCAGATTCATACGTTTCTGCCCGCTATCGCTGGCAAAACGAGTAAGTTGAGCCAAATCACCAAAAGAATAAAACAACAAAGTATCCGAAGGCATACCGTCGCGGCCAGCCCGCCCGATCTCCTGATAAAAACACTCTATACTTTTGGGCAGGTTATAATGAATGACAAAACGTACATTTGATTTGTTGATTCCCATACCAAAGGCAACCGTAGCACAGACGATTTGAACATGATCATTCAAAAATGCTTCCTGAGTACGCGCTCTTTCTTCGGTCGAAAGACCGGCATGATAAACCGCAACATTGATATCGTGCTCCTGCAACATGGCTGCTACAGTCTCGGTATTCTTACGGCTCATACAATATATTATACCGCTCTGATCCGGACGCCGGGAAATGAAATTGAGTATAGCCAGATGTTTTTCACGCATACGGTATCCCCGACGTACTTCGAGCGACAGATTCGGACGGTCGAACGAGGAGATAAAAATGCAGGGATCAACCAGATTCAGCTGTTTCTGGATATCTTCCCGGGTGACCTTGTCGGCCGTAGCCGTTAAAGCCATAACCGGTACGTGGGCAAATTCATGGTGCAAAATACCCAACTGGGTATACTCCGGACGAAAATCATGTCCCCACTGAGAGATACAATGAGCCTCATCCACTGCAAACAATGCAACCCGGACATAACGCGAAAGAAACGGAATCTCGGCCAGCAAACGTTCAGGGGAAATATAGAGTATTTTCACCTTTCCCCGAATACAATCCTGACGTATGGTCAGATTCTCCTCGTCCGTATTGTTACTGTTCAATGCCGCAGCGTAAATTCCCGATTCAACTAAAGCATCAACCTGATCTTTCATCAGCGACAAAAGCGGGGAAATTACCACCGTTGTTCCTTCCAGCATCAAAGCCGGAATCTGATAGCACAGACTCTTTCCACCGCCTGTAGGCATCAACACCAAAACATCCCTTCCTTGCAAGACATTTCGGATAATTTCCTCCTGATTCGGACGAAAACTGTCGTAACCAAAGTATTTTTTCAGAATTTGATGCATTTATTCGCCTGCTCTTTTCATTTTCGGGGCACAAAATTAATCTTTTTTGTTATTTAAATTGGAAAAATATTTGCTTAAAACAGAAAAAAAAACGAATTTTGCAAAAGGAAAAAATTAAATGAAGGGAATAAAACGGCCTTAATTAATATCGATTAAGGCTGTTTTATGAGAACAACAAATAGTATGGGAAAGTATAATTTAACAGAAAAAAAAGAAAAGAATGCAGCGTACCGCTCATTAGTTCGTGCCGAACTGGTCGACGAACTGTATGAGAAGATTCTGCATGTATTCGTGGTACAGAAAAAGTATCGCGATCCCGAGTACTCAGCAAAGAAACTTGCTGAAGAGTTAAACACTAATACCCGGTATATTAGTGCAGTTGTCAACATTCGTTTCGGACAGAATTATTCCAGCCTTGTCAACGAATATCGTATCAAGGACGCACAATATCTGCTCGTAGACAAAAGATACATGGACAAGACCATGGAAGAAATATCAGCCATGGTTGGATTTGCCAATCGCCAATCTTTTTATGCGGCATTTTACAAAATCAACGGAATCACTCCTAAAAGTTATCGCATGAATTATCTGGCAAAAGAAAAAAACAAAGCATAATCCAATGCTAAACACGATAAAAAGGGATAAGTTCCACAGGAATCTATCCCTTTTTATCGTTTAATCCTTTCTCTTTTCCTTTCTGTTTTTATACAACTCCCCTACTTTTTCTAATCGAAAGCAAAATGGACAATAATCAATTTCAATATACAGACGAACGGTTTGCAGACTTACAAATGCTCCGTTACCAGGTGACCGATTTCGAATCCCTGTCGTTGCAACAGAAAAAACTGCTCTATTATCTGAGTGAAGCGGCCTTAAGCGGACGAGATATTCTTTGGGACCAGAACGGAAGATTCAATTTACGTATTCGGAAAACATTGGAAGCTGTCTATTGCAGCTATAAAGGCAACCGTAAATTGCCTGAATTCCAAAAATTCTGTGTTTACCTGAAACGTGTCTGGTTCTCAAACGGCATTCATCATCACTATGGGTGCAACAAAATCCAACCCGAATTCAGCGAGGCTTTTTTAAGAGAAGCTATTGAACAAACGGACTCAAAGGACTTGCCTCTGACCGACGGACAAAGCAAAGAAGATTTGTGCCGGTTATTATTCCCTGTCATCTTCGACCCGACAGTTATGCCGAAACGTGTAAACCAAGCCGATGGCGAAGACTTGCTGCTCACTTCTTCCTGCAACTATTATGCTCCCGGAATCACACAAAAAGAAGCAGAAGCATTTTACAATGCACAAAAAGAAGAAAACGATCTGCATCCAATCATGTATGGCATGAACAGCCGTCTGGTAAAAGAGCATGGCGAACTCAAAGAAAAAGTATGGAAACAGGATGGTCTGTATGGCCAGGCCATTGAAAAAATTGTCTATTGGCTCGACAAGGCGGCTACGGTTGCCGAAACACCAAAACAGGAACAAGTGCTCCGCAAGCTCATCGAATTCTATCAGACCGGTGATTTAAAAACCTTTGATGAATACACCATATTATGGTTGCAGGAACAGGAGGCAAGAATAGATTTCACCAATGGATTCACTGAAAGCTACGGAGATCCGCTTGGCATGAAAGCCAGTTGGGAAGGATATGCAAACTTTAAAGATCTGAAAGCAACGGAACGTACGGAGAAACTCAGCAGCAATGCCCAATGGTTTGAAGACCATTCGCCCGTTGATGCCCGATTTAAAAAGACATGTTGTAAAGGCGTATCGGCCAAAGTCATTACTGCTGCAATCCTTGGAGGCGACCTCTATCCGTCGAGTGCCATCGGTATCAATCTGCCTAACTCCAACTGGGTACGTGCAGAATACGGAAGCAAAAGCGTTACTATCGGCAACCTCACCGACGCTTACAACAAAGCAGCTCAAGGAAATGGTTTCCGTGAAGAATTCGTTGAAAACGAAGAAACCTGCCAGTTGCTGAAACGATACGAAGACACCTGCGATGATCTGCATACCGACCTGCACGAATGTCTGGGTCACGGTAGCGGAAAACTACTTCCGGGAGTCGATCCTGATGCTCTGAAAGCTTACGGTTCGACGATAGAAGAAGCCCGTGCAGATCTGTTCGGACTATATTATCTGGCTGATGAAAAACTGGTAGAACTGGGGCTAACACCCGATTTGGAAGCATATAAGGCCCAATATTACAGCTATATGATGAACGGTCTGCTCACTCAGGCTGTCCGTATCGAACCCGGAAAAGACATTGAAGAAGCCCATATGCGCAATCGGGCACTCATCGCACGCTGGACCTTCGAACGCGCAGAACAACGGCAGGCTGCCTGGATGGTACGTAAAAACAACAAAACTTATCTTCATATTCAAGATTACAGCGTACTGCGAGAACTCTTCGGAACCCTTCTGAAAGAGATACAACGAATCAAAAGTGAAGGTGATTTCGAAGCAGCACGCAAACTGGTCGAAAACTACGGCATCAAACTGGATCCGACGTTACACGAAGAAATACTGGAACGCTACAGAAAACTGGATCTGGCTCCATACAAAGGCTTCATCAATCCACGTTACGAAATCATCACCGACAAAGACGGAAACTGGACTGACGTCAAACTTCATTATGACGAAGCCTACGATACCCAAATGTTGCGATACAGTAAAGACTATGCTACGTTACCTTATATTAACGACTGATGGAACTGAAAGAAGAGCTTAGAAAAATCAAACAGGAATTACGCCTTTCCATGAACGGTGTCGCTTCGGCTTTCATGCGCGAAAACGGCATTAATTACAAACTTAATTTCGGCGTTGAACTTCCACGCCTGAACGATATTGCCAAAGAATTTGAACCCAGTCATGAACTGGCACAAGCCCTGTGGAAAGAAAATATCCGGGAATGCAAGATTCTGGCCGGACTCTTGCAACCAATCGAAACTTTTTATCCGGAAATTGCGGAAATCTGGATTGAAAGCATGCCTACAGCAGAAATTGCCCAGCTGACCGTCATGAATCTGATTCAAAAAACCCCTTATGCTTCAGAAAAAGCATTCCAATGGGTGGCTCGCGAAGAAGAAATGTTCCAATTATGCGGTTATCTGCTGTTTGCACGTCTGTTTATGAAAGGTAATATACTGAATCAGCGCGCGGAAGAAGAATTTCTCGATCAGGCAGCCAGTACCTTGAACTGCCAGAATCTAAGTTTACGGCGTGCTGTCATTTCTGCGCTGCAAAAATTTGGCGAACAGAATGAAGATTCGGAAACCAAGGCAGAAAATGTTCTAAAAACACTAAAAACCGAACTTTAAGGGAACTTTCACAGAAAGTTTCTTCCAAATTGCATAAAAACAATTAACTTTGTCGATGCGTATTTTTTCAATATGCAGCAGGCCGATTCTTTCGGTATAAACAGAAAGTAAAGATAACAGATACAAACAACTGACGAACAATGAAAAAAGGAAAAGTAGATGCCCTCTTGGGTATCGTATTCGGAGACGAAGGTAAGGGCAAGGTTGTAGACGTGTTTACTCCCCAATATGATGTTGTTGCCCGTTTTGCAGGAGGACCAAATGCCGGCCATACCATCATTTTCGAAGGAAAGAAATTCGTTTTGCGTTCTATTCCTTCCGGTATTTTCGCCGAAGACAAAGTAAACATTATCGGTAACGGATGTGTTATCGCTCCTGATTTGTTCATGGCTGAAGCCCGTGAACTGGAATCTGCCGGATATGATCTGAAGAGCAGACTTCACATCAGCAAACGCGCCCATCTGATTCTGCCTACACACCGTGTACTCGACCGGGCATACGAAGCAGCCAAAGGTAAAAACAAGGTAGGTACAACCGGAAAAGGTATCGGCCCGACTTATAGCGACAAGGCAAGCCGTACGGGCCTGCGTGTCGGAGATATTTTGGACAATTTCGAAGCTAAATACCAAGCTTTGAAAGCCCGTCATGAACAGATTCTGAAAGACTTGAACTACACAGACTATGATATTTCAGAAGAAGAAAAAACATGGTTGGAAGGTATCAAGTATATGAGTGAATATCCTCTTACAGATACAGAAATCGAAATCAATCAATATCTGAAGGAAGGTAAGAATGTATTGGCAGAAGGTGCCCAGGGCACCATGCTCGACATCGACCATGGAACTTATCCTTTTGTCAGTTCTTCCAATACAACCAGTGGTGGTGTTTGCACCGGTCTTGGTGTAGGACCGAACGCCATTGGTGAAGTATTCGGTATCTTCAAAGCATACAGCACCCGTGTTGGTTCAGGACCATTCCCTGTAGAACTTTTTGATGAAACAGGAGACAAAATCCGCGAAATCGGTCACGAATATGGTGCTGTAACCGGACGTAACCGCCGTTGCGGTTGGGTGGATCTGGTGGCTCTGAAATATGCCATCATGATTAATGGCGTAACCCAACTTATCATGATGAAGAGCGACGTACTGGATGGATTTGAAACGATTAAAGCTTGTGTGGCTTACAAAAAAGACGGTGTGATCATGACAGACGTTCCTTTCGAAACAGAAGGTTGCGAGGCTGTCTACAAAGAAATCAAAGGTTGGAACTGTGACTTATCTTCTATGACCAGCGAAGATCAGTTCCCACAGGAATTCAAGGATTATATCAAATTTCTTGAGGACGAACTGGAAACTCCGATCACGATTCTTTCTGTCGGACCGGATCGCGCACAGACTATTATTCGCAAGAAATAAAATGGATTTTATTTTCTGAATAAACAATAACCGCCAAAGCTCATACTCCGTTTTCGGAACACTGAACCTTGGCGGTTATTTTTTACCTTTTTCAGACGTTTTTCTGAGATGGGCATCTCGTCATAAAGAGATGAGCATCTCGTCACAACGAGACCGGCATCTCAAAACAATGAAATCGGGCATCTTTTTTCCTCCCAAATTACTCCCTACTCCACTGATGAAGTAATCCGGCAACCAGTTCTGGATCAGCCCCAAGCGCCAAAGCCGACTTTAAATCAGCTTCTGCTTTTGCCTTTTTCTTGAAATCCTTATAAAACATGGCCCGGCTGATGTAATATTCTGGATTTTTCGGATCCAAGGATATGGCTCTTTCAAAATCATATTCGGCCTGTTCATACAATCTCCGCTGATGCTCCATACCAGCCCGCACTGCATAAAAGTCTGCGCGCTCCGGATTCATACTAACCAGACGGTTCATCATGTCCATAGCCTCACGGGGACGGTTGTCTTTATCGTTTAAAAGAGCCAGTCCCAATAACCCATCTTCGTGCATCGGATTTACTTTAACCAAATGCTCATAATCGCGTCTGGCCTCTTTGTAAAGGCGCTTTTCCACGTATATATAAGCCCGAAACAACAGAGCACGCTGATGATCAGGATTCAAATCAATCATACTTGAAAAATCAGACAAAGCCCGATCCAACTGTCCCTGACGCAAAAGAAGCATTCCCCGATGCAACAGAATCCCTAAGGTATGCGGCGACAAATTCACCCCCAAAGTATAAGACGCCAAAGCATCCTCATATCGCCCCTGCCGTTCCTGAATCTGCCCGATATGATCAAAAAGCAGTGCATTTGCTTTTTCAGCCGGTTTCAGACGCATTGCTTCACGAAATAAAATTTCAGCCCGTTCAAGGCTGTCTACAGCCAAGGCATCCAATGCCTGACGGACATAATCCTGATAACTTTGCGCACGGACCAGCATAGTCCCCGACAAAACCAGGCCAATCATCAACGCTACAAATCGTAGTTTATGCTTCATATACTCCTTTCTATTTTATAAAATACAGGTTTTTCCATCATTTTACCCTACAAAGTAATAAAAAAGAATCACGTCAGAACAAACTGAGCTACTTTTTTATGAATTAATTAAGATAGTTTCTAGCTTAAAGTCTGACACAAGTATTATCTAAGAAATTTTATTATAAAACAAAAAAAGATTATCTTTGCAATAAGGACTTAACTAAAAAATCGCAGGCACATGCTAAACGAAGAACATCTGATTTCCATCATTATTCCAATATACAATACAGAACAACATCTTCAATTATGTCTGGATGGTATTCTGGGGCAAACGAACCAGAATTTTGAAATACTTCTGATAAACGATGGAAGCACAGATAATTCTCTGAAAATTTGCCAAGAATATGCAAGTCGTGACAGCCGTATCCTAGTATTTTCCCAACCCAATTCCGGAGTCAGTTCCGCACGTAATCAGGGATTGAAATACGCTAAAGGAAAATGGGTTGTTTTTATAGATTCTGACGACTGGATATCACCAGACTTTCTTCATCTCGATAAGGAAGATGAAAACGGAGATATCATACAGAAATCTGTAGAAACACACAATTTCAAAGGAGAGGTTATCAATAGCAAACTGATCACGAAAAAAGAAATAATCACGGATAAAGAACACATTTTCAGACACTGCATCAACCAAAAGACCAATGCATTATGGAATAAAATCATATCCAGAGAACTGATTGGGAATTTACAGTTTGACGAAAGTCTGAGAATCGGAGAAGATCTGATATTTTTCTTATCCCTGATTCAAAAAACGTCCAGATATATTCTGTCGCCGACTGGAATTTACCATTATATCATCCATCAGGAATCGATCATGCAGACAGCCAAAAAAGATCCGGTTGCCTGTATCAGATCAACATTAAATCTTGTTCCCAAAATTAAAGACAGCACCATCGAACATCCTCGCATATATAAAGGAATCATTGCAGAAACCATTTTTATTCAACTGTATCGGAAAAGAAAATTTTTTTCTTCAGAGGAACGCAAACGGATCAAGAATATAATTGATGAGATCAGATGGAAAGACCTGATTTATATTCCAGTACGAAAAAAAATAAAATTTCTATGGAAAAAAATAATGTGGTACATGAAATAACAAAAACTATGAATATTGATCTGGTATACATGTGGGTTGATGGAAACGATCCGGAATGGCAAAAGAAACAGGCACAATATAGAAACGAAGCAGTGAACCCAAGCGAAGAAACTGTGGGCCAATGCAGATATATCCAATTCGACGAACTGCGCTATGCTATCCGGTCTGCCATACAAAACGCTCCATGGATCAACAATATTTACATTGTTACAGACAATCAATGTCCCTGGTGGTTAAACAAGGATAACCCTAAAATCAAGATTATAGATCACAAAGACATTATTGATACAAAATATCTGCCATTATTCAATTCATCGGCAATCGAATTGAACATATGTAATATACCCGGACTATCCGAACATTTTCTATTAGGCAATGATGATACGTTTTTTGGCCGGCCTGTAAAACCTTCTTTCTTTTTCAACGCCAACGGCACCCCAATAATCCGTCTAAAAAACAAAAGAATAAAAAAAGGGTTCTCACCATATCAGGACATGCTCTACAATATGGTCGATGAAATAAAACAGAAATACGGTTCATGTACCCGTCTGGCCCCTCATCACAACATTGATGCTTACTGCAAAAGCGACTGGAAAAAATGCCTTGAAGAATATTCCGGCTGGTTTAAGGAAACCATGACCCACCGCTTCCGTCATTATCAAGACATGCACAGACATCTGATTTCATTATGGATGATCAAACACAAACGGGCATCAGTTCGAATCGTATCCAGATGGAATCGGATATATGGAATTTGGGGGCATATCAAAGCGGTCTGGAAAAAGAAATATGCCTCTGATTCCAGATATATATCGATAATAGTAAAAGACTTCGATCAATACATGCTCCGCCATAATCCGACCTTATTCAATATAAACGATACTCCCAAAGGAACTCGAGAAGACCGGCTAAGAGCCATGAAATTTCTCAAGAAGAGATTTCCTATCCCGACACCGTTCGAAGTACTAAACCGAAATTAATTCAAATCCCATATCATTAGGACGCAACTGAAACGGAACCAAAATGGAAAAATATTGCCTATTCCATTTTAAAAGATTACCTTTGTAACATTCGGAATTTAACAAAATTGAAAAATGAAGAAGATTTGTGCCATAACGATGGTTCGTGAAGATGATTTTTTTCTCAAGAAATGGATCGCATATTACGGTTCGCAACTAGAGAAAAAGAATCTCTATATATTCTTTGACGGCAAAGACCAAGACATCCCGGATTTCTGCGAAGGAACCAACACCATGCTCTGTGACCGAGTCAAAGGACAAGTGACCAAAGCAGACAAAGGCCGAATTCTTTTTCTTTCCAAACAAGCCAATAAGCTTCTACAAAAATACGACCTGGTAATCGGTACTGATGTTGATGAGTTTCTCGTCGTTGATCCGACTACGGGACTTTCTTTGAGTGAATACCTGAACAAATTGCACATCAACACATCTATATCGGGTTTAGGTGTAGACGTGGGACAACATCTCCAAAAAGAAAAAAAACTCGATCCAGAACGTCCTTATCTGGAACAAAGGCATTTTGGTTACCTTTCTTCACGCTACACCAAAGCCTCCGTTATTGCCACATCGGTGACCTGGGGGTCAGGTTTTCACCGGGTAAAACACCGGAACTTCCATATTGACCCCAATCTGTATCTTTTCCATTTTGGATGTATCGATCTGGATATGCTAAAAGAAAGAATACAAAATTCAGACCGACTGGCTAACGGATGGTCACGTCATTTAAACAAAAGAGCCCGGACTATCTATATAATCAGTAGAAAAAAAGCATCGAACTGGGAAACAACCGTACCAAAAATCCGACTGATGGAGAAAATTCTACGACCGATTTTCGCCTGGAACAAACCAAGCACGTATGGTTTAAAACAGGTCGTTGAAATTCCGGAAAGATTTAGAAAAATATTGTAGAATCATCCAAAGTGTCCATCATGCCAACAATAGATATTGTCATTACTTGGGTAGACGGAAATGATCCGCTCCATCGAGCTAAACGTCAGGCTTATCAAACAACTCAAAAAGAAAACACACGGGAAGACATCGGAGGACATGAACGCTACGATGCCTCAGGAGAAATATTTATCTGTATCGGATCGATACTACGATTTGCCCCGTTTGTCCACAAAATATTTTTAGTCACAGACCAACAGGATCCACAATTACAACCTTTCATTTCCCGTAATTTCCCGGAAAACAATATTCCTATTGAAATCATAGATCACAAAGAACTTTTCAAGGGATACGAAGAATATTTGCCATCTTTCAACAGCCTGTCGATTGAAACCATGCTCTATCGTATTCCGGAGTTAAGCGAACACTTCGTATATTTCAATGACGACTTCTTTTTGGTTGCCCCGATATCTGCCGAAACCTGGTTTGTTGAGAATAAAGCCGTATGTTACGGTCGTCGCTTCAACAGTAATCTGGCTCGCTTTATCCGATGGATCAAACCACCGAAACAGGGACACAAGACCTTCGGGTTTAAAGACGCCATGCTAAATGCAGCAGATGTTCTGCATTCAAAGTATTTTTGGTTTATCTCCCATGCGCCGCTACCCGTATGCAAAAGTGCCTACGAAAAGTTTTACTCGACCCATCAAACAGTTCTGGTCAATAACATTCGGCATCGTTTCCGAGACCCGTCACAATTTAATCCTCAAGTATTGTTTTATCTTCTCGGTGAAAAAGAAAATCGATGTTTGTTCCGCCCTGCAAAAGGAAAAACACTGTTCCTCAAACCCAAGGCAAACAAAAAGAACTATTTGAGCAGAAAGCTGAAAGCAGCAGACAAAAATCCAGAATTTCTTTTCGGATGCATCAACTCATTGGGTGAAGCACCACAAGAAGAACGCCAGATGTTTCTGAAATGGATTGAACGAAAATTAAACATCACTTTAAACAACATCAGAGCATGAAACCAATCGACATCGTCATCACATGGGTAGACGGAGATGACCCGATACATAAAAAGAAAAGAGAGAAATATTTAGCAGGCAGTAACCTGCAACAATACGACGATATTGCAGGAACCACCCGATACAGATCTGTCGGGGAAATCGACTACTGTGTCGCGTCCATTCTGCGTTTTGCTCCTTTTGTAAACCACATCTATATTGTAACAGACAATCAGGATCCTCAACTTGATCCTTTTATCAATAAATACTTTCCCGAAAATCAGATTCCGATCAGTATCATTGATCATAAAACCATCTTTAAAGGATACGAAGAATACCTGCCGACATTCAACAGTCTTTCCATCGAAACCATGCTATACCGGATACCTGGACTTTCTGAAAACTTCGTCTATTTAAACGATGATTTTATGCTGACAGCTCCCATAAAACCGGAAGACTGGTTTATCAATGATATGCCTGTCATCTATGGCTATTGGCACTATACCTTCACTGCAAGACTAATGCGCACAATCGGTAAACTTAAAAAAGGACATAGCGCATTTAAATTCAGGGATAGCATGCTTAATGCAGCTACAATACTCGGTAAAAAGGCATCCTGGAAATTTTTCAGAATTGTACATGCCCCTCTTGCTTTAAAGCGGAGCCTTTACGAACGCTTCTACCAAGAACACCCGAATCTTTTAGTTCATAATATCCAACACCGTTTCAGAGAAAAAACGCAATACAATCCTCAGGTACTATTCCAAACTATGATGGCAGTGGACCACCAATGTATTGTCAAATCGGATAAAAACACGGTTGCATATCTCCAACCACGTCCACACAGACCGAAGAACTTCCGAAAACAAATGGAAAAAATTTACCACCAGAAAGGATTCTTGTTCTGCTGCATCAATTCTTTGGATCAGGGAACAGAAGAGCAACAAAAGGAGATTGTAGACTGGATAAAATCCGTACTTCATCTGTAAAAATCACTTTGATAATACGAGACTCATAATATGTGGAACAAAATATTCTATAAAATACTTATTGGTATACTGACTCTTCTGGCTTATCTGCCACTAAACATACTATACATGTTCAGTGATTTTATCTTTTTTATCGTATATTATATTGTCGGTTATCGTCGGGGAACAGTCAAACATAATCTTAACCTGATATTTGGTCAATCCAATCCGGAAGCAATACCTCGTATAGAAAAGGCATATTATCATCATATGTGCGACTGTATTGTAGAAACAGTCAAACTGCTGCATATTTCAGACGAAGAAATTGACAGGCGTGTCGACGTTACCAACGGAGCTTATATCGACGAAATAGTCAACTCTGGACATTCCGTAGTTCTGCTATTAGGGCATTACGGAAACTGGGAATGGGTACAAGCCATTATACATCATTTCAAAGCACCAGGATTAGCCGGACAAATCTATCGTCCGCTCCATAATCCGGTAATGGATCAGATCATGCTCAAAATCCGGTCGCGATTCGGTCTGGAATGTATTCCCCAGCAAAAAGCCGTCAGAAAAATTCTTGAAGCGGAACATTCTGGAAAAAAATTCGTTATCGGATTTATTTCTGACCAACGCCCCACAACAAAAGTTCTACACAACTGGACTGATTTTCTAGGACAAGACACACCCTATTTTGTTGGCGGGGAATCTATTGGAACTAAAGTTGATGCAGCTTTTGTCTATTTGGATGTTTGCAAATTGAAACGAGGTTATTACCGTATGACCTTTCAGCCTATTGTTGTCGATCCGAATGACAATGAAGAAAATCCTTATACACGCAAGTATATGAAAATGCTAGAGGAAACCATTCTAAAAGCTCCCGAATATTGGCTTTGGTCACACAAAAGATGGAAACGAAGCAGAAACGTTGGCACTGCCAATAAAAATGTCAGATCTGTTAAATTACTCTACAACTATATGAGCTAATAAAAAAATAAGATAAAGCCTGATTTATAATCTGCAAAAAGAACTTTTTGCAGATTATTTTTTT
>CALUIV010000030.1 GCA_944320775.1 uncultured Paraprevotella sp. | reverse complement strand
TCAAAGCTGTGAAGCAGGCTTTCGACAGGCTGACACCAGCCGCCTGAGGAGCTACACTTTACTTGCGAAACTTAAGTAAAGCAACTATTATTTTTTTTAACTTTGCATCATGAAACTTCTTTTTATCATTTTAGGATCAGTCTCATTGTTATTAGGCATACTTGGCATCTTCCTGCCTTTACTGCCTACTACACCATTTCTGTTGCTGGCCGCAACGCTCTATTTTCGGGGGTCACCAAGATTGTATCAATGGCTGATTAATCAAAAAACACTTGGAACATACATACAGAATTTTCGGGAACATCAGGCATTAACCCTAAAAACAAAAATTATATCCATATCACTCACATGGCTCACCATACTATATTGCATCCTAGCTATTTTGAATCATGCCTGTTTAAAAGCCCTATTATTAACCATTGCCATTGCTGTCACTTGGCTTATTTTATCTTATAAAACGCTAAAGAAATAATAGCATGAATGATGTTTTTTTTATGAAGAAAGCTCTTGAAGAAGCCCAGGTGGCTTTCAAACAAGATGAAATTCCCATAGGAGCCGTAATCGTATGCAACGAACAGATTATTGCCCGGGCACACAATCTGACAGAAACACTTACTGATGTAACTGCACATGCAGAAATGCAGGCTATTACAGCTGCCTCAAATAGTCTGGGTGGAAAATACTTAAATGAATGCACACTCTACGTAACCGTAGAACCATGCACGATGTGTGCGGGTGCGATTGGATGGGCACAACTCAAACGAGTCGTTTATGGAACTGATGACGAAAAAAGAGGTTTTACCAAATTAGCACCAAAAGCCTTACATCCAAAAACGGTAGTTACAAAGGGAATTCTCGCTGATGAATCAGCCGAACTAATGCGAAACTTCTTTAAGAAAAAACGATAAAAGAAAAACTGTCATTTTGGCAACTCCTCAAAATCAACGTAATCCCCTTCACCATCTTCAAAAACTTTATGATGACCATTACTTTGATTTTTTGACTCATTTTGTGTCTGCTCATTTGTATTACGTCCAAAGCCACCGTACGAAGACGACTGCTTAGTCGATGAATTGCCTGAAAATTTCTTCTTAATAGAAAAAACTGTACGCAAAATATTGATAATTGCAATAATCACTGCAATTACAATACCAAATATCAATGTCGTTAAACAACCTAATGCCTGCATGTAATTTAATCTTTCCTGTTAATACATGATATCATCATACAAATCTTATGCCACGCTCAAATCAGCTCCATCTCCGAGCCACAATGGAAAGAAAAAGATACCACAAGATAATTACAGCAAACGAGCTGAATCCCAAGAAGATAAAAGCAGGTAAACAACCTAATATAAAAATAAACTTAATTTTATTATCCTGCCATTTCAAGTTCTTAAACTTAAGTGCAAAAAGAGGTATTTCAGCAACTAAAAGGAAACAAAAGAGCAGCATAAAAAGGAATAAGAAAACCGCATTGAATTTTTCTGAAATTAAAAAGCCTAGATTTCCTAAAATCAAAGAACTCCAAAAAAGAGCATTGGCAGGTGTCGGCAATCCAATGAAAGAAGAAGTCTGACGTTCATCCATATTAAACTTTGCCAAACGAAGCGCCGAAAATGCAGCCATCAGAAATGCGGTATAGGGAACTAAATGCTGCACAGGTTTTAAGACTTCTGGATAAACAACCTGAGTAAACAAATGGAACAACATAGCAGAAGGAGCAACACCAAACGTAACTACATCTGCAAGCGAATCCAATTCTTTACCAATTGGTGAAGAAACATGCAATAAACGAGCGCTCATTCCATCGAAAAAATCAAATACAGCGCCAATCACAATCATAATGACCGCCCATTCATAATTTCCATAAAAAGCAGAACCAGTTGCCATACAACCCGATATCAGATTGCAGCAAGTAAGCGTATTTGGAATATGTCGTGTAATACAATTGGCCATATATTTAAACTTTACTCTTATTCACAATAAATTATTTCAACCGAGCAATAATGGTCTCATTGCCGACAGTTTTTTGTCCCATATTTACAAGCACCTCACTACCTAATGGTAAATAAACATCAACCCGAGAACCAAATTTAATGAATCCCATATGTTCATCAATATAGCACTCCTCGCCTTCCTTCGCATAAGTAGCAATTCGACGAGCAACAGCTCCTGCAATCTGACGGGCCATGACTTCCACTCCCTCTGGAGTCTCTATTACGACAGTCGAACGTTCATTTTCAATACTCGCCTTTGGAAGCCATGCCTTATGAAAATTACCATTATGATGACGCACCAACTTTACCGTTCCGTCTACAGGAATCCAGTTGGCATGCACATTAACAATATTCATAAAAATGGAAATCATCAAACGACGATCCTTGAAATATTCATTTTCTTCAACTTCTTCTATTACGACGATCTTACCATCAGCAGGTGCAACAACAACTTGCTCCGTATCTCCGGAAAAGACACGAATCGGACACCGAAAAAAATTAACCACAATTAAGTAGCAGATCAAACTTAATAAACCGACGATATAAAACGGCAATTTACATTCTATGCCATAATAAAGTATACCATTAAGTACCAGTAATCCTAAGAGACCGACAAGCAGAGTTTTGGTACCCTCTCTATGTAATCTGATTTTCTTAAGTTTCTTGAGTCTTCTTCCCATTATGTTTTCCCGTCTAAAGTTAAGTACCGTGAGTACTTTTTAATATTAATTGACAAAGATAGGCTTATTATAAATATATTCAAAATTTATGGCTGATAAAAAGTATTTTTTTCATCCTTTTACTCCTTATTAAAGAAAGATATAATAAAAAAGAATATTTATTTGCCCATATCATAAAAGCATAGTAACTTTAACTTCATTAGTGAAAATTTGCACTAATCTCAAATTGATTAATCAGCATATGCAAGATTTTGTTCATCTTCACGTACACACACAATACTCTATTCTTGACGGACAAGCCAATGTTTCCCGTTTGGTAGATAAAGCAATCAAGGATGGCATGCGAGGCATGGCTATTACGGACCATGGCAATATGATGGCCATCAAAGAGTTTTTCAACTATACCAACAAAAAGAATAGTCCAATCCGGTCCGATATTAAAAATTGGAAAAAAAGAATTGCCCTACTCGAAAAAGGAGAAAATGCAGCTTTGCTGGAATGGACTGAAGAGCAAAACAAAAAAGCACAAGAGATAGAAAATGCGCGTAAGAAAGCGATAGAAAACGGAGAGCCAATTCCCGAAGAATTACAAGAAAAGGAACCGGAGCCCCAACCTGATTTTCCTCCAATTGACGAACAGTTGAAAATTGCCCGAACCGAATTGGAAAATAGTGAAAAGAAACTATTTAAGCCCATATTTGGATGTGAAATGTATGTGGCACCCCGTCGTCTTTATAACATGGAGAAGGATCAGGGAGATAACAGACGTTATCACTTGATTGTCCTGGCCAAAAATGAAACTGGCTATCACAATCTGATCAAACTTGTATCTAAAGCATGGACGGACGGTTTCTACGGACGGCCACGTACAGATCGTGTAGAATTAGAAGCACACAAAGAAGGATTAATAATTTGTTCGGCTTGTATTGCTGGCGAAGTGCCTCATAAAATATTAAAAGGCGACATAGAAGGAGCTGAAGAGGCAGTCCGCTGGTATAAGCAAATATTTGGTGACGACTATTATCTGGAATTACAACGTCATCAGGTAACCGATCCCAACCAACGCGCAAATAGGGAAACCTACCCGCTTCAGCAGCGCGCAAATGCAGTTCTTATTGACTTGGCAAAAAAATATCAGGTTTCACTCGTTTGTACGAATGACTGCCATTTCGTTGACCAGGAAAATGCAGAGGCTCATGACCGTCTGATCTGCCTCAGCACAAACCGGGATCTTGACGACCCGAAACGTATGCTCTATTCCAAACAGGAATGGTTTAAGACACGCGATGAAATGAATGCCATTTTCAGCGATGTACCAGAAGCTTTGGAAAATACCTGCCGCATTTGCGATAAAGTAGAATTTTACAGTATAGACCATGCGCCAATCATGCCTAATTTTGATATTCCGGAAGATTTTGGCACAGAAGAACAATACCGGCAAAAATTCACAGACGAAGACCTTTTTGAAGAATTTACCAGAGATGAAAATGGAAATGTAGTGCTTTCTCCAGAAGCAGCGCAAGACAAGATTAAGAAACTTGGAGGATGTGACAAACTGTACCGTCTCAAACTGGAAGCTGATTATTTGGCAAAGCTAGCCTATACCGGTGCAAAAAAAATGTATGGCGATCCACTCCCGGAAGAAGTACACGAACGTATCAACTTCGAATTACACATCATGAAGACCATGGGTTTTCCCGGTTACTTCCTGATTGTGCAAGATTACATCAATGCAGCCCGACACGAGTTAGGCGTATCCGTTGGTCCCGGTCGTGGTTCTGCTGCTGGATCAGCCGTTGCATATTGCCTAGGCATCACCAAAGTAGACCCTATAAAATACGATTTGCTTTTTGAGCGATTTCTGAATCCAGACCGAATATCACTCCCTGATATTGACGTCGACTTTGACGACGATGGCCGCGGCAAAGTTCTGAGCTGGGTAACTCAAAAATACGGAGAAGAAAAAGTAGCCCATATCATTACTTATGGCACTATGGCCACAAAGCTGGCCATCAAGGATGTAGCCCGTGTTCAGAAACTGCCCTTGAATATATCCAACGGATTATGCAAACTCATTCCTGACAAATTACCCGAAGATGAAAACGGGAAACCGCGGAAAATGAATTTGCCCAACGCGATCTCTTGTATTCCTGAATTACAAGAAGCAGAAGCATCTCCCGATATGAATCTGAGAGACACGATCCGGTATGCCAAAATGCTGGAAGGTAATGTCCGTAACACGGGTGTGCACGCCTGTGGAGTAATTATCTGTCGGGATGACGTTTCCGACTGGGTTCCGATTAGTACTGCTGAAGATAAAGAAACAGGCGAAAAGCTTATCTGTACCCAATACGAAGGCTCCGTCATCGAAGATACAGGTCTGATCAAGATGGACTTCTTGGGTTTAAAAACCCTTTCCATCATCAAAGAATGTCAAACAAATATTCGCGACAGTCTGGGAATAGACATTGATGTGGATGAGTTGGATATAGAAGATCCTGCCACATATAAATTATATAGCGACGGACGCACCATCGGAACGTTTCAGTTTGAATCGGCCGGTATGCAAAAATATTTGCGCGAGCTCCAACCAACTACTTTCGAGGACCTCATTGCCATGAATGCCCTGTACCGTCCGGGGCCTATGGATTATATCCCTGATTTTATTGACCGTAAACAAGGCCGTAAACCGGTCACCTACGATATACCCTGTATGGAGACTTATCTCAAAGACACATACGGAATTACGGTTTATCAGGAGCAGGTGATGCTTCTGTCACGCCAGCTGGCCAATTTCACCCGAGGCGAAAGCGACACACTACGTAAAGCCATGGGAAAGAAGCTGATTGACAAGCTAAATCACATGTATCCAAAATTCTTGGAAGGTGGAAAAAAGAATGGACACGATCCTAAAATTCTGGAAAAGATTTGGGCGGACTGGAAAAAATTTGCTTCTTATGCTTTCAACAAAAGTCATGCAACATGTTATTCCTGGGTGGCCTATCAAACCGCATACCTGAAAGCCAATTTCCCGGCAGAATATATGGCAGCCGTTATGAGCCGAAGTTTGGCCAATATTACGGACATAACAAAGCTCATGAGCGAATGTAAGTCACTTGGTATAGAAACACTTGGACCTAGTGTCAATGCCAGTCGAAGAAAATTCAGTGTCGACCCCGGAGGAAATATCCGTTTCGGACTCGGTGCTATCAAAGGACTTGGCGATGCAGCAGTAGAAGCAATTATCCAGGAACGGGAAAAAAATGGTGTATACAAGAACATTTTTGATTTTGTTCAACGCGTACCTGTCAGTTCCTGCAAACGGAACAATCTGGAAAGTCTGGCCCTTTCGGGAGCATTTGACTGCTTTGATATCAAACGAGAACAATATTTAGCCCTCAACAGTAAAGGAGAGGTATTTTTAGATGCCTTGTCCCGTTATGGTGCAAAATTCCAAATGGATAAAAATGCCGCTGCGAATTCACTGTTCGGAGATATTGAGGTTGTCGAGGTTGCAACTCCGGAAATCCCCCAAGCAGAACCATGGAGTGCATTGGAACGTTTAAACAAAGAACGCGACTTGGTTGGTATTTATCTATCAGCCCATCCCCTGGACGACTATTCCGTTATTTTAAAAGATGTCTGCAACACTCAGATGACAGATCTGCAAGACATGGATGCCTTGGCAAATAAAGATTTAAAACTGGGTGGAATGGTTACGGCTGTCAGAAAAGGCGTTTCAAAAACAGGAAAAGCTTATGGTATTGTTACGATCGAAGACTATAGTGGTTCATTCGAGATTCCGCTTTTTGGCCAGGACTGGCCAAGTTGGGGTGAGTATATGACCGAAGGCAGCATTCTTATGATCTATGCAAAATGTCAGCCCAAACAATGGAATCCCAGCCAACTGGAATTCAGAATCTTTAAAATAGAATATATGGCTGATGCCAAAGATCGGGTTATTGAAAGCTTTACGTTAAATATACCTCTTCATGCTTTGGATGATGACACCTTACTTTCGTTAGAAACAGTTATCAAACGTAATCCTGGTACGGCCACACTTTATATCCATATTTTGGATCCGGAAGGGCAAACCAACCTCATGCTACAATCCCGTACAACAAAAATTTCTGTAGGAAAAGAACTGATCAGTTTTATCGAAAACTATCCGGCATTAAGCTATAGAGTAAACGGCAATTAGATTATTAAGGTATTACAGATGAAGAATTATAGCTAAACATACTTTTTGAAAAAGTATTTGAATAGAATTACAAATAATTCGTATATTTGTGCACCACAAAAATAAACAGAATACTAACCAAACAAATATTTAAAACTATGGCATTAGCGATTACAGATGCGAATTTTGAGGAACTGGTTGCTACAGGCAAACCTATTGTTTTGGATTTTTGGGCAACCTGGTGTGGCCCTTGCAAAAAAATCGGACCAGATATCGAGGCACTTGCTGAAGAATACAAAGAACAAGCTATCATTGGAAAATGCGATGTAGAAGAAAATGATGAACTTGCATCACGTTTTGGTATCCGGAATGTTCCTACCGTATTATTCATCAAAAACGGAGAGGTTGTAGACAAACAAGTCGGTGCAGCTCCCAAAAGTACTTTTGAAGACAAACTGAAGGCAATCCTTTAACAGTTGATTATTATGGCCATGGATGCAATCGATCAGGAACTCCTCCTCGAAGCTGAAGATGACGCCCGTACGATAGAATTTATCAAGAATTATTTGCCCATGGATCTGAAAGGCAAATTTTCAGATGATGAACTATACTATTTTTTGGATGTCATTATTGACTACTATGCAACAAGCGGCGTATTAGACTCTACTCCTGATGCCAACGGATACATTGAACTGGACCTGGAAAAGGTTGTAGACTATGTTATCAAACAGGCGCATAAAGACAAAATGGGCGATTACGATCCAGAAGATATTATGTGGGTTGTTCAAGGAGAAATGGAATACGGAGAGTCACTCGAAGATGCATAATGTCTGATTAGAAATTCGACATAATACTACCTTAAAAAGACATGAAGAACCAAAATGTTCTTCATGTCTTTTCTGCTCTTTTACCTGCAACAACCATCTATTAAAAACAAGAGAAAAATGAAACTGAAAAAAATCTGGCACCAGACACGGATGCTCTTTTTGGGAATTTCATTATTTTTGGTCTCTCCAATATGGGCCCAAATGGATTCTCTGTTATTCATGAATGATAAAAAAATTCATGAAGAAGATACACGAAAACTTTGCTTCGGAATAGATAACCTGAACTTTATCAAGAATAATGAAAACAAAGGTTGTTTCACCAAGGGATACACACTTCCCGGTCTATGGCTGCTTCCCAAGCTCACATATCAGCCACTTAAAAATCTAAAGGTCGAAGCAGGTTTATACATGCTCCGCTATTGGGGGAGCGATACCTATCCGAATTTCAATTATAGTGATATAGCAAACTGGAAAGGTGAAAATTACCAGCATGGATTTCATGCCATTCCCTTTTTTCGCGTCCAATATGCCCTCACCCCTCACTTCGATATTATCATGGGGCATATTTACGGACGTAACGACCACCAACTGATAGAACCACTTTACAATCCTGAGATGGGACTTACGGCAGACCCTGAAGCAGGATTACAATTCTTATGGCGCACACGTCCGGCTGATATTGATATGTGGGTCAATTGGGAAAGTTTTATTTTCCAGAACGACAACCATCAGGAATCTTTCACTTATGGTCTGTCCACACGGTTTAAGATAAACGATCCCAAGACAAAAGTTCATGCATACATTCCACTTCAAGCTCTGTTTCAACATCGTGGTGGTGAAATCAACTCCAATGCTCCCGACAAAAGTGTAAAAACCTGGTTAAATGCAGCAGCAGGATTTGGTATGGACTTTCATTTTAACAACCGATATTTCAAGAAACTAAATTTCGAAGCCGATGCTGTTTACTTTGGTCAACAAAAAGGAAATCTGATTCCTTTCGACAAGGGCTATGGTCTACATGGCAGACTATCAGCAGATATCTTCCGTTTTCGAGTAATAGCAGGTTACTGGCAGTGTCATAATTTTGCCACAATCTTCGGAAATCCTCTTTTCGGTGCGATCTCCACTTATGACAAAAATATCCAATACAAAGATCCTCAGATGCTCTACCTCCGATTAGAATATGCACAACGGATCGCCAAAGGATTCTATTGGGGCATACATACCGACTTATACAACAATTTACCGGCGAATGCTTATAATACCACAGATGGCTGGCACGAAGAACCCAATGCACTGAGTTTCCACGCCGGCATCTATTTAAGGATGAATATGAACATCCTGATCAAAAAATTTGGAAAATAGACTTCACCAAGAATCAAAGAAAACGAAACAGGTACACGCGACATCAGAACTTGATGTCGCGTGTACCTGTTTCGTTTTCCGTTATCGTAACCCGTACGGCATCTTCGGGTAAAAGTTCTTCTATCAATTCCGGCCATTCAATAAAGCAAAGCGCTCCGCTATAAAAGTAATCCTCATATCCCATATCATAGACCTCTTCCAATTTTTTGATCCGATAAAAATCAAAATGATAAATCAATTCGCCTGATGCCGAACGATATTCATTTACAATTGCAAAAGTCGGCGAATTAATAACATCTTCAACACCAAGACATTCACAGACAGCCTTGATAAATGTTGTCTTACCGGCCCCCATCTTTCCATAAAAAGCAAACACCGTATTATCTCCCATATTCTGGACAAAGCTTTTTGCCGCATCCTGAATTGTGTCCAATGAATTAATTTTTATTTCCATAATTTCAATATTTAATATTATTCAATCAATATATAGTCTACACCTCATCAGCCTTTTTCTTCCCACGTAGTGTTACTAAAGGAACAAGCATTTCCTCCATGGAAATACCTCCATGCTGGAAAGTGTTTTTATAATAAGAAACATAATAATTATAGTTGTTCGGATATGCAAAGAAATTATCCCCAGTAGCAAAAATATACGTTGTGCTCAAATTGGGCGCAGGCAATTGCATCTGTTTAGGATTTTTAATCTCATATACATCTTTAAGATTATAACTCAAGTTCTTTCCTAGTTTATAACGCAAATTGGTATTGGTGTTCCGATCTCCAATCACCTTAATCGGATTATTCACACGGATACTGCCATGATCTGTGGTAACCACCACTGTAAAATCGCTGGATGCCAACATTCGGAACAATTCATTAACTGCCGAATGTCTGAACCAACTCAATGTCAGGCTACGATAGGCTGCCTCATTCGAAGCCAGTTCCCTCACCATTTTCGACTCCGTCCGGGCATGCGACAGCATATCTATAAAATTCAATACAACTATATTTAAATCATACTTCTCCAACTGACGAAACTGTCCCACCAGTTTTTCCACAGCCTGTGACTCATTGATCTTATGATAACTGAATGTCTTTTTCAAACGATATCGTTCCAGATGTGTTGCGACCAATTCTTCTTCATTCAGATTTTTCCCTTCGTCTTCATCCTCATCCACCCAAAGTTCCGGAAACATTTGCGCAATCTGCAGAGGCATCAATCCTGAAAAAAGAGCATTACGGGCATACTGAGTAGCAGTAGGCAAGATACTGCAATAAATATCCTCTTCAACAAAAAAATTCTCAGCCAATTCCCGAGAAACCTGCTTCCAATGGTCATACCTGAAATTATCCAGGACGAGTAAAAATACTTTCTTTCCCGCCTTCAAATGTGGGAATATTGCTGTTTTGAAAACGTCTGGACTCATAACAGGTCTTCCAGAAGTCATTACCCCCGAATCCAATATCCATTGCTCATAATTTTTCTTTATGAACTTACCAAACATATTGTTTGCCTCGGCTTTCTGCATAGCCAGCATTTCGTTCATCTGTCCGTCGGTCTCCGACAGTTCCAGTTCCCAAAACACCAGTTTCTTATAAACATCGACCCATTCATTAAAAGAAAACGAATCATTGATCTGCATACCTATTTTGCTAAAATCCTGTTGATAAGCAGACTGTGCAACCTCCGTGACCAATTCCTTTTTATGAATGTTTTTTTTCAATGAAAGCAGAATCTGTGTTGGATTGACCGGTTTAATCAGATAATCCGCTATTTTCGCTCCGATCGCCTGATTCATCAGGTTCTCTTCTTCGCTTTTTGTCACCATCACAACCGGTGTATTGGGAGAAATCTCCTTTATTCCCGACAATGTTTCCAAACCACTCAGTCCAGGCATATTCTCGTCCAGCAAAATCAGATCAAAAACCTGTTCTGCACACCGATCCAAAGCATCCTGACCATTGGAGACAGTAAACACTTCATAGCCTTTTTTTTCCAAAAACAAAATATGGCCTTTCAACAACTCTATTTCATCATCCACCCACAATAATTTTCCATTACTCATAATGCCTCCTTTCCCTTTTGAGATCTCATATCACAAGGATTTTTACCAATAATCGAACCCATACTCGTCATCATCATATTTTTCATTTTCCGAATCCGCATCTTCTTCTGTTTCTTCCTCCAGTTCATAACGGATATCGGTCGGTTCATCCAATAATAAGTCTTCCTTTATTTCAAGCGGTGCGAATGTTTTCTCGTAAAAATCCTCATAATCCTCAAAACTAAATTTCATTCCCAGCAACTTCAGATTCTCTTCTGAAATCAAAAGCGTCCGTGTCTCTTTCAACAAATCTTTCATAGTCGGATCTGCAAACAAAGCTTGTGCATAAGCATGCACTTCATCATAGCTCAAGAATCCTTTGACGATCATTTTCACCAGCCCATCATTTTTTTCTGTTTCAATATCAAAGTTACGGACTAAATAACTTGAGAAATTATAACGGGCCAATTCAAATAATAAATGATTTTCATTAATTGAGAACTCCGGATAAGCAATTACAAATGTAAAGTTACAATAACGCTCCGGATTCAGTTCCGTTCCCTGCATTGATACAGAATCCCCGGATACGACCATACTTCTACGTTCCCAAATGCTGCTGGCGTCATACTTTTCCCGATTCAACATACGTCCGGACTCTGTTTCCTTTATAATATAAGAAGCCATCTCCGTTACTTCCTCTTTCGGGTAATTCTGAACCAACTCCTTCAACGACTTCAGAAAATCTTCTCTACGGTCTAGATAAAGTTCACTTAATGCCCGCAAAAACAGGAAACGGGCCCGATGAGCACCTTCGGGGAATTCATTTAATGCAAATTCCTGATGCTGTATCACTTGTTCATACTGATCCTGCAAATATAGCTGATAAGTTGCAGCATATAAGGAATCCTCTATTTGTTTACCATAACGAGCATAACGTTCATAATTCGGATTTCCAAGTTTTTTCGCAAAGTCACTTTCAGGGTAACTAGCAATTAGTTTCTGACGATACACCTCTGCCTCATTCATATTCCCCATACGCCAATAAAGCAAGAACATATAATAATATGCCGTTTCCAACTGACCGTATTCCGGAAAATCCGTAAGAAGCCGAAGGAATGTACGATGAGCCAACGAATAATTGTTCAACTGCTCCATCTCAATAATGGCAGCCTGATACAGTCCGTCGCTCAATGCAGCATTTGAGGCTGCCATCTGTTCCTCCGTAAATGGAAGTTGCTTAAGATAATATGCTCGTTCATGTGGATCATCGGCTGATACATTTTCGTCTGTGTCCCGTTCACCAGCCAACTCATCATCCAAAACTTTTCCCTCTTGACTTAGCGAGTCTTCTGTCAAATTATCTTCCTCATCGTAATTAATTTCCTCAAATTCATGAGTTTCAACCGTAGACTTGTCACTCCGGCGCCAATTATCTTCCAGTTTTCTATTTCCCCACAATTTTTGAAATTGCGCTTTCCCCTGTTGAACAACCATGGGGTTATAAAAATACCATTTAGTATTATTCTGTCCCATATTCGGTACGGCAGGGGCTGTCGGTTTCACCACGTTAGCCACATTACCGGCACCTGTCTGTCCGCCCGCATTGTTTTCATTATAGTTCTTAATAGCCTCTTCTTTTTCTTTCTTTTTCAATTCTTCAATAACACGATCAATAGCTGCGTTACGTTCTTGCTCAGGCATCCGGACTAACTCTTGAAGACTATCCTGCAAATGTACTGCTTCTAAATGCGGTGACAATTCAGCTAAAATCTTCGAACGCCGTTCCACCTCTTTGTATTCCTTATGCTCCTTGTCAAGTACTCCCATCAAAAGCGCATAGCAACGATTGGCATCTATATATGCCTCACGCTCCCAATACAACTGACAGAGATGCAACAAGACCAGAGCCTTGGCTTTTCCATTACGCGTACTTTTTTCCACCCCCTGCTCGTATGCGCCGATACACTTCAACGTATCTCCTACGGCAAGATGGACATTACCCAATGCAAAATAAATCTGGTCCAGATAATTCTCATTTTTACGGCTTTTAGCCATACGCGTCAAAGTTTTGACCGTCTGTTTATACTGAGCTGGCGGCATCACTTCGCTTTGCAACACACGCGCACTCAACTCTAGTTCATACGGAGGATTACTCCGAATCACTTTCTTCAGACTCTTATATGCCATAACATGATTCCCTGTTTCGCGATAAAGTTGTCCAAGCAAATAATTCAGGCGCGCCTTCTGCTTCCTTTTTTTTACCTGAGCAATAGTACGTTCCAAATAAGGAATAGCTTCGGCATATGCACCGTTCTGAATCAGATAATCGGCATACGATGCATCACGTTCTCTTTTTCCTTTCGCAGTTATACTGTCCCGATTTATTTTACCAAAAACATCTTCTGCATCGTATGGCCACTCCAATTGGACATAACAGCGTGCCAACCAGGCTCTCGCCACACAAACGATATCCGGTTGCGTAGCGTATAGCTGAATGATATAATTAAAAGTTGAAGCCGCTTCAATGAATTCACCTTTCTGAAACTGTGCCTGTCCCATCATTATCCAGGCATTTTTCAAGAACGGATTAAATTCTTTCCGAGCCAGGAAAGCTTTTTCCTTCGCAGTCCGTTTTTTCGTAGCACTGATCTGTGGCCTTTTTTTTATGGAATGCAACTTTATGGCTTTCTCACATTTGGTAATGGCAGCATCGAAACTGCTCTTTCCATTCTGACTGGTCTGCTTGTTTTTGGGCAAGAACATTGGAATAAAATCACCATAATCATCCTCATGGAATTTCTCCTGAGCCTCAACACCTTCCAAAAAAGCCAGTTCACCATTGTAAAAAATATTAAAACGTGCTGTCATGGCATGATAAAAGCGTGTTCCTGCCGTATTTTTCTGCGTGGAACAACCTGCCAGCACAAAGGCTACGAAAGCCAGAAGGGCGATTATATGTATTTTTTTACGATCCAAAATTCTATTATAACTGAAGCCAATAAATATACTAAATATAGAACTCATTTAAAGGCCGATTATTGTACTGCAATAAATCTTTTCAACTTTTAGACAATCGGATTTTCCGGAACCGGCCCTGCAAGAAAAAGAAGCCTTTGCAACAGATATAAAGCAACACCGACATAAAAATTATAGAAGCCCCGGAAGGTATATTATAAAAATAAGAAAACAATAATCCTCCGACACTACCCAACATTCCCCATAAAACAGACAACAACATGATTCCCCGGAAACGCTCTGAAAACAGATTTGCAGTCGTCTGCGGAATCGTCAACATAGAAATGACCATGACTATTCCAATAATCCGCAATGTAGCCACAATGGTCAACGCAATAAGCCCCATCATGACATACTCTATCAATTCTACTGGTAAATGACGCGAACGGGCAAATTGTTCATCAAAAGCAACCGCAATTATTGCCCGAAGGAATAGCCAGTAAAACAGAATAACAATAATTGTCAAACACCCCAGATAAATCAGGTCTGAATCAGTGACCGTCAGAATATTACCGAACAAATAAGACGACAGATCAGGAGTAAAACCAGGTGCCAGGAAACTGAAAATAATACCAAGACTCATCCCAAGAGTCCATAGTATGGCTATTGCGGAATCTTCACGTATATCTTTCTGACGGCGCAACCAAATCACCCCAAATGCAGACAGCACTGCAGAAACCGCAGCAGACGCAACGGGAGAAATTCCTGCATAAAGCCCAAATCCGACTCCACCAAATGAAGCATGCGTAATGCCACCACTGATAAACACCAAGCGCCGAGTTACAATATACGTACCGATCATTCCGCAAAGCACGCTGGACAAACAGCATGCCAACAACGCATTTTGGAAAAATTCATACTGCAATACTTCTGTCATCGGCTCCTCCTTTCGCCCACGATCAGGAACACTTCATCTTTTAAAGTATCAGGTAATTCCACTCCACGCAGTTGCAAGCTACGAACCCAACCGGCCACTTCATCATCACGCATCGTATAAAGCACTTCCCGAAACTCATCGGTCTCTGTTTCTGTATAGGCATCTCCCGTACGCCCACGAAAACGGTCCAGTTCTTCATCATTATAGTATTCAATCTGTTTACTGACAGCAGCCAGCAAACTCTCTTTTTCACAAACTTCATGCTGGCCACAACATTCCGCATCCGGTTGCACCACAGCCGGCATCTCTTCCAGTTCGCCACGCTCCACCTTTTTCTCAAGTGCCCGGTTATGCAGAAATCCGGCAATCAACGCCACGACTGCTAAGACAACCAAAGCAACCACACAATAAACAATGATCATGACTCCTCTATTTTGAATCCTACAGATTTCAAATGTTCCCAATACTGGGGATAAGACTTACTCACAACTTCCGGATTATTAATCCGCACCCGACCATTAACCAAAGATATGGGCGCAAAAGCCAATGCCATCCGATGGTCCTCATAAGTATCAAACACCGGTTCCTCGGAAATCTTCTGCCGGCGACCATCCCAAAGCAATTCACAACCGTTCCGTTCTTCCAGTTCATAGCCCAATTTGCCTAGTTCGCAGCATAAGGCATTCAACCGGTCGGTTTCCTTAATCCGTAAACTCTGTAACCCTTTAAAATGGAAACGAACCCCCAAGAGGGCACAAGTTACAACTAAAGTCTGCGCCAAATCCGGCTGACCGACAAAATCATAATCCAAGAACTCCGGAGCCGTATGCTTTTTAAAAATCCGCACAGTCCCCATTATGTTTTGAGAATCTTTTACCCGACCAGATACCCACTCCGTTTCTACTCCCAAACGGGCAAAAATAGTTTTTACAAAGGCATCTCCCTGAACACTATCCGGATCAAGTCCCGGCAACACGACTTCCGCATCGGGGTCAGAACTGAGCGCCACCATCTGATACCAATAAGATGCTCCGCTCCAATCGTTTTCCACACAAAATGGCTGTGCCGACCGATACATTCCCGGTTGTACTGCAATCCGATCCTCCGCAATCCAGTCTATCTGTATCCCAAACCGGCGCATCAGCGCAAATGTCATTTCAATATAAGGCCGGGAAATGATTCCACCCGTAAGCTGCAATTCCAGCCCGTTGGCCAGACAAGGTCCGATCATCAGCAAAGCCGAGATATATTGCGAACTGATAGTACCGGGCAAACTGATCTTTCCTCCAGCTAGGACGCGCCCTTCTATACGCAACGGGGGGAAGCCCTCCGTTTCTTGATAATCCACCGATGCCCCAAGCTGACGTAAGGCATCCACAAGCGGCTTTATCGGCCGGTGCTTCATCCGTTCAGATCCTGTCAGAATATGTTTACCGGGTGTCACGGCCAAAAAAGCCGACAAAAAACGCATCGCAGTTCCCGCAGCTCCGATATCAAATATCTGGTCCTCTCTTTCTTCCTCTGTTATACCCTTGCATAATGTCTGAAGCGCCTGAATCAACACGCGCGTATCATCACAATCCGACAGATTCTGCAATGTCTGGTTTCCACCCCCCAAAGCATTAATGATCAGAGCTCGTGCACTGATACTCTTGCTTGCCGGCAACACGATTTGTGCATGCAACGTTTCAGGTGCCGTTACGATATATTGCATTTGCTTTTTTATTATTGTTAGGTCACAAAAGTAGTTATTAATTTGCACAATTCAAAAAGAAAAGTTACTTTTGCAGTCGCAAAACGGGATGTAGCTCAGTCCGGTTAGAGTACTCGTCTGGGGGGCGAGTGGTCGCTGGTTCGAATCCAGTCATCCCGACTGGTGAAAATGAAGGAGTTAAGCGGTTGGCTTAGCTCCTTTTTGCTTTCTTTCACTGACGGATTACTGACGTTGGGATTGGAGAATAAATGCTATCAAACATAAAATAGCGAAGAAAATAATTTGTTTTGGTTTGTTCCTGCTTTCATCTGTTTACTCGAATGAACGGCAATCTTCCCTTTGCTATGTTTTATTTTTATGCTTGTTTATTCAATAACAATGTAACCGTTGCTTCTTTACAATCGCTATCTTCTGTTATAATGCCAAATTGAATGTCTTCATAATTCAGCCACAAGCGGACATTACGTTTAAAATCTTCCAGTGCCTTGTTGCTTAACGGGTATTGAGCAGAAACACGAATGCAAACGACGGCATCATTGTATCGGCTTAGATCAAGTTGCTGATATTGGGTCATAGAAACTGCAATATAGGCTAATCGGTTCTCTTGTCCGTTGGCAATGGAATGATAATCATATCGTGTACCGTATTCCACTTGCAATAGATAGGCTAAGTCCTTATACGTGAAACTGCTTCCGGACACAGTAAGTTCTTGTATGATGGATTCCCTTCGTTCCATTTTGCTTTGTATGGTACCATGGCTTTTCCAAAAATTTTCAATTATTTCCGCCGGAGAAAAACCATAAAAGGTGATGTCGTATATACAATGTGCGGCAATTTCCTCTTTACTTAGAGTAGCATTATTGGATAAAACAAGTTCTTTAGCCAATTCATTTTCCCAAGAATCCCCATCTAAAGACTGCACGCTTACCCAATCCTCTTCTTGCTCTATCCAAGCTTTCCCGACAAACTCTGGATTAGGCTGCATATCCCGTAGAATATCATATGCTTCCCGAAAGGCATAGATATTATCAAGATGCCCGACTATAATTTCTTTTAAATAAGGAAGCAAGTCATCAAATTCCACTTCCATGATTAATTCTTTCACCGTCATAATCACTCTGCTTTTAAAGATTCTGGTTGCAAAATAAAGTTCAAGATATGCCATATCAGTACATACACCTTAAAAATTAATGAGAATATAGCAAAGTATAAGTATAAATTCTTTCATCTTGTGCTTCGATGTTGCATATCTTCAACTTAATTTTGCGACAAAGATATTTTTTATAGATATTTTTCATTGAAAATGAAAACATTCTTGAGATGAATGTCTATATTCGCATTAATTCACTGGCTAAAAAGAATCATCAAAATAAAAGAATCATGAAAGAAGAATCGGATATAATATTTAATTTTCCTTCGCGTAATTCAGAATATTCCTCCATTATAGTGGGCATTGGAGGAGGAGCAAGCCGTATAGTAGACCAAATGCGAAAACGCTGCTTCCATGATGTGGGACTGTATGCGTTTGGCATGAATCGGAAAGAAATGAACGAATTGTCCTTGTATAACAAATACCTGATTGGACAGGAAGGATTGGGCAGTGGAAAAAATCGTTTTCTTGCGGAGTATGAATGTAATAATTCACTTCCTGTGATAGAGAACATTTTGAAGAACAAACTAATAACAGTGTTTGTGGTATGTCTCGGAGGAGGAACAGGAGAAGGGTGCATAAGGTCGTTTCTTGGGAAAGCAAAAGAGATGCAATCCAGAGCAATCATCTTAGTGGCAACAATTCCCCATTCATCTGAGGGAAAAGAAAAGCGAAAGAATGCCTTAGGATTATTAAAGGCACTGGAACCAATGGTAGATGGTCTTCATATAGTAGATTACGATGACTTTCAATGTAATACGTTTACGGAATTGTTCCAAAAAGCAGATAGGAAAATTATCCAATTTACGGATGCATTTGTGGGAATGGTACTTCGTTATTGTCTGATAAGCTTCGACTTTAATGACTTGAGAGCCTTCTTGGAATATCCGACTCCTTCTAAAAACATAAACTTTTTTACGCTTACTGGTAGTGTGGATTTCTTGAGAAGCGAATTGTTAGAAGAGTGGTGCAAAAAACTTCCAGCGAAATATTCATCTGTAGATGATGTGGCAATGATTATATTTGCAATCGAGTTTACTGATTGGTTAGATGATTCAGAGGAGGCAACTGAGCTTATGAATGTGATAAATGATTTTATGCAACAAATTTCTGCCGGTACCGAGGTTAAATCGGGCATATATATAGATGAAACTATTCCATCACATCAATATCGGATAAATATATTCACAAAATGCAGAAGGCAATAAGTTTAAATAAACTACTAACCTTATAGTTAAATTTACAACAAATGGAAACATTATCAGCACAATTAACAGAGCTTTACAACGAGCATTGGGAAAGCTTTATGGAACAACTCGAAGCCAATGGGCTGAGAGACAAACTGCAATGTCCGTTCTTGATTTCTTTATTGCGGTCAGGTCAGAAAAAGGAAGAAAGAGAAAAAGACCCTAATTGGTATTCAAAAAAAGAAACTCCCGAACACGAAGAGTGGTACACGAAAGCCGACATCAAAATTATGTTTTTTGGTCAAGAAACACATGGATGGGAAAAAGATTTGGATATGGGCGACCTCATGGGAAGTTATGAAAACTTCCTTGACGATAAATATGTAATGGAAGGGAACGGAGGTTACTTTAACGAGGACGAAGTAGGCAACACACGAATGTTCCGCTTTGCTATCAATGGAATCATGTCGTGTATAAGAGAGGATATATTGCAAGCCTATCCAGACAAAAGAGTCTCCATGATATGGAACAACATTTCCAAATTATCGACAGTGGAAGGAAGACCGGTAGATACAAAGACACACGAGATTGAACGCAAATGCTTTCATGTTATACCACAAGAAGTTGAGATTCTAAAACCGGACATCCTCATATTTTTTACAGGACCAGGAGAAAATACATACTATAAGTACATCAAAGAAAACTTTACCATAAACGGTGAACCATTACCCCTTGGCGGACTGTCGGTACATGATGTAGCCAAGTTGCCAATAAAAGAAGTAGGATTAGCCTACAAGACCCACCATCCCAACTCTACAATATCAGATAAGTGCCATTGGGACAATTACAAAGCCATCCTTGCTGACATCAAAGAAAACATCGACAAACTATTGAAGAAAGAATAACTTGTGAACTACTTTGGCATAACTTGACCTCATCTTTGCATTGAAATGGATGGAAAGATGAGGTCAAGTTTTCCCTATTGTACAACTAAAAGCGGAATAATTATGGACGAGAAAAACAAATTAAGCGAGGAGGTACGCAAACAATTTAACGAGTTGTTGCGCAATAAGAAGTTCAACGAAGCTATCAACCTGATTGAACCTTTTGCCAACAGTGGTTGCTTGGATGCGGCATATTGTTTATGTTTTATGCTGACAGGTCTTTCTAAACATCCCGATGGGGTGGCGGCACATATTCATCTCGTGTTGGATAAGTTGCTTCATGCAGATTGGTTTTTGTCTTTGTTGGATTATGAAACGGAGCGTGAAAAGAAAGAAGGATATACAGGAAAGAATGCCATAAGGCTGCTTAACGATTTAGCTGAGAAAGGGAACCAGGACGCACTGAACAAGTTGACGGAAATCGGAATGCAACTTGGCGGTTTAGTGGCAGGATGGGCAGGAGATATTCATTATGCCCTTCAGGAATACGACATTGCATTGCGATGCTATCGGCTTGGTAAGGATAAACACGGGTTGGCTCGGATGTATGAACGGGGTGAAGGTGTATCGCTTGATGCTGAAAAGGCATTCCATTATTACGTGGAAGCGGAAGATTATTACAATATGGGACGAATGTATGAGCAAGGCATCGGCACGAAGCAGGATTTGCAAAAGGCTTTTGAATGCTATCACAAAATAATTCATGAAGAATGTTGGAACCATGCTTCTGATGAATGGAATGAACAAGTCTTGGTTACACGCCGTTCGTTCCGTCGCTTGAAGAAGCTTCTGTTTGAACAAAAAGATGAGATACGGATGACAGTTACTGCAAAAGAATCGGAATCTGTCTGTGGCTTCTCGTTTATCAGCTATGGCGATTGTCTTTTCACGATAGATTGGGGTGACGGACAAGTGGAAGAGATAAGCAATGAGAAAGGAGAAGAACTCCATGCGGAACATACGTATGCGAGGGAAGGAGAATGGAACATCTGTTTGAGAAGTGATGAAACACATACTATCACTTCTTTCCATTACACCTGTGAGACATGTACACTGAAAGCGTTGAATGTAACGCAATGCCCGATACTTATCGACCTGTATTGTGTCAATCAAGCGTTGAAGCGCTTGGATGTTTCCCTGAATCCAAGGTTGAAGCGTTTGGTTTGCCGTGGGAATAAACTATGTACATTGAATATCCGAAAAAACAACCGCCTTACGCAGCTTGATTGTTCGGATAATCCGCTGCGTCATTTGGATTGGCATCCGCGATACTCGGCATTGGTCAAAGTTTGCATGAAGAATACTCAATATCCTAACCAGAAAATTGCTTCTCTCAATAGTTTACTAAAAAGTAATAAAGGGGAAGAGTGCGAACCTATCACGGAATCCTCATTTGAACCTGTTTTCCTTCCACTCTCTTATTATATGCGTTGCATGGATTGGAGTGGGGTGAAAACCAAAATGAAAGAAGGGGGATATCCCATTATAAAATGCCATTCTTTGGCACAGTATAAATCAGCGTTTGACGATATGCGCTCGCGGAAGGACTTCTGCTATACCGGTATTGATCGTATCGTTTGCGAAGGCGGTTACACCTATTATTGGCTTTATAGTCGCCGTGAAAAGAAATACGTCCACCAAGCCCTTGAAGATGTTCTTATGAATTCCACCCCGTGGAGCGAGACATTGGATATGCCTGTTGAGATAAGAGAACAGGAAGGGTGGATGATGCTTCCACAAGTGACTTGGGCAGACGTGTTTTGTGACTGTTTCTCTGAGATGACTTATTCGCATTGGCAAGAAACAGAAGAAATTGTTCGGGAAGAACGGGAGTTTTGGGAGAAACTTCGCCAAAGACAGGAGAAATACGAATGAGATTGGATTATAAAAGAAAACATTTGTTTGCATTTTCGGACACGCATGGTATGCACCGAAAATTAAGCATCCCCAAAGGCACAGATATTCTGATTTGCGCTGGGGATATCGTATCGGATTTTCAAGAGGACGGGTTGAGTGATTTCTTTGACTGGTTTTCTTCCTGTCCGACACAGCTTCGCTTGTTTGTGCCGGGCAATCACGAAATCATTTTCAACCTTTGTCCGGAAAAAGCACGCCGGTTGATATCTGCAAATGTAACTTTGCTTGAAGATTGCGGTATAGAATATGACGGTATTACCTTCTATGCCATTTCCAGCAAAATGATTCAGCAAATGCAATGGTTAGGAGGGAAATGTGGATTGCCTTACAAAACGGATTTCTTGATTACCCACATTCCTCCCAAAGGCATATTGGATGAAGGTACGGGTAGTGAGATATTGAAACAAACTGTTTTAGAATACCAACCGAAACGTCATATTTTCGGTCATGTGCATTCCAAAGGGGGACTATGCGAGGAAAAGTGGAGCACAAAGTTTGGCAATATCTCCACCTTTCAGGCACTTTGCAAAACAAATGATTAATCCGAGTTATAGCGTTTCCCGTTTTGGTCTATGATATGCTGGCAGATCAGATGAGCTTCCGCCCAAAAATCATTTAATCGCAATAAGTCCGGAATGGAATAAGGCTTGTGTGTGCAAATGTCGTGTACGGCATGACATACGATAATATGCTTCAGTTCCGGACGGCGTAAATGTCCTTCCGCCCATGTCACTCCATCATCCCATACATCCACACAATGCAACTGTTCATCCGTCATATCGGAAGTGTTTTGAGGTGAGTAATTACAGGAGCATTCTTCGATTTCGGGAAGTCCTCCGTTGTAATCCTCAAGCAAATAGTAAATCAATTCAATCATATAAGCAAAATCGGAACCATAATGACCATCTTCCGGTAAAATCAATATGGAATCCTCGTCATTATACACATACTTCAGCGTACCGGAAACCACATAATCGTCATCAAAAGATTCATCTTTAGGGCTGTCAATCAATGTACGGTAGAGGTTTGCCATGCGATGATACATCTTCTTGGTCAAACTATCCAGCAATTCGTTTACCGCCTCAAAACGTTTGATTTCCTGCGAAGTGGCTTGGAACATCCGGTTGAGAATCAAGCTCCGTGTGCCTATCAGATCTTGTATCTTTCCTATCTGTACTGCACCGATATGCCTCAAATCAAGGCTGCCCTTTTCCTGTTCGCCCATGAGCTTTTTGATTTCCGCTTCCACTTCCAACAGCAAAGCACGTTTCTTGTCCACATTATTTTCTTGATAGATGTAATCCGCCAAATCTTCTGCATATAAATCCATAATCGTCTTATTTATTGAATGATGTGACAAAAATAAGTTCACCTTATGCCAAATGGAAGCACAGGAATACTTTTCTTTCAGAATAACAAAATCTTTTTAGTGTATGCTTTAGTTTGGCATAACTTTATGCGATATTTGCATTGTCGAACTCAAAACATTGTATTATGGAACAACTGACATTCAAATCTTTGCTCACTCGGTTCAGTTTTGATGACATCTTACCTGAGTTTAAAGCCTTGTATCAACGGAATCAGCCTAAACAAGCGCAACACGCTAATTGGGAGGCTTACCGTAGCGTGTATCAAAAACTTCAGACGCATGATGTTTCTGAATCCCAATATGCCATTTATTTGGTATCAAGGTGGGAAGGATGCTCACCGATGATTGATATGAATTGCTCTGTTTATAACCCAAAAGACGAAGACAGTGATTATTACCCTGTGGCAAGCTACTCTCCCTGGTCTGCCCTTTTAGGTATGGATATTCATATTGACGAAGATGTAACAATCACTTTACAAGAACTGACCGCCGGATTGCTTTGGGAAATTACTTATTACGGAGAAACGGAAGAAATGGTTCAAGAACATCTTGAAAAACTGTTCAAATAGCTGATTTTGTAGAAGGAACTCACAAAAGGAATAGTATGACAAAAGATTTATTTGACAAATACATTTGGTTAGTAGACACTATCTACAGAGCCAGAAAAATCACGTTTGAGGAAATCAACGAGCGTTGGCTTCGTTCACGATTGAGTGAAGGGGAAGATATTCCATTAAGAACCTTTCATAACTGGCGCATTGCCATCGAACAAGTGTTTGATATAAACATTAATTGTAACCGAAAGGGTGGTTATTACTACTATATCGAAAATGCAGATGATATGCAAAAGGGAGGCATCCGCAACTGGTTACTTAATACGTTTGCGGTCAATAACCTGATAAACGAAAGCCATCATCTGAAACGCAGGATTCTGTTTGAAGAGATTCCTTCCGGCAGGAAATATCTCACGCCTATTATTGAAGCCATGCGTGATGGATTGGAAATAGAGTTGTATTATCAAAGTTATTGGTACGAAGAACCAAGTACCTATACGCTGCAACCTTATTGCATCAAAGTATTCAAGCAAAGATGGTATGTCATTGGTTTCTGCAAAGAGCGAAATAATATCCGCACCTTTTCTTTGGATAGAATACAGCAACTGACTACTTTGGACACGAAGTTTGTTTATCCTAAAGAATTTGATCCGGAAGCCTATTTTACAGATTATTTTGGCATTATGATTGAAAACAAGAAATTGGAAACGATTCGGATTAAAGTCTATGGAATGCATGTACAGTATATCCGTGCTTTGCCTTTGCATCGTTCCCAATGCGAAATAGAAACAACGGTAGATTATTCCATCTTTGAGTACCGTATGAAACCGACATTGGACTTCCGGCAGGAATTACTCTCAAGAGGGGCGGATGTAGAGGTGCTTGCTCCTTTAACTTTTCGGGAAGAAATGATTCAATCTGTGGAGAAAATGAGTTCATTATACAATAAACAGTAATCTCACATGCAAATGAAAAAGAAATATACAGATGCTCAATCCTATTTTCAAGATTGGGCACAAGTCAAAAGGAAAGAAGTGCAGGATATGGAAAAGTCCATGAGGGAAAATCCGTTATATCAGAAGGAAGTGAACCCAATGGATGATGATGAAAGTTGGTCAGAGCAATTTCATTTCATACTTCGCAAGGGACTCTCTGAAAAAGAATGGAAAGCATATCAAAAGAGCATAAGACAAGACCGCTTACAGATTTGGGCAATGTTCATGAATGAGAATCCGGACTACGATTATCATTATTTCTTGAATCTGTTGAAATTCAAATTAGAATGGATTATTTTCTACTGGGAGAACTTTGGGCATTTAGCTCGTGCGGAACATGATATTAGCCGTATGCGAATTGCCACAAAACTTTTGGATATTATCATGGACGAAAATTCTGAAACTCCTATCCCTTATGTGAATATGAGAAACAAACATCGCTTCCGTGTATATCATAAATCGCTGGGCAGGTATGAAATTGATAGCGAGCATGAAGTCCATTTCCGTAAAGCATATTGTTTGTTCTTTAGATTTTTAGAATATCATCTGTTAGGATGGTGGGATTGAGAAACGATATACCCCCAACAACTCAAACGAATTGTTGGAGGTAATAATTATCTCAGGGCTTCTGCTTCCTGTTGTAATAATCTTGCTCGTTCCAATTTTTCAGCCCTTACACGTATGCGGTACTCAAAATCTTCTACTTCATGACGAATATTCCTAATGACGGTTTTATCCCTGTCACGATGGAATACCACTTCCAGCGTATCCAATTCATTGCCCGAAATACCACCATACATTTTGATAAGGCGGTACTTCAAGTCATTATCCGACAAATTCAGATTCTGCTTGAACTGATAGACATTGCCGACCAAAAGAAACAGAATTATCATAGTCATGACAGTCTGCCATAGAAAAGGTCGAGAAGTCTTGAAGTCAATGACGTGTGTATGGTTATTTTGGACTTTCAGGCTTTGAAGTCGTTGCAATTCATTGCTGATTCGTTCCTGCTCGGCAAATATTTTTCTGTTGGTTATACTCAGAACCGAATATACTTCCTTAATTTCTTTCAATCTCAAATTTATGGTAGTGCGAAGTTTTTCTTGTCTCTCCATATCGGAAGATAGTCCAATTTTCATTTCCATTATTTCCGATTGAAGTCGTTGCAGGTTGTCAGAGAGTAAAACAAAGCCTTCGTTACCATCGTTCTCCTGTTCCTCCGTTCCTACATCCACCAGTTCCTTGATTTCGGAACAGAGGTTATATACCGCATCCAGCGTGTGGATAAAATCGTTGTTTCCCATTTCTTTCATTTTCGTATTTTTTTGTTATTACCAGCTTATTCTTCTCTTTTTCTTCTTTTTCAACTTCCGTTGAAAGGCAGCTTCCGCATTTTCATCAGCATAGTTAGGAGCAGGGTTGAACAATCCGCCTAACGCTCCGACAAGGTTTTCCGCTATATGGCTGCTTGAGTTATAAGCATTCTCATGCTGTATTGCAGATTGTCCATTGTTGGACGCCATTCCGATACCCTGTTGGTATTGGTTATCAGTTTCTCCCAATTGCCTATCCAGTTTTAGATAGCTGAAACTTCTGTCAATGTCCGAAGCCTTAAACGTAATGTCATCTTTGGTAAAGGATAAACCTTGAATTACATTACTCCTACCTCTATATTTGAACTCCGTCATTATTCCCTGTCTGAATAATTCCGATATGAACTGCTTCCAACTATTGGATTTACTTAACGAGTTCTTGACGGCATGGTAAATCTCATATTTCGTCTTATCGTTTCCTTTCAAGCGGTGAGTCCGTACTCTGTCTTTGTCTTTACCAAAATAAAGCCCATACTTTTCCTTCAACTCTTTGCATGCCTTGACATTCCGATAACAGTCGTTCTTGTCATTGATGGTGCGTCCGTTGTTATTCACACGGTTGAAAACAATGTGAACGTGCGGATGCCTTTGGTCATTGTGTCGGGCAATGATATACTGGGTATCTTTGATTCCCATTTTCTGCATATACTCTTTTGCCAGACTTACCAGCATTTCATCCGTCATTCTCGGAGCGTCTTCGGGTGCATAGCTGAGTGATATATGTCCCACAGGTTGGTAGAGATGTGGTTTCATCATTCTTTGGGCTTGAAAACAATCCGTTATTGTCTGAATGCTGTCTGTCAGCACTCCTTCCGCTGTCAGCAGTTTTGCATCGGGCTTGCCCAATACATAATTGATACAGCCTCTGAATCCTGCTCCCTTACTTATTTTTCCAATCATCGGACAACTGCTTTATAATTTGGACTATCTTTTTCTTCAACAACATAAGTTCGGCTGCAACTCCCGCAAATCCTCCGGCATTAGCTTTATGGGCAAGTTGGTTGATATTGTTGGCTTCACCTGCCAATTTGCGAAGTATATCCGCATCCGCCTTGCTGATGCGCTGTACTACTGTGCCTGTGAGCAATACGGAGCAGACAAATTTACTGAGTGAGACGCCTGCATCTTTTCTACGTTTCTGCACTGCCTGATATTCAATGTCTGTAAATCTTGCGCTGACCACACGCACCTTGTTACGCTTGGTTGGTCGTGGTTGTTGTTTATCTTTTTTCATTTTAGAATTTCCTTTTAGTTGCGACCGATGGGAGCGGACTGTCTTTGCTTCCGGCAAAGCAAGGGCAGAAATGTATACATTTCCATAACCTTGCTCCCATAGACAACACGACTTCCGTCAATACAGCGATAATACATGTGGGTATTATAAACTCCTTCCTTTTGACTTCTTAGGCGGTACAACTTGTACATTTTTCTTCTCTTGTATAGAATGTTGCTTGACAAGATACTCATTCAAGTCCTTGCAGTTCTTATAGGTATGCGATGTGTCTCGGACACGATAGGAGTATTCGTTTGTCAGTTTTCGGCAGGCTTCCATTCCGGCACGGTCATTGTCGAAAAAACAATGAATGCGCTCATAGACGGCTAATTCGTCAATCGCCTTGGAAAGATTGGAAACCGAGTTCAGTATGATATAGTCTTGCCAGTCCAAACACGGCATATTGGGGCATTTCTCCATCCTTATGGTCAGGAATGAGAGATAGTCCATGAATCCCTCGAATACGAAACAGGTATCATTTCTTCTGCCTTCATGCCGGATATGGGTGATGTCCTTCGGCGCGATACAGCCTTTAAAGTATCGGTTGCGTATCTCGTAACCGTCAGCCATATTTTGAAAGCCGATGGCAAAATAACGCTTGCCGTTGTTCTCGAAGTGTACCTCACAACATTCTCTTTTCGCAAGTTCCAAATTTATTCTCCGCTCTTGCAAATAGAAGAGCAGAGTAGGAGAAGTGAGTTCCTTTATTTCCATACGTTGAAAGTTAGGTGCAGTAGAGGATTGCTCCCGAAAAGAGAAAGACACGGGTCTGATGTGCGGTGTCTGCTCTGCAATCCGTTGCAGCAGGTACGGCACATGGACGGAACAGTAAAGTTCCGAAGCCAGTGCGATGATATTGCCTCCCTTACCCAGTCCAAAGTCATACCACTTATTGATTTCGGCATTCACCTTGAAAGACGCTTCGGTCTCTTCCCGAAACGGTGATTTGTACCAAAGGTTTGCCCCCTGCTGTTTGACAGGAGCATAACCCAAACTGTGCAGATAGTCTGTCAGCCTTATATTCTTTGCTTCTTCAATTGTCATTTTCTATACGGATTTGATTGTTAGTGAAAACTGTTGAATTATTGAACTCATCTTGTATTAAATTGAAACACAAAGATGTACCTTTCAACAGCAACTCAACAAATGCCAACGAAAAGAGAAACAATTATTTTTTCTTTTCAACAGCATATTTTGAATGTTGAGCCTTTGTTGAAATAATTGTAAGCTAAGCATCAATAAGTTACTTGCTTATTTCAACAATTCAACAAAAGAATCAGAGTTTGTCCAGCAATGTTCTACTGACGGTGTAAAAGCGTCCCACCCTCCTGACTGGAGCAAACCTGCATTCCTTATTATAATCAAACTGATAGGTGGTATAAGTCAGTCCATTGGGGGCGGGTGTCAGTTTCCAACTTTCTGTAATGATTCTGCGCAAGTGATGCTTTTCGATTTTTACTCCTGAAAGATTTAGTAGGTTAAGTAGGTCATTCAAACAGAAGGAAAAATTGTCAGTTCCTACGTTGTCCATTATTTCCCTTATCAGTTCCATGACCTCCACTTCGTGTTTACCACGATTGCACCGGATGATTCTCAACAAAGCCGATGTCTCGGTTAACTTCGGAGAAAACCACATACGGCTTTCCTGTCGGGTGGTCAGTTCCCTATACTGAAGGAAGTAAAGGAAAGCAGGAATTTCCGCAGTCAATTTTTGCAGAAAATTCGTATCGTCACTTTCAAGGCGATGAATCTTCCGTACCCAATAACGTGTTTCGCCCGGATCGATGATAACAGGTAGACTTTCATTATTGGAACAAAGTACGAACTTGGCAAAGAAAGCTATTTCGTCACGGTCTTTACCCTTAGCTTCCACTTTGTAAGACAATGTGGTGCTGAGATTCTTTAAACGCTCCGAATCTTCCCTGCGGTTCAGCAATACTTCATCTACCACAATGATGAGCTTTCCAGCCCAGTCTGCATTGAACTGGCTACGGAAGTCTTCATTCGTATTAAAGGTTACATTATTGCGGAATACGGCTTTCAGGAAGTTTAAAAACGTACTCTTTCCCGTATTGCGTTCTTCCGATACCAATAGCAAAATCGGCAGTTTCTGTACAGGCTGTAAGTAAAGAAGTTGCAGATAATCCATTCCCAACTCATACTGTTCACCAAAGATGTGGCGTATCAAAACCTGAATGTGGGAGAAATCTCCTTCTTTTGGCTCATGTCCTATCGGTTCATACAGATTCAGAAAATTGTCTATTACATGGCAATAGTTCACATGGTCAGGGACGGTACAGAAGCCGTCGTATTTGGGAACACTCGCTAAATAATCCTTGCCATAATCTTGACGAAGTGTTTCGTTGTTCCATACGATGCGTTTCTTGATATGTCCCCCGTTTAGTCGGGGCTGGTTCACTATCTTGTAAAGTGTTGTCCCTACCCGCACAAACGGACTTTCATTTTTGAATGTTTCTTTTGTATTCATAGTTTTAGCGTTTACGTTTGAAACATTTCTGAATGCGGATTGCTGAATCACAATTTTCATTACTGCTTGAAACCAGTTGTTGATGTGCCCATTCAATAAGTGCTTTACGTGAGAACACAAGTTTATTGCCGTATTTCATAAACGGTATTTGCTCTTGTGAAGTCATTTTGTATAACTTCGCTTTTGAAGTTGGAAAGCCATGTTCTTCCAATACTTTCAGCGCATTAGGTAAACAGATGGTATCAGGCAATTCAACTGTAGGAATCATGTCTGGTCGGTTACCTGAAAAGAATTTTGAGACCGCACTAAGTACGGCTTCTTGAATTTGTTCTTCTGTTGCGACAATAATGTTTGCCATAATTGAAATTGTTTTTATTAGGTTTCATAATAAGCTGTCGTCACAGCCATCTCAACGTTGATAATGCAAAGGAAAAACAAAAAGAAGAGCTTATAAAACGAGTAAATATCTGCATTAACAAAGACAAAAGAAGACATTAGCTGCCACAAGAGGACATGCAAATAATGCCATTCAGAGGTTTGGCAGCGTCTGTCCTCTGAATGGCATCAAATGGCACTTTTGATATAGATGATAAATTGAAATGTGATTTTATTGTTTTTGCTTGCGCAATTGCT
>CALUIV010000029.1 GCA_944320775.1 uncultured Paraprevotella sp. | reverse complement strand
ACCCGATCCTGAAAATCCCGAGCCGAACGCGCCTTGCACTGTCCCTGATTCATGATACAGAAAGCCAGCCAATGACCATTGGGAACCTGAACATATCCGGCCAGCGTAGCTACTCCCGTCAGTGTACCCGTCTTCGCCCGTACCTTGCCCCGGGCCGGTGAACGCCGCATCCGGTTTTTCAGCGTACCGTCCACACCGGCTACTGGTAACGAAGCATATAAAGCCGGAAATATTCCATCACGCTGATAAGCATAACGCAGAAAAGCAATTTCCAATTCGGCCGAAACATAATTGTAAAGCGAAAGCCCACTGCCATCCACCAAATCATAATGCTGCGGCTCAAAGCCAAAACCAATAATCAAGGAATCCATACGCGCCCGCGCATCTTCAGCAGAAGCATAAGGACGACCACTCAAGGCCGCCAACTGATAAAACAGCGCTTCTGCATATTGATTGTCGCTTTCTTTCATCATCGGAAGAAGCACTTCCGTCAGCGCATGTGTGCGTCGACCCAGCAATCGGGCATCAGGCGGACAGACGGTATATAAAGAATCCGACTCCAAAGCGGTTTCTTCAATTCCGATACCCGCATCACCAAATGCTGTTTTCAAATGGGGAATAAATTCATCACGTCCTCGATAAAGTAATGGAGTAAGGCGCTCAGCCTCATCATCCCAACACCAGCCACTTCCCCATTTCAATGTATCCTTCATGGAAATATCGGCATAAATCCGACCGGAAACGGAATCAATCCCCGCATCACGGACAGCACAAACCAACCCCTGCAAATCGTCGTAACCGAAAAGCGGATCGAAACCGCCCACAGCATATAAATCACCCCACAAAACGCCTTGACGCACCTCTCCCCGAGCATACAGCGATGTACGGAAACGAAAATCCTCTCCTAAATCTGAAAGAGCCGTGATGGCAGTCAGCAGCTTCATTGTCGAAGCCGGCCGCATCCTCCACGACGGATGATGGGCATAAAGCATACTGTCGGCTGTCAGGTCGTAGACGCAAAGGGCCAGCTGCGTGGAATCTTCCACGCGGCTCTCCTGCCGCAGTGCATCCAGACAGGCACAAAGACGGTGCGCCCATCCGTCGGGAACATCGGCCGCAGCCAACGGAAAATACCCATAACTCAACACACAGAGTATCAAAACCAATATTTTTTTCCAAACGATTTTCATTATCTTCTTCCTTATTTTTATGAATACTAAGAACTTATTTTATATCCAATAGCTGAACTACTAATTTATAAATTCATTCTTCTAGGGTAAAGATACAAAGAAGCTACAGGAAAAAGAATAAAGAAAGTTTTCTTTTTAACCTAATTTCCGCAAATAATTTCGATTCTCGTGTTATTAATGGATATTTTGTAAAAATCTCCAATCTTAATGTTCCATATATAACATGAGAGTCTGTTTGATATTTTTTAAGCATATCTTCCCCTTACCCCATAAAGCGACTTGAGATAATACGCTGTACAACCCATAAGAGAAAAGAATCAATCACTTGCATTAAAGACTCTTGCATAAGCAGGATTAACGGTATAGATGTTCAGTCTGTACTCTCTGGATGTTTTAATCCATTTGGCCGGAACAGAAATGAATTTGAAGACGAAAGTCCTGATACGACTCGTTGTAGATAGTCCGAAATCCTTTACGTTCATTCTTTTGATAATAGTCTTGTAAAAGTTTCTTACAAGTGCAGTCATCAGCATATATTCCGTGTTTTCAGCCATGAATGACTTTGGCAATCGTTTCCAACCAAATCCGTTGTTCATGTCGTCAAAGATTCTTTCCTTTCCACCGCGCAGGTTGTAGAACTCCACTATTTCCCTTACATCCGAATCAAAATCATTGGTCAGAATACATCTGTAGGTGTATTCTCCTTCCCATATTTCCTGTATGTTGTCTGTTCTTCTTTGTCTTTGAACGACCAGCCGGTACACTTTGCCTTTCCACTTTTCTACGGTCATAGAGTTCAGTTCGTATTCAATTCCGTTGATTTCCTCTGTCCTCCAACCTCTGAGAATGAACATGTCGTCGTAAAAAGCGGAACATCTATTGGCTCGGATATAGAAATAGTTACAGTTGGCTTTTACCATGTCCACTATATCTTCGGAACATGATCCACAATCCATGCGTGCCCTGTTTATAAAGATGCCGTTATTTTCAAGTCTGGTAAAGATTCTTTCAAGCGTATCCTGTTGATGGAAACGGACATTGGTGTTGCCATCGCGGTTCTCAATGCCGACAATATGGTCACCAATGGCAGCTATACCCGGACTGTATCCCGTAAACTTCTTGTATGTCGGTTTTGCATCATATTTCTCTGTTGCAATGAACTGGTGGTCAAAATCCAAATCATACCTTTGTCCCTTGCGTAACTCTCCGGTAGATATAAGAGACTTTAACAGAAGCTCATTCATTTTATCAGATGTATTGAAGTCGTATGATTTCCCGGAGACAGGAGACGTATAGGTTATGTTTGAGACTGTCAACTCCTTTATGGCACGTAAAATCGTATCGGCGCTGCATGTGCTGAGTCTTGGGTGAGAGGAAAGATGCCTCATAAGATGTGTGGAGACATCCTCAATGCAAGAGCCACCGCAGAAGAACACACACATAAGAGAACGGAATATTTCACTGTACTGGTAACCGAAGGTTCGGCTTCGCAAGCCTAATGTTGAATCAATCACATTGGATGAAAGGGCATCAAATTGCTCCATGATTGAAAATATTCCGCCAAAAGGGATGATTTTCTCCGATTTTATTTGTACTTTAGCCATGTCAGATGAAGATTTATTTGATTTTTTTATGCAACACTAAGTTAAGTGAATCTTCTGACATAACAAAGTACTCGGCAATATGTTATTACCCAGTACTTTAAATTATCTTTTTTGAAAGGTGTTGCGGAATTAAGGTTATCAAAAAACGATTCAGGCCATGCTCCCGGAAACAAACTTCGTCCGAATCCACAAATCGTTCCTTGTGGCATACAAGAACATCGTCCGTTATACCCACAATGAGGTGACCATACAAAATCCCAAATTACGAAATTTACCAATCGGACGAACCTATGCTGCCCACTTTCGGGAGAAAGTAGTTCAACACAACCAACAGAAATAAATCTTCCGATTATCCTTGCTACCTACTAAGAAAATCTTCCCGACGTTTTAATAAAGCATGGCAAAATTCGGCAGCTGGAAATGGGGTAACAACGACCTGACGACCGTTTTTTAAAGTCAACAAAACCGCATCACGCCGTTTAAACAAAAAGAAAAAAGAAGGACGATGGAGTTCTACACTCGCTATTTCGTCCAATGCATATACTGCACTCCGGCTAAAACGGCCTTTATAAACCAGTAAACGGCCGTCATCAGTCAACGTATAGGAAGAATGAATCATACGCTCCACCAAAATCACCATGAAAATCATAAAAACTGCAGCAAGTAAAGCCAGCTTGATCCAAAAGAAATAAACGGCCAGCACTGTACAGGGCAACATACAGCCAAACAAAATCACCGGATCTATCTTGGAATGAAACGTACGAATCATAATTACTTTATTGTTTTACTTTCTTCATGTTTATCATCCGACAAAAATAACGAGTATTGACGAAATGCCCAAAAAGGACTCGAGAAAAGTTCTTGCTTTTTTAACTTATAATGGAGATGACCAACTCATCATCACAAGTTGCCCAACTGATTCTAATGAGTTGCCCAACTCATTTTGACGACATGGCAATGATTGAAATTCAAGTTTCAGACACCGCTTACAACATAATCTTATGCTGAAATAAAAGTTACGGTTTTATTTCTCGCTAAATCCAGCAAAAATCTGTAATTTTGCCTCAATTAAAACCAATCGTTATGATACGCAAATTTGATTTCCTGATCATCGGATCAGGGGTAGCCGGAATGAGCTACGCCCTGAAAGTAGCCCGTTCGGGCAAAGGTAAAGTAGCGCTCGTTTGCAAAACGACACTCGATGAGGCCAACACGGCCAAGGCACAAGGCGGTATTGCCTCGGTAACCAATCTGGAGGTAGACGACTTTGCCAAGCACATCAAGGATACGATGATCGCAGGCGACTATATCAGCGATCCGAAAGCCGTAGAAATGGTGGTCAAGAACGCACCTCAAGGAATACGCGACCTGGTTAAATGGGGCGTAAATTTTGATAAAAACGATAAAGGAGATTTCGATCTGCACCGCGAAGGCGGACACTCGGAATTCCGCATTCTGCATCATGCCGATGATACCGGATTTGAAATCCAGCGCGGACTCATGGAAGCCGTACGTCGCGAACCAAACATCACGATTCTGGAAAATCATTTCGCTGTGGAAATCATTACCCAACATCATTTGGGTATAGAAGTGACCCGACGCACTCCGGACATAGAATGTTATGGCGCCTATATTCTCGATCCGGACACACAGAAAATCGATACTTTCCTGTCCCGAGTCACTTTAATTGCTACCGGAGGAACCGGAGCTGTCTATGCAACGACAACGAATCCGAACATTGCTACCGGTGACGGTATCGCTATGGTCTATCGGGCAAAAGGAACCGTTGAAGCCATGGAATTCGTGCAGTTCCACCCCACGGCTCTGTATCACCCAGGAGAAACGCATCCGGCCTATCTGATTACGGAAGCCATGCGCGGCTACGGCGGCATCCTGCGTCTGCCTAACGGAGAAGAATTCATGCAGAAATACGATAAACGACTGAGTCTGGCTCCGCGCGACATCGTGGCCCGTGCCATCGACCGAGAAATGAAAATCCACGGATTGGATCATGTCTGTCTGGACGTGACGCATAAGGATCCGGAAGAAACCAAGAAGCACTTCCCGAATATTTATGCCAAATGCCTGAGTATCGGAATCGACATCACCAAAGAGTATATCCCGGTTGTTCCCTGTGCTCATTATATGTGCGGCGGTATTAAAGTAGATCTGAATGCCGAATCCAGCATCAAGCGTCTCTATGCTGTCGGCGAATGTTCCTGCACAGGATTACACGGCGGTAACCGTCTGGCCAGCAATTCCCTGATCGAAGCAGTAGTTTATGCCGATGCAGCTGCAAAACACAGCCTCAGCGTCATTGACGAATATACCTTTAATGAACGTATTCCCGAATGGAATGATGAGGGTACAATGACGAATGAAGAAAAAGTGCTCATCGCACAGGATATGAAGGAAGTGGGTCAGATCATGAGTAACTATGTCGGTATCGTAAGAAGCGACCTGCGTCTGCGCCGTGCCTGGACCCGCCTGGACTTACTTTATGAAGAAACCGAGGAACTCTTCAAACGGGTGAAGGCCACCAAAGACATTTGCGAACTGCGCAACATGATCAATGTAGGTTACCTGATTACCCGTCAGGCTATCGAACGCAAGGAAAGCCGGGGATTGCATTATACAACCGACTATCCGAAACATGCTTACGACCAGAAATAAGAAAAACCAAAATAAATAATCAACGAGAGTATATCAATATGTATGTTATTACAAATTAATATACTCTCGTTTTTATTCATCTGCCCCTATCGGAAAGTCCACACGATGATGAGTGGATTGCCGTTAGGATCAAATTTTTCTTTAATATCTCTCAATACCGGAGACAAAGGTGCAGCTTTCTTTTCGGCCTGTTTCAATGCGTCAACTATGGACCCAGAATAGAATAAGTAGACGATTCCATTTTTTATTCCACTTGTCGGAATAATACGGGAACAGGAAAATGGAAGCAGATCGTTATACCAGTTTAAGTAGCCCTTGCATTCTGACCGGTACATATCCATAATAAATGCATATTCTCTGTTTGTATTAAAAATCATGATAGAATCATTTCCTGTCATGTTCACAATAGACCAATTCAAATCACGGCAATTACGGTCAAACCACTGAGGAGTGGCTCCTTTACTGATGGGATTTTCAATAAGACCTTCTGCACCGAAATCCATGTTGAATGATTCAACGATTTCACCTTCCTTTACTTTATAAATATGAGTATCAAAAGGAAGACAAACATAAACTCCTCCGCTTGCGCAAGGCATTAACGACTTGCCTGAAGTCCATCTGCCTGATATGACATTTTCATATGAAATCACAGTAGTTGCTTTTGTTTCCGGATGATGTTTGTCCGTGACAACCAACCGATATCCTTCTTTTCCCTGATCATTATAGCAGATGCCATAAATATAATCATCATCTACGGCAATTTCTCGCATATAATCATCCATAGGGATGACTTTTTCCAAATTCAGATCAAGGTCGAACACCATCATTTGATAGGGCGCATCGCATTGCACATAGAGTTTCCCGTCTTTTTCATCTACAGCAGCATCCATCACACCAATATATTCGTTATGCCCTTTGCCTACCCTATTGGCTGTGGAACGGAGAAATTTTCCAGAACCATCGAACATCAGTACTTTATTACCGCTCCGATCCATAACAAAGATTCTATTGTCTGTAAATAGCAATCTGTCGGGATTTTCTATAAATGCATCTGGCATATTATTACTAAGAACAATCGCTTTGTACCCATTCAAAAAAGAGGAAAAAGCAAGTGAATTTTCATTTTTGACCATATTCACATAGATGTCTTTTTCATTTCTCGTATAGTTCATACGCTGACAGGATATGAATATGATACTAACTGAAAAAAGTAGAGGCAAAATAAATTTTCTCATCATAAACAATTATAAAATATAATAGAATTTACTCATTTATCGTTTCTGATTTCTAGGTGTTGATTACCGTGGAAATTCTTGATTTCAACTCTTATATAAATCAATATATAATTCAATGTTCTTAAAATTAGTATATCTTGTTACATGAAGCAATATTTATAATATATTTTAATATTATAAACCATTATCATCAGAATATTTCTTACTTTTGCTTCAGAATAAGATTTGCATACACATGAAAAACAAGAAACTAACACTGCTATTTACTTTCTGTCTGTCGGCCTTGACTGTCGCGGCCGATGAAACCCCGATTATGGGCTGGAGTTCATGGAACACTTATCGCGTGAACATCAGCGAAAACATCATCAAACTGCAGGCACGAACCATGCACGAAAAAGGTCTGGACAAAGCAGGCTACCGTTATATCAACATCGACGACGGATATTTCGGCGGACGCGACGCAAACGGAAATCTGAAAATCCATCCGGAACGCTTTCCAAACGGACTGAAACCCGTAGTCGACTACATCCACAGTTTCGGATTCAAAGCCGGCATTTATTCGGATGCCGGAAGAAACACTTGCGGTTCGTATTGGGATCAGGACAAGGCTGGTATCGGCGTAGGACTGTACGGACACGACCAGCAGGATGCCGATTACTTTTTCAAAGAAACTGGTTTTGACTTTATCAAAGTAGATTTTTGTGGGGGCGATGCCGGACAAAATTCGGAACGGCTCAGTCTGGACGAAGAAACACGCTATCGGGATATCCGGAAAGCTATTGACCAGACCGGACGAAAAGAAGTACGTATGAACGTATGCCGCTGGGCATTTCCCGGAACCTGGGTACACGAAGTGGCCTCATCCTGGCGTATTGACGCCGATATCAATCCTTCATGGAAGGCAGTAAAACGAATCATCGACAAGAATCTCTTTCTGTCGGCCTATGCAACAGAAGGTAAGTTTAACGATATGGACATGATGGAAGTAGGCAGAGGATTAACGACTGAGGAAGATAAAACACATTTTGGCATGTGGTGTATTCTTTGTTCACCCTTGATGATCGGATGCGACATGACCACCCTGACGGATGAAACCCTGAATTTGCTGAAAAACGAAGAACTGATCGCCCTGAACCAAGATCCGCTGGCCCTTCAGGCATACGTCGTAGACAAACAAAACGATTGTTATATTCTGGTGAAGGATTTAAAAAAACGATTCGGAAAACTGCGCGCCGTTGCTTTTTACAACCCGACAGAATCGGAAAAACAAATCTCCATCCCCGTCGAACGCCTTGATCTCGACGGAAACATTCATATACGGGATTTGTTTGAACACCAAAATTTATCACCAGTTACAGACGGCATCATCAAAGTAACGGTTCCGGCACATGGAACACGAATATATCGCCTTGAAGCTGCCAAACGACGGGAACAAGTGCGCTATGAAGCAGAGAATGCCTGGCTGGAGAAATATTCGGCCATTCGGACCGAAGATTTTGCGCGAGTTGTCTACGATAAAAATATGTCCTGCGGAGCCTACGTCGGTTATTTGGGAGACACGGAAGTGGAAAACAACTTCCTAGAATGGAAGGAAGTCTACAGCAAAAAAGGAGGAACATACGAACTGACCATTGTCTACGCTTCAGCTGAAAATCGGGATCTGGAATGCCAAATCAATGAAAACACGCCTGTCGTATTGAAAAATCTTAATTCCGGCGACTGGACTAAAACTAAAAAAACGACCATTACAGTGGAACTGAAACGCGGTCTGAACAAAATAAAACTATTCAATACGCAAAAATCGGCTCCAAATATTGATTATATAGAACTGAACAGAAACTGATAAAATCCTTTCAGATATAAAAAACGACTCTATCGTTAATTCTGATAGAGTCGTTTTTATTGCATGAGAAAATATCATTTTTATTGTTCCCAGAATCAGATATTTTCTTTCCAGAATGCCGGCATAAACAAGTAAAGCACCGTAAAAATTTCCAGACGACCTACTAGCATCAAGAAACTAAGCAACCATTTTCCGGCTTCAGGAACAGCTGAAAAATTCGATGCCGGACCAGTAGATCCCATACCGGGACCTGCGTTACCAATACTCGTCACACAAGATCCCAACGCAGAATCAAAAGAAAGCCCCATTAAAGTCAATATCCAAGTTCCCAGAATAATCAAAATCATATAAAGAAACAGAAAAGCCAATGCACGTAAAACTTTATTCTCGGGAACAACCGTACCGGAAAGACGTACCGGAATGACTGCACGCGGATGAAGTTGCTGCTTGAACTCATTCTGCGCATCTTTTAGACAAACCAACATACGAATCACTTTCAACCCTCCACTTGTAGAACCGGCACAGGCTCCTGTTGCCAGAAGAACTAAAGTTGGCATCCAAAAAGCTTGCCCCCAGGCCACATAATCGTAGTTGGAAGCCTGAAAACCGGTAGAGGTTATCAACGTAGACACATGAAAAAGTGCCGTACGGAAAGTTTCTTCTGCTCCTTGAGGCAATGAACTGTATTGTCCGGGATCGGTCTGCTGAACATAATTACCATAATAGAACAAACCGACAAACAGAACAACCATTCCGACCGTATAATAAATATACCATCGCAATTCTTCATTCTTGAATACCGTGCGCCGTTTGCCGATACTCAAATAATAATACAGTGAGAAATTGACACCGGCCAAGAGCATAAAGAAACTGCAGACATATTCAATATAAGGAGAATCGAAATAAGCCAGACTATTCTGATGCGTACCATATCCTCCTGTTGCGATTGTAGTCATGGCATGACATACGGCATCAAAAAAATTCATCGGACCAATCCAATAGGCTATCGTACAAAGCAACGTGATAAAAATATAAATAACCAGCAACCGACGGGCCGTATCACCAATCTTTGGACGAAGCTTATCGACATCCAATCCGGTCACTTCAGCCGAAAATATCTGCGTATTTTTCAATTCGTAGGCCGGTATTAATGCAAAGGAAAAAACAACAATTCCCAAACCACCCAACCACTGAATAATGCTTCGCCAGAACAAAATACCATGTGGCTGATCGTTGATGTTATTCAAAACTGAAGCTCCTGTCGTAGTAAATCCCGACATGGTCTCGAAAAAAGCTCCTCCAAGTGTTTCGGTTGTTCCATAAAAAATAAAAGGAAGCATACCTAAAAAAGAAAAAACGACCCACACAAGTGCCACGATAAGAAAGCTGTCCTTGCGCGACAATTTAGTAGCCTCCGTACGCCCCCCCATCAGAGTCAGCAAACCACCAATACCCAAAGTAATCAAAGTGGACCAACCCAAAGCAGGCAAATCATCATCACCACAAATCTGATGATAATATAAAGAAACTCCACAGGAGACCAACATAAAAACAGCCTCCATAAGAATCAGAATACCGAATATTTTTGTTTTCACAACTTTTCCTTTTGAAATTTATATTTCAAGACAAATCAATAAGAAACCGAAACATCAATACCAGCCTCACGTATAAGGGCAGCAATACGATCAAGCTGTTCAGGAGAGGCCTTACACAAATCATGATCTGGAGTTTCCCGGTCAATCGTATAAATCATCACCTGTCTGGGAGCTATCTTTCTGACAGTCTCTAACCAGGGTAGTACATAAGCATCACTTGTATTGTCTACACTTTTTCCTGCAGAAAAACCGGTCATGAACATCGTTTGTATGATAGCCTGTCCATTAAACTCCTTCATTTTCTCGACCAAAAGCGATAAATCATAATGTCCGGTCGGCCGATCTACAAAATGAATATAAGATTCGTTGACCGTATCGAGTTTAAGTATATTATTGTCTACACGCTTCAGTGCATCAAAAACCGGCTGTTTAAGAATCTGTGTGGCATTGGTAAGCACACTGATCCGCGCCTCCGGAAAATAACGGTCACGCAAACGAATAACATCATCTATAATTTCCGGAAAATGAGGATGTGCTGTGGGTTCACCGTTTCCGGCAAAAGTCAACACATCAGGTTTCGGTCCGTTGACCGACATATCCTGAAGCCGGGCTTCAAGAGCACGATAAACTTCTTCACGCGACGGTAACGGCTGATGCGCCCTAAAATCCCGATTAAAACCACATTCACAATAAATACAGTCGAAAGTACAATACTTGCCATCAGCCGGCAATAAATTTATTCCTAAAGACACTCCAAGACGGCGACTGTGAACCGGACCGAACACTGGAGACGGATAAATGATAGTCGACATAATAATTCTCCTTCACAATAAAAAATTAGCAGCAGTTCGCCCGATTATTTCCAGACTTTCTGCTGCACAAAGGTAGTAAGAACTATGCAAATCGCATAATCTTATGTATTTTTTCTTATTTTTCCTTCAATGCATATTTCTTGCCGTCAGACAATCGGGTCAATAAAGCTTCCCGACCTTTACCACGCAAATCATACAAAGGATTTGAATAACCATAGCCGGAAGCTGTACGATATTGCTTCAAAAGAATTTTTTCTGTGTCGAACATCAGCTGTACTACACCAGCCCGCTGATAAAATACAGCTTGAATTTCCTGATTGTCATCAGTCAAAAAAATAGCTTGAAGCGCATCTTCCATACCTTCTGTTGCATAAAGCAGAAGACCTCTGCGTGAAACCAGCCACTTTCCTTCTGACTGTTCCACCAAATAAGTATCATCATCTTCCTGATTCCATACAGAAGTACCATCAGGACGCTGACGCCTGTCGAGTACCACTTTATCATCAGGTAAAAATAATTCTATTTGTGAAGAATCAGTAGCAAAAACCAAATATCCAGCCATAGTTGCTTCCTTGTCAGTTGCAGAAAGAACCCGTTCGCCGGTTTCAAATATCCGAATTTTCTTTTTCAATACATCGGAATAAGTGTATCCCATGGCAGCATCATTTCCTCCTATAGGCTGAACTTCCGAATTATCGCGTACATACTGAATACGATACATGTCACCTTTACCAAGGGTCAGGGTATCAGCACTCAAAGAACAAACAGACAAAGTATCAGAAAATGCAATAGTCTGTTTGTTGCCAATACTCCTCCCGGAAAAGACTATCTGATTGTCTGACGGCAAAAAATCCCAGGATTCATACTGCAGTGTGGCCATTCCAATCGAGGCTGCAGTTCCATCCTCATGTAGAACTATACCCTGCCGAATATGTTTATTGACCGGCATGACTTCAATCCAATTTCCTATAAAATCTTGCTTGGCGATTGAATTTTTATTGGTGCAGGAAATGACCAAGAACACCGAAGCACATAACCCTAAAAAACTTTTGTGTCTCATAATAGCCGATAGTTGATAAATCAGATTAAACCATATAAATTATTTATTATTGAGAACAAAGTTAATCAGTTCACAAAAGAAAAAAAGAAAATAAATGATTTTTAGGAACAGTTACCAATCTCTAAGATAAATACAACATTTAAATATCTAAAAAAATTTGTCAGGACAATAATCTATTCATAATTTTATATGTAGAAAAACTATTAAACTTATATATCATTCAAAAAAAATGATTGTACCATCTAATTTACCTTGAATATGAAGAAAAAACATTTAATCTTATTACTACTTTATTTTGCTGTAAATATAAACGGACTTGCACAATTCTCCGTAAATTCTCAAACCTTGTTGCCTGAATATTCTTTTAAAGACAAAAAAATTATCACGACTCCGGATGAAGGTCTTTGGGGCATATCACTCAAATGGGAAAATCAATGGATGACAGACTGGATCTATGCCAATCCCAGTAAAAAAGAAAAAGTGGAAGAATGGACCATTTTAAGTGGAGAAATCAATTTACCCCAAGGAACCATGTTGCTCAAAGACTTCTACCGTGAACTTGAATCGGGACTGATCCAATGCCGAAGAAGATTTGAATGGAAAGGTAAAGAAACACTAAATCATATCAATCTTTCTGTACGATTCAGAATACATGGATATAAGATGGAGGCTTTTATGCCAGGAATCTTGTATTATGGAAATAAAAATGGAGCAAAAATCAATCCGAATATCATACCTGTTTATAACGGAACACCCGGAGAATTTGCCATATTTGAGGATCATCGGTTTCCCATGCCTTTTGTGATGCTGGAAAACGCAAAAGATCATTTTGCAACCGCTTTACATACGACTCCCAGTCCGGTAAGAGGCGCTGTTTTATCAGACCAATGGTGGTCATTAGGGGTTGAAGCAGGAAACCAATACACAGATGTAGTCCTGTATACCGGTCCGATAGGCTATAATGGAAAACATGCAGTAGCAAAAGCCTTGCAAACTCAACCTATGGATTACCACGACACCTACATCAACATGGAACCCGGAAGAATTATTGAAAAAGAGTTTTATCTGGAAGTAAATCCTCTTCAAAAAGAAGGAACCGGATTTCAAAAACCGATTTATACAACTTTAGATCTATATCAACCATACGATTCAAATATATTCCCGGATTTCAAAACAATTATCAGAGAAAAATATCGTTTCGCAAAAACAAGATGGATTACATTCGATAAAAATATTTCCGGCTATAACATGTATGATTCATCACAGGCGAAACATATTGTCATGGGATGGTGCGGACAGGCTGATTCTCCCGGTTATGCCTTGCAATTACTAAAAAAATATCTGAATGATCACGAAATAGACCATTATATACAAGAATCATTGGATTTTCTTTCCAGTTCACCTGTCGATAAAGAAACCGGTCTGTTTCCTGTTATATTCAATGGTAAAGAATTTTCAGGAAAAGGTGATCATGTTTCTTGTGGTCAGGCCATGTATAATTTCTGTAAAGCAATAAAAACAGCAGAAAAGGATAAAAAATATCAGACACAAAAATGGAAAGAGTTCCTGCAGAAATGTTGTGAAGGTCAAAGCAAGCGGATACTGGACGCCAACTGGAATCCTCTGTCAACGGCAGAAGCATTTTATATTGCTCCTCTAACTTTAGCCTCTAAAATATTCAAGAATAAAAAATATCACGAAGCGGCTCGAAAAGCTGCGGCACTATACGCAGAAAGACATCTGAAAATGAATGGATGTTATTGGGGCGGAACCCTTGATGCAACCTGTGAAGATAAAGAAGGGGCCTGGGCAGCTTTTCAAGGTTTTTTGGAATTGTACGAACAATATCACAATAATCAATACTTAGAATGGGCCAAACATGCTATGGATGTCTGTTTAAGCTATGTCGTCGTATGGAATATCCCTATGCCTGCCGGAAGATTAGCGGACTATAATTTCAAGACAACAGGTTGGACAGTTGTATCTCCACAAAACCAACATATCGACGTATACGGCGTATTATTTGCTCCTGAAATCTATAAAATGGGAAAATATTTAAAAGACGACAGGCTAAAAAGACTAGCCAAAGTCATGTATCGTTCCTGTTTCCAACTGACTAATGCCTATGGTTCACAAGGTGAGCAGTTACAACAAACTAATTTTGCACAACATGGCGATATGAGCAACGTGTACAAATTGCGTGGCGGATATTCTGAAGGTTGGACCGTATTCTGGATTACTGCACATTTTTTAAATGCAGCTGCAAAGTTTATTGAAATAGGAGTTGAACCATAAATATTAAGAAACCGAATACTTCTTTAATATATTCAAACTAAAACTTAATTCTAAGCTGTAAATAAATATCATTTTTCCATTGCCCTTGTATACGCTGACGTCCGGAACTGATCTCTTCAGAATCCGGATAATAACTTACGCCGTATTTTCCGATCAGCATATAGTTACTGCTCAAATCGGCACGTAAGGTACAGGCAAAACGACAAGTACGTTCATAATAAGAAGTAAAAGAGAACGTATTCAACAATCCTGGTTCATAATAAGAAAGACTACATAAACTGCCTTTTGCCTGTATATAGGCCAAAACAAACGATGATCGAAGATATTCGTTAAGCCGCCAGGTTGCTGTATTTCCCAATAAAAAACCCCATTGATGATGTTCACCGGCTTTTCGCCCGATAATATTCGAAAAATAGCCTTGTAAACGCCAATAGTCTGACGGTGTATATTCCCAATTAAATTTCGTACGATTGGTATAATGATACTGATCAAACTTTTCCTTTTTCTGAAACGTGTATTGAACACGAAAAGACAATTGACGGTTATGTTGATAACTGACTTGAAAAGCGCCATCGAAACCGTCACTGGTATGTGACAAGCCATAACGAGGCCATGGAAAATAAAAATAATCCCAATAAGCCGTCAACTTTAAATAACGTTTGGGAGTTGCTTCAACTCCAAAATAAAAACCACTTTCATTGCGAACTTCACTTCCTTCAGAAAATGCATTGGCAAACATGGAATAATACCGATATGAGAAGAAACGTTGTAGACCAACCAACCGATAATCAGGAGAAATCTGCCAGATTAATTTATTAAGTGAAGCCCAAGCCGAACGATTTCCACTATAAGCCGTTTCCCCGGAAAAAATTATTTTATACCAACGTAAACCATAGTCCATACTTAATCCCCAAAAAGAATTTCCCTGTTGATAATACTGTCGATAAAGTTGTGTTCCTGTCGAAAACTTATGATCCAGATGTTGATAATATCCGGTAGTACCTAAATGAAAATCTTTGTAATAATAATCCAAATGAAAACCCATCATTTGATTTTCAACATTTCTTTTTCGAGAAAATTCTAACCATGTACGATGATAACCATCTGATTTCATGGATGAAATAGTACCATCATCGTTCAAACTAGCATCTTGTTTTCGATAAGAATAAAATAAAGTTGTTTCGAAAAAAGATTTTCCGAAAGTTATTGCAGCACCTTGAAAGTAGTTAAATTCATCTGTTGAAGCATGTTTGTTAATAACTTGTTTACGAAATGAAGTAGACAAAGAAGAAAGTTTTCCCATAGTGTAATTCGTATTGATCATTAATCCTTCACCAAATCCCAATTTATAATTGCCCAAAGCCAAAGTCTTTATCCATCCAAAATCTTTCAACAAGAGATGAAAAGAATAAGAATCGTAAAGTTTATTCAGATTATTGGCAAAAGGTTCGCCAGCATCCTTTTCAGCATGAAAACCTAAATATAAGCGATTCCGAAATTGATACTGGTATTTGAAACTATGATAGAAAGCATTTCCCAAATACTTTTTATCCGGAGTTTTCAACAATACACTATCTGGATAATTTTTATATCCATCACGCTGATATAAAGGAATATCCAATCGAGTTATCAACAGATTCTTTCCTTCTTTAAACAATTCTTTGAACGAAACTTTTCTATTTTCAACAGGTTTATCAACAGCATAGACAAACAACTGAAGAAACTGACGGGATTCAAAATCCAAACTTTCTATCAACTTTAGCTCTCCTAATGTTTGCATGGCTCCATAACGATATAAATAGTACAAAATATCCTCAATCTGCTGATCAGTCAAAAAAATGAGTTGTTTCAATTGTTCACGAGTAGCAGTATTAATGTTAAAAGGATGCTCATGCAAATCGTAAAGTTCTTCTACATGGGCCTGAATCAATTCCTGATCTAATTCCTGATCGGCATACAAACTCTCAACAAAATAATCCCAGGATAAAGTTTGTGCACTAGATTTATCAACATTATAACATACTAATAGACATATCATTATAACCTTTAAGAACAACCAATGTTGATAACTGTTTATACTTTCAAAACTTGTGTTTTTCATAAATCCAATCCTTTTAAAACATTAAATGAAATAGATATTTTGTCCAAATCAATCAGGATAAGAGATTAATTTATAAATTTGCATCGATGTTATGAAACGAAGCTGGCTAGCCATATTATTACTTGCTCTGCATCTGACTCCTTCATTTGCTTTGCCACAAGACAATTCGGATGATCCTGAATTGCAGGTACAAATTACTTTCTATAAAAAAGTAAAGAAGGAAATTTATAAAGGCGATTCCATCACCGTCATTGTGATGCCGGAATTACCTATATATCCTCCTATGAAATTTAAAAGTAAGCGGGAAGCAATGCGTTATAACCGATTAGTCTATAATGTAAAAAAAACCTTGCCAATCGCTCAAATGGTTAATCGTACTATATTGGAAACTTATCAAGTTCTTCAAAGTCTTCCTGACCAAAAATCCAGAGATGAACACATGCGTGCAGTAGAAAAAGGATTGAAAACCCAATATACTCCACAAATGAAGAAACTGACTTATGCACAAGGTAAACTGCTGATCAAATTAATTGACCGAGAATGCAATCAATCATCTTATGAACTGGTCAAAGCTTTTTTCGGAAATTTTAAAGCCGGATTTTATCAAAGCTTTGCCTGGCTTTTCGGCGCTAGTCTGAAAAAAGAATATAATCCCGAAGCAGATGACCGTATGGTTGAACGTGTCGTACAACTTGTGGAAAGCGGTGCCTTATAATCAACTGTTATCAACAAGGTTAATAAAAGGGAAATGCATATCTAAATCATTGAAAATAAGTATATTTGAATTAACATTCTATCTTTCATAAATCTATTATCAACAGTTATCAACAAGGAAAATAATTTGTGCATAATTCATTGTTCGGCTTTTCATAGTATTACGATCTATCAGTCCAATTTAAGTCTTCGAGCAAATTCCCATATTAAAATTCCAGCTGTAACAGACACATTTAAAGAATGTTTCGTTCCAAACTGAGGAATCTCAATACATCCGTCACATAAATCAACCACTTCTTGCTGTACTCCCTTTACTTCATTTCCAAGAATAATTGCATATTTCTTCCGCTTGTCTAAACAAAGTTGCTGTAACATAGTACTTCCCGCAACTTGTTCTATTGCAAGGACTTCATATCCAAGCTGTTTTAACTCAATTACAGCATCCTGTGTCCGTTCATAATATGTCCAATCAACAGTTTCTTCTGCTCCTAATGCTGTTTTATGTATTTCCGGCTGAGGAGGAGTGGCCGTAATTCCGCAAAGACAAATACGTTCGACAGTAAAAGCATCGGAAGTCCGAAACACAGCTCCCACATTATGAAGGCTTCTAACATGGTCTAAAACAACTACTAAAGGCATCTTATCCACCATTTTAAACTCTTCGACACTGATCCTGTTTAACTCCGTAATTTTTAGTTTTCTCATTGTTTTCAACTTTTCTGTTTACAAAGATAATGAATCAAAAGAAAACTTGTTAAAAAGAGGTTTATAAAAAGATGATAGAAAATAAAAAATAAATTTGGTATGAAAAAACAACGAATCAATTATACAAAGAAACGAGAAAACAAAATAAGTTACCAAAAGATTAAAATGAAGTTTAAACATGATTTTCATCGGTTTTCAAGCAATTATTTAGCATAAAGTTTTTAACTTTGCACATTATCAACAAGATGTTAATAAAGAGGTTTTACCTAGATAAGATCTATTCATTATCAATCAAAAAGACAAAAAATAAACTGTTGATTATCTGTCAATACAAAAAGTTCTATTCTTAATAACTTAAAAAGCAAATTATAGGTATTTTTTTTCTGAACAGTTTCAACAGGCAATCACCATAATCATTAGTTTTTTGAAAAGATAAAAAGAAATAATTAATATATATATGGTTAAGAAAGAATGGTTAGAAAAAGGGTTTGTCAGTGAACCTATAGATGCTTCTCTAAATTTGCAAACTGAGATCAGAAAACTCTGCAAAGAAAAAAATGCAGTAATTATGGCTCACTACTATACAGAAGGCGTTATTCAGGATGTAGCCGATTTTGTAGGAGATAGTTTAGCATTAGCTCAGAAAGCAGCTAAAACAAACGCAGACATCATTGTTATGTGTGGTGTACATTTTATGGGAGAAACCAATAAAATACTCTGTCCAAATAAAAAAGTACTTGTACCCGATTTAAATGCTACTTGTTCTTTAGCTGAAAGTTGTCCTGCTGATGAATTCTCTAAATTTGTAGCAGAACATCCGAATCATACCGTAATTTCTTATGTAAACACAACAGCTGCTACAAAAGCAGTAACGGATGTAGTTGTTACTTCTAGCAATGCTCGTCAGATTGTCGAAAGCTTTCCAGCAGACACTCCTATTATTTTTGGACCAGATCAAAATTTAGGTGGGTATATTAATTCAATTACCGGACGTAATATGTTGCTTTGGAATGGTGCTTGTCATGTACATGAGAAATTTTCAGTAGAGAAGATTATTGAGTTAAAGAAAGCATATCCTCAAGCAAAAGTTTTGGCGCACCCGGAATGTAAAGGAGCTGTTGTCAAACTAGCCGATGTTGTCGGTTCGACAGCGGCTTTATTGAAATATGCGATTAAAAACGATGCTGATGTATTTATTGTGGCTACAGAAAGTGGAATTCTTCATGAAATGCAGAAATCTTGTCCACAAAAGAAATTCATTCCTGCTCCTCCATCTGATAGTACATGTGCATGTAATGAATGTAATTATATGCGCCTGATTACTTTAGAAAAACTTTATAATACATTAAAATATGAATGGCCGGAAATAATTGTTGATAAAGAAATTGCTGATAAAGCTATTCGTCCGATTCATAGAATGTTGGAAATTTCTGAAAAATTAGGTTTATAATTAAATATGATTGGCAATAAAAAGACTCAGCTTCGAATTAGCAGGGTCTTTTTATCTGTTTAAAAATGGTTGATAATAATATATTTATATCCATAATTAATTGAATATTATTTGTTTAAAGTGTTTATAAGTTATTCGTATCTTGTTGATAACTATTTGATAAATACTTTATTTATATATTCCGTGTATTAATAAAAATATAAATGTTTTTGATATGTCATTGTCTGTAAGAAATGCTACATTGGATGATTTAAAAGAAATTATGCATTTGTTTTCTTTGGCTCGGTTATTCATGAAAAAGCAAGGAAACCCGAATCAATGGATTAACAATTATCCTTCTGAAGAGTTGATAAAAGAACAAATAGAGCGTAGGGTTTGTATGGTCTGCTGTGATGTAACAGGAAAAATATTAGCTACATTTTGTTTTCTTCCAGGTCCAGATCCGACGTATTCACATATAGAAGGTGCTTGGCTTTCGGACAGACCTTATTATGTAATTCATCGTTTGGCCTCCGATGGAAGCATTCATGGCATAGCTGATTTTTGTATTTCTTGGTGTCGAAATCACGCAGTTTCGTTGCGTTTAGATACACACGAAGATAATAAGATCATGCAACATATTGCTAAAAAAAATGGATTTGTTTATTGCGGTATTATTTATGTAGCCAACGGAACACCACGCTTGGCTTATCAATTGGATTTATAAAGCACTATATTTAAAATACCTCATATTTGGTATTGTTTCCTTTTTCCAGTAAGATTATCTTTGCTTTTATTAAACAAAATAGTTCTTATTATGAGTGCGTTACATTTTGAAACCTTACAATTGCATGCTGGTCAAGAATCAGCTGATGAAACAACAGGTGCTCGTGCTGTACCTATTTATCAGACTACATCGTATGTTTTTAAAAACTGTGCTTCTGCAGCTGATCGTTTTGAATTACGGGAAGAAGGTAATATTTACGGACGTTTGACAAATCCTACACAAGATATTTTTGAAAAACGTGTGGCTGCATTGGAAGGTGGACGAGGGGCTTTAGCTGTTGCTTCTGGTGCTGCAGCTCTATCATATGTTTTTCAGAATATAACCCGTGTAGGAGATCATATTGTTGCGGCGCGTACGATTTATGGAGGTACCTATAATTTATTGGCAAATACATTGCCACAATCAGGTGTAACTACAACTTTTGTAGATCCGTCGGAAATAAGTAATATTGAGAGAGCAATACAAGAAAATACGAAACTGATCTTTATAGAGACTTTGGGAAATCCAAATTCTAATATAGTTGATATTCATGCTGTTGCTGAAGTCGCCCATCGTTATGGAATTCCTTTGATAGTTGATAATACTTTTGCAACTCCTTTTTTGGTTCGTCCTATAGAGTATGGTGCTGATATTGTAGTTCATTCTGCTACAAAATTTATTGGCGGTCACGGTACAAGTTTAGGTGGGATTATTATTGATTCCGGTCGGTTTAATTGGGCTGATTCTAAAAAATTTCCTCAATTAACAGAACCAGATCCAGGTTATCATGGTATGCGTTTTATTGATGTAGCTGGTGAGCTTGCTTTTCTTGTACGCATACGAGCCGTTTTATTACGTGATACAGGTGCTGCAATTAGTCCATTCAATGCCTTTTTATTATTACAAGGTTTAGAAACTTTATCTTTACGAGTGGAAAGACATGTAGAAAATGCTTTGCAGGTTGTTTCTTTCTTAAATAAACATCCTAAAATTAAAAAAGTAAATCATCCTTCTTTGGAAAATCATCCGGATCATAATCTTTATTTACGTTATTTTCCAAAAGGGGGAGGATCTATTTTTACTATTGAGATAAATGGTGGCAGAGAAGAAGCTTTCCGTTTTATTGATGCTTTAAAACTCTTTTCATTATTGGCTAATGTTGCTGATTCTAAGTCATTGGTTATCCATCCAGCCAGTACAACACATGCTCAGTTGAATGATGCAGAATTAGAAGAACAAGGGATTTCACAAGCTACGATACGCTTATCTATAGGCACAGAACATATTGTTGATTTATTGGCGGATTTGGAACAAGCATTATCTAAGATTTGAATTTAGATATAATATTCCATGACGTCAATAATTCCGGCCCGGAGTGCACATCGTATAGCTTCCTGGGCATTATTGACATCTAATTTACGGAATATATTTTTGCGGTGTGTCATGATTGTATGTACACTAGAGAAACGTTCAGAGGCAATTTCTTTTGTGGTTTTCCCAAGAGACATTGCCTTTAGTATTTCTCGTTCTGTAGCAGTCAATGAAATATGTTCCTTAGTTTCCTTCTGTTCGATCCATGAAATTACTTTTGGGGCAGCATATTGGCGTTCATAAATGACTTGTCTGATACATTCTGTTATTTCTTCTATATTGGCATCTTTGAGCAGTATACTGAAAGCTTTGCTAGTAAAGAGCATACGTCTGATAAAATCTTTGCTGAGATTATCACTGAATAAGATGAAGCGTACTTTTGGAAAACGTTGCTGTAGGACAATAAGATTTTCTGCAGTGATATTGATTAATGTAAAATCTAAGATGAGAATTGTTTCTGGATTGTTTTGTAATGAATGGCTTAATTGTTTTTCTTCTGAAATTTCTTCTATATCAAATTGAATTTCCGGCATTATAGTTTGTTTGATAATACTGGAAATTGTGTTTTGTATGATATATTTTATTCCTTCACGCGTAATATCTTGTTTGTCGAGCAAAATAATTTTTATCATTCTATTCTGGATTATTTGATGAATACAATTTTACTTACGACACTTTCTGTTCCGGTTTCAGTTGAAGAAATGATATGATAGACTCCACTGGCTACTCTCCTACCCTGTGCATCGCGACCATTCCAGGTAAATCCACCTCCAACAGAGGTCCCGGAATAAACTAATTGTCCTGTAGATGATGTTATTTTTATAACTGCATTATCGGTTAGTCCTTTAATAGTAATATAACCATTATAATCCGGTTTTACAGGGTTTGGATATACTAATACATTATTTTTCTTCAGTGATTGTTCTGGTTCTGTAGCTTCAGCTGCATAGGAAACTAATCCTTTGTCAGTACCGATCATGATTTCACCTGTATTGTCATTTATAGCAATTGAATAAATATTGTCAGATAAAATGGGTGAGTTTTTTGTTGTAAAATGATGTATTGTTTCAATTCCATCTGAACTTACCAGATAGATTCCATTGTTGGATGTTCCTATCCATTTACGATTTCCTCCATCTACAGCAATGGCTGTAATTGCTATGCCGTTAAGTAAATAATCGGCAAAGTTCGTTCCGTCATTTCTGGGAACTTTTATTTGTGTAAACTGAAAATCATTGTTTCCATATTGATCAGGATCAGAAATGACAAACAAGCCTAGATTTGTGCCGATCCATATGGTTCCAGTTTTATCTTCTGCCATGCAATAGAATTCTTCTGGATTATATGTAGTACCATCCTGATTAATGATTTGTGTTTTGAACGTTGCTATATCATCGGCTGTATTATCTATTGTTCCGTTATAATTAAGACAAAGTAGTCCGCCGGGCATTCTTCTGGAATTAATCCAAACTCTGTTTTTTGAATCGAACATAATAAAATCGCATGTTGGATTTTTCTTTATGTTTTCACAATAAATTTTACTCCAGCTTCCATCTTTTTTATATATTTTGATAATAGTATCTACTTCGTTATTCAACATCCAAAGATTTCCTTCATGATCATAAGTTGTTCCTGAAATTCGAACATAATAGAATGGATTGATATCGTTAGGAAGTATGGTTTGTAGGTTACTGTTTTTATAATTATATTGTTTGATAAATTTTCCATTTTTAAATTCATATAAACCTGTTCCTGCGGCAGATACAAAGTGATGGTCCGGATCATTCGGATCTTGAGCAATAGAAGTTGTATTTTCGTAATTCATTTTGGTCTGGCTGGTAATCTTACTTCCATCTTCAAAATTGGTCCATTTATTATCTTCATAATACATTGCTGTTCCTGGATTGTATATTTCATTATAATTATGCAATCCACCGGCAATGAGCAAACGATTTCCCTGATACTTTAAATAATAAGTATAATCTCGAATCGGGCTATTGGGAATGATGGCTTCTACAGCTGATTCCAATTGATTGGAAGCGTTTATTTTAAATCCTTGTAAGCCGTTATATTCTTGACAAGCCCAATATATACCATTGGCGTAAGTAAGTTCTTTAAAGCTATTTTGTTGAGTTATTTTGTTATATTCATTGGCTTTACTAAAGATATATATTAACTGATTGTTTCCAACAATCAATCTGTTATTGGCTAAGGAAGTAAATGTAAAATTTCCTTTTACAACTGACTGAAACGATGATGTTTGTTCATCGTATTTGTATAAATATGAATTTCCTGTTGCGAACAACTGATTATCGAAGATCTTGAAGCATTTTATTTTTGTATCATTGGATTTTGACCAATTGTTCTTGTCTAAAAGATTATCTGAAATTTTTCCTGTATAAATACCATTTTCGGTAGCGGCATAAATCGTGTTATTCCATTCTATGGCTGAGAAAACTTGCTGATCTAAATTATATGTATTGCTAATTTCTTCTTTTTCCATATTAATGGTTACAATACCAAAATCGGTAGCCAGGAAAGCCTTATTTCCTGATAAGGACAGATTATTTATTTTTTTGTTTTGAATATCTGATTCTTTCAGATAGGATAAATTTGTTATTTCATCATTAAGATTAAGAAAATCTATATTTCCGTTTTCGTAGATTAATATAATTTTTTCAAGCGACTTGTTATAATCTACGAAAATGATATTATAATCATTTAGTGATGTTGTTTTGTCATATGTGATAATTTCTGAATCCGTAGTATGATAAGCGAATAAATTGCCGTTACAGAGCGTATATATTTTATTTTCTACAGGTACATTTGCTGTAGCATTATGATAGGAAGCATAAATATGCCAGCTACCTGTTTTCTGTGCGAATAAACATATAAAGTAAAAGAAAGCTATTATGGATAATATGATTCTTTTCATAACGGCAAATTTATTAGAGGTTATTGTTTATGAGTCAGATAAGCACAAAGTTTTTCTACAGCTTTGGCTCTGTGGCTTATTTTATTTTTAATTTCATTACCTAATTCTGCAAATGTTTCTGTGTATCCTTCCGGACAGAATATTGGGTCGTATCCAAATCCGCAGTTACCTTGTTTTTCTTTTATTATTTCTCCCTTCACGATACCTTCGAAGAAATGTTCTTCTCCATTTTCTATAAACGCAATAACGGTACGAAATTGTGCTTTCCGGTTTGTTTTTTCCTTTAAATTAAGAAGAAGTTTGTTCATATTGGCTTCTGAGTCATGTCCGTTTCCTCCTGCATAACGGGCTGAATAAACTCCGGGTGCACCATTTAATGCTTCTACTTCTAATCCAGTATCATCTGCAAAACAAGCCAACCCATATTGATCATAAATAAATTTAGCTTTAATGTGTGCATTACCTTCTAAGGTATTTGCTGTTTCGGGAATGTCTGTATGACAATTAATGTCTTCCAAACTTAATATTTCGTATTTATCACCTAAGATAGCTCTTATTTCACACAGTTTATGTTGATTGTTGGTTGCAAAAACCAGTTTTCTTTTTTCCATAATAATTATTTTGTATAAAAAACCTGGCTTACAAATATTAGAGCTATTTGTTAGCCAGGTTTATCTTTTTATTTATTTTACTTTGATACGATCGAACCCTTCTCCATAAACACCGACTACATTGCTTTGCGATACGAAAGCGTGCGGATCAATTTGGTTGATGATTCTGAATATATTAATGCTTTCATTTCTACGGGCCATAATGACCAATATTTTTTTAGGTTCTTTGCTATACCAGCCTTCACCATAAAGAACGGTCACTCCACGTGATACATTTGAAGATATGGCTTCAGCTATTTCATCATGTTTGTTGGAGAATATGAGAAATTGAACAGATTGTCGTGAACTATTCATCACATAATCCAGCATGACATTCATAACGATTAGCGTGAAAAAACCAAAGACAACTTTTTCCCAATCATGGAATACGAAATAACATGAACTGACAATAACAATATCGCAGAACATAAGGACACGACCTAACGTGATATCTTTGTATTTATTTATTATAGCTGCGATAATATCCGTTCCTCCTGTACTTCCATTATTAAGGAAGACAATGGCAACTCCGATTCCTTCAAGACAACCTCCAATGACAGCTGCCATAAAAGCTTGGTCTCCAACGATATGTGGAAGATTTCCGTTTTCGTCTGAAATCAAAGCTTGTGCTCCTCCTAAAAGTAAGGTTAAAGCTGCAATAGCTACAATGGTTTTCAAACAGAACTTGAATCCAAGTATTTTTATGGCAAAAATCAGAAATAAAGTGTTTATTGCCAAATAAGAATATTGTACCTTGAGTCCCGTGGCATAGAATATCAGTGCGGATATACCTCCTACTCCTCCGGTTGTGATTTCATAAGGAAGCAGGAAAAGCGTAAAGCCAACGGTATAACAAAGTAATCCCAGCATGATAAACAGGTAATCTTTGATTTCCTGCCATAAATTTAATTCAAGCTTTTTCATTTGAGTTTTATTTTATTGAATCCGTTTCCATAAACACCTTCTGCCCTACTTTGTGAAACAAACGCATTTGGATCCACTTCATGAATCATGCGTAAAATGTGTATTGCTTCGTTTTTATGGACGATAGTAATCATTACCTTGGTAGGAGTATGACTATAATAACCTTCACTGTCTATGACAGTTACGGAATGAGCTGTCTCGTTGATAATACGTTCACTAAGTTTAACATGATCCTTAGTGAAAATAATGAATTGGATATCCTGACGTGTACTGTTTACGATCATATCAAGGGTATAATTAGACACCACAAGAGTGACATATCCAAAAACGACCATTCGCCAACTATCGAAAATAAAGTAACAGGAAGAAATAATGAATATATCAATATAGAGCATTACTCTTCCAAGACTGATATTTCGGTATTTGTTGATAACAGCAGCGATAATATCCCATCCACCCGTGCTGCCATTACTGATAAATACTGTGGCAATACCAAAACCGCAAAGAATGGCTCCAAGTACACATGCCATAGAGTCTTGGCCCGGTCCGAGAATTTGTAGAAATTCTCCATTGGCATCTTTCATGATATTTTGTGCTACATCTAGAAATACTGATAGCATAAAGATAGCATAAAGAGTCTTTAAGACAAATTTATATCCAAGCTCTCTAAATGCTAAGACTAACAGGACAACATTGATAACACAAAAAGATAATTGTATTGGGATATCTGTCAGATAATATATAATGGCACAAAGACCAGTCAAACCTCCGGTTGTCATCTTGTAGGGCAGCAAAAATGCTGCCCATCCGATGGCATAACAAATCAAACCGAAATTAATGAATATAAAATCTTTAATTTCAGTCATGATTTCACTCCGGCTCATTTTCCGGGGTTTTATTTTGATGAAATCGTTGAACATATCAATATATTATTTCAATACGATATTGACAATACGTTTCGGAACTATAATCACTTTAATTATTTGTTTTCCTTCAATGTATTTGGCTGTTTGTTCATCGGCCAGTACACTTTTTTCGATTGTAGCATTGTCTGCATCAGCCGGGAAATTAAGTGTAAAACGAGTTTTGCCATTGAAAGAAATACTTAGTGTCATATTGTCTTCCGTGAGATATTGTTCATTGAATTCCGGCCATTGTGCATCGCAAACAGTTGTGTCGTGGCCTAATTTTTCCCATAATTCTTCAGCGATATGCGGAGCAAATGGAGCAATAAGAACAACAAGCTGTTCCAAAACTGATTTGGTCCGACATTTCATCTGACTTAGTTCATTCGTACAGATCATAAAGGCACTGATAGATGTATTATAAGAGAAGTTTTCAATATCAATGCTTACTTTCTTTATGAGCTTGTGCAATGATTTAAGTTCTGCTTTTTCAGCTTCTTTTTCGATTGGTAGGAATTCTCCTTCACGGTTATAGAATAATCCCCAGAATTTCTTAAGGAAACGGTGGCAACCATCTATACCGTTGGTATCCCATGGTTTACTCTGTTCTACCGGTCCGAGGAACATTTCATAAAGACGCAAAGTATCAGCTCCGAATTTTTCTACAATCATGTCCGGATTGACTACGTTGAACATACTTTTGCTCATTTTTTCAATAGCCCATCCACAGATGTATTTTCCGTCTTCCAGAATAAATTCGGCATTGTTATATTCTGGACGCCAGTTTTTGAACGCTTCTAAATCCAATATGTCATTGGTAACAATGTTAACATCGACATGAAGCGGTGTTGTATCATACTGGTTTTTTAAACCTAACGATACGAAAGTATTGGTATCTTTAATTCGATAGACAAAATTACTACGTCCTTGGATCATTCCTTGGTTAACCAGTTTTTCAAATGGTTCTTCCTTACAACTGTATCCGTAATCAAAGAGAAATTTATTCCAGAAACGACTGTAAATCAAGTGTCCGGTAGCATGTTCCGTACCACCGACATAGAGGTCGACATTTTGCCAGTAGGCATCGATTTTCGGATCGACAAGTGCTTGATTGTTATGTGGATCCATATAGCGCAGATAGTAGGCCGAACTTCCGGCGAATCCGGGCATTGTATTCAATTCCAGAGGGAAAATAGTTTTATTATCGATATATTTGTTTTCTGTAATTCGATTGTTTACTGTATCCCATGCCCATATTTCTGCATGACCCAATGGAGGTTCTCCTGTTTCAGTTGGTAAGAATTTGCTGACTTCCGGTAATTCTAAAGGCAGGCAATTTTCAGGAATCATATAAGGCATATTATCCTTATAATAAACAGGAAATGGTTCACCCCAATAACGCTGACGGCTGAAAATAGCATCGCGAAGACGGAAGTTAACTTTAACACGGCCTAATTTATGTTCTTGAACGTATTTTTTAGTTGCTGCAATAGCTTCTTTTACAGTTAATCCGTTGAGAGAGAAATCTATATATGGTGTAACACCCTGACGTGGTGAGTTTGTGACAATTCCTTCTTTTGCATCAAAACTTTCTTCACTGACGTCGCAGCCTTCAATAAGCGGTATGATAGGTAAGTTGAAATGTTTTGCAAAAGCGTAGTCACGACTGTCATGTGCCGGAACGGCCATAATGGCACCAGTGCCATATCCGGCAAGTACATAATCGCTGATCCATATAGGATTAGCTTCTCCTGTAAATGGATTGATAGCATATGATCCGGAGAATACACCTGTAACACGGCGATCAGCGATACGTTCGCGTTCCGTACGTTTTTTTGTTGCTTCAAGATAAGCGTCTACTTCTGCCTTTTGTTCTGGTGTTGTTACAGTTTCTACAAGTTCACTTTCAGGAGCTAACACCATAAAAGTAACACCAAACATAGTATCAGCACGGGTGGTAAAGATAGTAAATGATTTGTCTGAATCCTTAATATGGAATTCTACTTCAGTTCCTTCAGATCTTCCAATCCAGTTACGTTGTGTTTCTTTTAGAGAATCGGTCCAATTTATATGATCCAATCCGTCTAACAGACGTTGTGCGTACGCACTTACGCGTAAGCACCATTGACGCATTTTTTTCTGTACAACTGGATGTCCTCCTCTTTCTGATACTCCGTCAACTACTTCATCGTTAGCTAACACCGTACCCAAAGCCGGGCACCAGTTAACCATCGTTTCACCCAAGTAAGCAATACGGTAATTCATCAGAATTTCCTGTTGTTGCTTTTCATTCATCGCTTTCCATTCGTCAGCTGTGAATGAAATTTCTTCACTACAAGCAACATCAAGGTTTACACTACCCTGTTTCTCAAATTTTTCAATCAGTTCTTTAATAGGGCGTGCCTGTTTCTTTTCATTGCAGTAATAACTATCAAACATTTTTTGGAACGCCCACTGTGTCCAATGATAATAATTTGGTTCACAGGTGCGTACTTCACGATCCCAGTCAAAACAAAATCCTATTTTGTCTAACTGTTCCCGATAACGTTTAATATTGGCAGCTGTTGTTACAGCTGGATGTTGTCCTGTTTGGATAGCATATTGTTCCGCAGGCAAACCATATGCATCATAACCCATAGGGTTTAACACATTATATCCTTGTAAACGTTTGTAACGGGCATAAATGTCACTTGCAATATAACCGAGTGGGTGTCCTACATGTAGTCCGGCTCCACTTGGATAAGGAAACATATTCAACACATAGAACTTTTTCTTGTTTTCATCTTCGGTCACTTTGTAGGTTTTGTTTTCAACCCATTTCTTGTGCCATTTTTTCTCAATTTCTCTGAAATTGTATTCCATTTTTCTTAATATGTTATGTTTTTATTATTCGTTTGTCCAAGCAGAAATAATTTCGGCTATATAGATATGATGTAAATTTCCATGATTTCCTCCATACCATTTATCAAGAATAGATTTTTCTAAAAAAGAATCTGTATTCATATCATTTACATAGAGTTTTCTACATTCTAATGTAAGTCTTGCTTGTTCAAATGTTATGTTTCCGTTTTCAGTAATTAGAGGCTTTAATCCTGTTTCTTTTATTTTATCTATTTCCCTACCCGATTTTGTTCCACACAAATTGTATGTATTCCGTGCTTGATTATCAAATCCCAGAAAAGAAAGTGTAAAAAAGTCATTTTTTTCTGTAAATTGATAAGTATAACGTTCTGGACGTATAAAAACAAAGACTACAGGTCTGTTCCAAAGCCATCCTATTCCACCCCAAGATGCGGTCATAGTATTGAATGATTTTTCCTGACCAGCTGTAATCAGCATCCATTCCTTACCTATTGTTTCGAAAAAATTTTCTTTCAGTTCTGAAATTTCTATTTTTCTCATTTTTCAAGACTATTTATTAATAAGGTACAAAGATAGCAAATAAACTAAGAATAGAAGGCTTTTTTACTAAAAAAGCCATATTGTGCCAAAATAGCTTGATTTAGTTTCAATTTATAAAAATTGTGTTGGCACACAGTTTTTATTGACTTACGTCAAGAAAAACTATATTTTTTTAGGTTTTTCCTGATTTTCTGCATCAATATTCAATTATCACTATAACTTTGCAGTGTCAATCAGAAATGATTCGACAATACTTCGTGAGAAGTTGTTTTCTAGTTAAAGGTATAATGGTAGATTGATTGTTAATTATTGGAAACAAATGCCTTAGAATTGTAGCGATACAATGGCATGTTTATGGAAAAAGCAAAAGAATTTCGTTAGTGAATGAAATTTTGAGAGATTTAAAGATTGATTGCTCGGGGCACTCTAAACGAAAGAGTTGTCCCGTTTTTTTGTTTCTATATTTAGGGTCTGAAAAAATAATTGTATTTTTGCGGCCAGCAATTACAAACCTTTTTATTATGGCGAAAGAAGGACTGACTCCTATGATGAAACAATTTTACGATTTGAAGGCAAAACATCCTGATGCTGTGTTGTTGTTTCGTTGTGGTGATTTTTATGAAACATATAGTCAGGATGCTATTACAGCTTCTGAGATTTTAGGAATAACACTTACAAAAAGAAATAATGGAGGAAAAGATGGTACACCTGTAGAAATGGCCGGATTTCCACATCATGCTTTAGATACTTATTTACCCAAACTGATACGTGCTGGTAAACGAGTAGCAATTTGTGATCAGTTAGAGGATCCCAAGTTGACTAAGACTTTGGTGAAACGAGGAATAACAGAATTAGTTACTCCTGGTGTAGCCATGGGAGATAATGTGTTGAATTATAAAGAAAATAATTTTTTAGCAGCCGTTCATTTCGGAAAAAATCTCTGTGGTGTTTCTTTTTTAGATATCAGTACGGGGGAATTTCTAACGTCAGAAGGAAATAATGAATATATTGATAAATTATTAGCTAATTTTTCGCCGAAAGAGGTTCTTTTTGAACGTGGAAAAAGACAAGTCTTTGAATCTAATTTCGGATTAAAATATCTTACGTTCGAATTAGATGACTGGGTTTTCACGGAGACAACGGCAATGAATAAGCTTTTGAAACACTTTGAAGTAAAAAATCTTAAAGGATTCGGCGTTGATCATTTGAAAAGCGGAATTATAGCTTCGGGGGCTATTCTGCAATATTTGGAAATGACGCAACACAGTCAGATAGGACATATTACTTCTTTGGCACGAATTGAAGAAGAACGTTATGTACGTTTGGATAAGTTCACAGTTCGTAATTTGGAGTTGCTTGGTTCTATGAATGAAGGTGGAAATTCATTATTGAATGTTATAGATAAAACTATAACTCCAATGGGAGCCCGTTTGTTGAAACGTTGGCTTATCTTTCCTTTAAAAGATGAGAAGCCGATCACCGAACGTTTGGATGTTGTTGATTATTTCTTTAAAGATCCTGATTTTAGAAATCTGATTGAGGAACAGTTACATTTTATAGGGGATTTGGAACGGATTATTTCCAAGGTCTCTGTCGGTCGTGTTTCTCCACGTGACATAGTTCAACTCCGTATAGCTTTGCAGGCTATCGAACCAATTAAAAAGGCATGTGAACAAGCTGATGATGCAACTTTAAAACGGATAGGGGAGCAGTTGAATCTTTGTGCCTCTATACGTGACCGGATAGCACGTGAGATAAAAGCAGATCCGCCTCTTCTGGCAAATAAAGGAGGTGTGATTGCAGAAGGTGTTAATGCCGAGCTTGATGAACTGCGCCAGATTGCGTATAGCGGAAAAGATTATTTGTTGAAAATTCAGCAAAGAGAAACTGAACTTACAGGAATTCCTAGTCTTAAAATAGGTTATAATAATGTTTATGGTTATTACTTGGAAGTGCGTAATACACATAAAGATAAAGTTCCTTCTGAATGGATTCGGAAACAAACATTGGTAAATGCTGAGCGCTATATTACGCAGGAATTAAAGGAATATGAAGAAAAAATTCTTGGAGCAGAAGATAAGATTTTATCTTTGGAGATGCGTCTGTTTAACGAGTTGATTTTATCCTTGACAGAGTTTACACCAGCCATACAAATAAATGCTAATTTAATAGCCCGTTTGGATTGCTTGTATTCTTTTGCAATTGTGGCACAGGAGAATTGTTACGTACGTCCGGTTATTGAAGATAGTGATGTTTTAGAGATTATTCAGGGACGTCATCCTGTAATTGAAAAACAGTTGCCAGTAGGAGAACATTATGTGGCTAATGATGTTCGTCTTGATACGGATCAACAGCAGATTATTATCATTACGGGTCCAAATATGGCAGGAAAATCAGCTCTGTTACGTCAGACGGCTTTGATTACTTTAATGGCTCAAATCGGTTGTTTTGTACCTGCTGAACGAGCTAGAATAGGAATGGTTGACAAAATCTTTACTCGTGTTGGAGCAAGCGATAATATTTCCTTAGGTGAAAGTACGTTTATGGTAGAAATGAATGAGGCATCCAATATTTTGAATAATCTTTCTTCACGAAGTTTGGTGCTTTTTGATGAATTGGGCAGAGGTACATCTACTTATGACGGAATCAGTATTGCCTGGGCTATTGTGGAGTATATCCATGAGAATAAGAAGGGTAGGGCACGTACTCTTTTCGCAACACATTATCATGAACTAAATGAGATGGAAAAACTGTTTCCGCGTATTAAGAATTATAATGTTTCTGTGCGTGAAGTTGATGGAAAAGTTATTTTCTTACGTAAATTGGAACGGGGTGGAAGTGAACATTCTTTTGGTATTCATGTGGCTAAACTTGCAGGTATGCCAAAAACCATTGTTAATCGAGCTAATGTAATTCTGAAAGAGTTAGAGCATGGGAGTGGAAAAGAACAACTTGGGATTGGTACAGATTCTAATCATAAAGAAGTTCAGGATGGCATTCAATTGAGTTTTTTTCAATTGGATGATCCTGTGTTATGCCAGATTCGAGATGAGATCTTACATTTAGATATTAACAATCTGACTCCAGTTGAGGCTTTAAATAAATTGAATGACATTAAACGGATTGTCAGTGGAAAATAAATAAAAAATGAATTCTAGATATGATTATATAACAAAACTGGAGCTTAATTCTTGTTTTATTTTTAATATAGATTATACTAGAAAATTATTACACAACACTACAGAATATGTAGTGTTGTGTAATATATTATAAAACTGTTTGTAACCATTCTATTTTCCGCCACGATGAATTTATCGGCTGTTTTTCAGCCGATAAAATAAAAATGTCCTTAAGAAAA